>JADJJE010000003.1:0-300000 GCA_016706685.1 Sandaracinaceae bacterium | reverse complement strand
GTCGTACTTGCCGGCCTGGCTCCCGCAGTGCGCCCAGTCGAAGTGCTGGATGAGCTCCTCGCGCGTGAACACCTCTTGGTCCCCGTGGCTCCAGCCCAGGCGCGCCAGGTAGTTCAGCACCGCGTCGGGCAGGTAGCCGAGGTCGCGGTACTCCATGACGCTGACCGCGCCGTGCCGCTTGCTGAAGCGCTTGCCGTCGGGGCCCAGCACCATGGGCAGGTGCGCGAACTCCGGCACCGGCACGCCCAGCGCCTGGTAGATGAGCACCTGCGGCGTGGTGTTGATGATGTGGTCGTCACCGCGCGCCACGAGCGTCACGCCCATGGTCACGTCGTCCACCACGCAGCCGAAGTTGTAGAGCGGCAGCCCCGTGTTGCGCAGCAGGATGAAGTCCTGGAGCGTGCTGTGGGCCACCTCGATGGGTCCGCGGATCAGGTCCACGAACGTGGTGCTGCCCTCGCGAGGGCACTTGAAGCGCACCGAGTGCGGCTCCGACGGGTCGCCATCGGTGCGGTCGCGCCAGGGGCTCTCGAACACGAAGCCGTCCTTGGTGCCCGTGGCCGTGTGCGCGTCGCGGGCGGCCTGGATCTCTTCTTTCGTGGCGTAGCAGCGATAGGCGTGCCCGCTCGCGATGAGCTTCTCGGCGTGGTCCTTGTACGTGTCCAGGCGCTCCGATTGCCGGTAGGGCGCGTTCGGCCCGCCCACGTCCGGGCCCTCGTCCCAGTCGAGCCCCAGCCAGCGCATGGAGTCGAGGATGATGTCCACGCTCTCCTGCGTGCTGCGCTCCGCGTCGGTGTCCTCGATGCGCAGGATGAACGTGCCGCCCAGCTTGCGGGCCCACAGCCAGCTGTAGAGGGCCGTGCGCACCCCACCGATGTGCAGGTAGCCGCTGGGGGAGGGCGCAAAGCGAACACGAACGGGCGCAGTCATGCGGCTGCGTCTACAGCCCTCCCGGAATGTGGTCAAGACGCTGCGCCGCCCCGAGCGTCCACGCTGCCACCGACGTCCCCGGCCGGGTGTCCACGACCAGGGTCTCTTTCCCAGAGGCCCGAGACCCCGTAGCGTCGCCCGCTGGACCGCCACCCGAGCCCCGATGACGCCACCCTCCACCGAATCCCTCGCCGCCCCGCAGTCGCCGTTCACTCTCGACAGCGGCTCCTTCCCGCGCGTCAGCCTCGTGCTGCGAGGCACCCTCGGGGTGCGCGAAGCCGAGGCCATGACCAGCGCCCTGCGTGAGCGTGTCTTCGCGCGCAAGGAGCCGTACACGCTGCTCGTGGACGCCAACCAGGCCGGCGTGCCGGGCGCCGATGTGCGCAAGCTCTTCGCCGACTTCTCCGCCCGGAACCGCGAACACACGCGGCGCTACTGCCGCGGCGAGGCCTACGTGATGTCATCCGCGCTGGTGCGCGGTGCGCTCACGGCGGTCATGTGGCTCTCGCCCTTCGAGTATCCCCACAAGGTCTTCGCCAGTGTCGCCGAGGCCCGGACGTGGCTGGCGACGCTCGACGTCGGCCCATGACTCTCGGAGCGCGAACAGGGCTTCCCCCGCGCGCGCCATCCCTATAGTCTCGCTCGCGGGAGCCGAGACATGAGCTGGGCTGACAAGACCCCGAAGGCGACGCTGCATCACGCCAGCCTGTGCGACGCGTCCGTCATGAGGCGCGCCGACGAGCTGGCCGTTGCCCCCGCCACCGCGATGACCACCGCACCGCCCCACAGCATGCATGACGACTGCGGCGCCAGTGACGTCGGGCGCATCGGCCCCACGGCAGCGCAGGTGGAGCTCCGCTACTTCCAGCGCAAGGAGGGCGTGCTCCAGATGGGCGGCATGTGCCCCGGGTTCGGCCTCGACGCCGAGGGCCACCCGCTCAGCATCACGTTCACGCGCAAGAGCGCCTACGTGGTGCGGCTCCACAAAGACACGCTCCAGCCCCTCAACGTGCATCGCATCCCGCACCGAAACATGCGGACCAGCGACGCCATGTTCAACCCGCGGCGCCTGTTCAGTCAGGTGGCGGGAGGCACCTACTGCTTCGTGGATGCGCTGGGCCGCTTGGTGGTGCCGCTGGCGCGCAGCCTGGTCGCCCCGGGCGGCGTCTCCTGGAACCGGAACGGCGTCATGGTGCTCGCGCCCAATGCCATCGGCGGCTTCGACGAGCAGTTCCTGCCCGCCACGGTGCCCAACGCGGGCAACCTGATCGCGGTGCAGCCCGTGCACACCAGCACCCCGCTCGCGGCCGGTGAGCTGCCCGAGAGCGGCTACTGGTGGGTGAGCGACAACGGCTACGTCGGCATCGCCGTGCCCGACGGGTGTCCGCCGGTCAGCCCGCTCCGGCTCACACACGGGGGCAAGCCCAGCCGCATCGAGAACTCCTTCTGCTCGAGCGCGCGCGGCGCCTTCGTGGTCAGCGAGCACGTCATGACCCGCTGCGCGCGGGAGGCCGACGCGGTGGTCCTGAAGTGGAGCTACGAGTACGAGAACTGGTACCGGGCCAACGGGAAGAGCAAGTTCAGCGGGGTGACCGGGGCCTCGGGCACCACGCCCACGCTCGCGGGGGACTACGTGGTCATCGGCGATGCCGCCAACCCCATGAACGTGGTTGTCCTGCCGCAAGAGGCGGCTGGCAAAGCCAACGTGCCCAGCGCCAAGGTGCCGGTGTTCGCCGGGCTGGGCGGCAGCGAGTGCGAGAACTCCGTCATCGCGTTCCAGGGCGAGCTCATCGTGGTGGGCAACACCTACGGGTACTCGAACCCGCTCGAGATGTTCCGCTACGAAGACGTGCCCGGGCTGACATGCCTGCGCATGAGCGCGGACGGCAAGCTCACGGTCGCGTGGGAGCGCAAGGACGTGAACGTCGTCACCTCGCCACCCAAGGCCTCCCGCCGCGGCGTCGTGTACATCTACTCGCGCACGGTGCTGGAGAAGCCCGTGCCGCACGGCCACGCCTCGGCACGGCCACGCGTGGGCCGCGAGCGCTGGGAGCTGTTGGGGCTCGACCTGCTGAACGCAGGGAAGACCGTGTACCGCGTGAAGGTATTCGAGGGGGACATCTCGAAGGCCCACGACAACGCCTGGGCGACCATGTGCCTCGGCGACACGGCGCTCTACCTCGGCATGTGGCACGGCGCGCTGCGCATCGGAGACGCATAGACCATGAGCAAGCTCGAACTCCGGCATGCGGGGGCCTTCGGGGCCATCGCGCGCTTCGAGGACATCCACCTCGTGAACTTCCGCGCTCGCATCGACGCCGGGGTGGTCGACCTGGCGGTGCGCGACTTCGAGGCCCTGGCGGCCGACCACAACGACCGCCGGCTGGGCACCATCTTGGTGGTGGAGGCCAACATCCCGCTGCCCGAGCCGGACATTCGCCTGGTCACCGCAGGCCAGCTCTCTCGTGTGCAGCGCCACTCGCCCTACCGGGCCGCGGTCATTCTGGGCGACGGCTTCTGGCTCAGCGCGGCGCGCTCGGTGCTGACGGCCATCCAGTTGGCCACCATGCGGACCGCGCCCATCTACACCAGCGAGTCCATCCCGGGCGCCGCCACGTGGGTGTGTGACCGCACGGGGCGCCCCAAGACCGACCTGCCCAAGATCCTGGGCGCCGTGGACGAGCTGCGGCTCGCAGGGCGTTAGCGCCCCGCCGTTCCGTTCGTGCTATCCCGCCCGCATGTCCATCCTCCTGGTGCTGGTGGCGCTGGTGGCGCTCGTCTTCGTGGGCGGCGCGGTGATCGCCGTCTACTTCGTGATGCGCGGCGACTCGTCCGGAGACCGTGAGCGCCTGGTGCAGGCCAGCAGCGTGCGCCTGGCCGAGCACGCCACCGACGTGGCGTTCTTCTTCCGCTTCGAGCAGCAAGACGCCACGGACGCGAAGGCCCTGGTCGAGCGCTTCCACGTGCAGCTCAGCCCCAGCGAGACGCGCGATGCCGCCCTCGAGCTGACGCGCCTGGTGCCCAGCGCCACCCACGCGTATCTCGGACCCTGCGCCTGGCCGCCCGTGAAGGCCTACAGCCCCGTGACGCTCGGCGTCATCGTCGGCTTTCGGGCCCGCACGCGCGCGTCGCTCGACACCGTGCTGGACGACCGCCAGCTCACCGGGCTGGCCGCGACGCTGCGCCAGGTGAGCGCGCTCCCGGACGACCAGCTGCTGGGCGGACACCTGCAGGTCGCCGCGGACAGCACCGACCCCGACGCGCCCCGTCTGGTGGCCGTGGACCAGGGCGCGCTGCCGGGGCACCGCCCCTGTCCCCACTGTCGAAAGCCCATGCCCGTGTTCGCCACGCGCTGTGACGCTTGCGGTTCGCGCGCGATGAGCTGACCCTTCTGCGCGCGCGGTACGCTGCGTGACACCGAGGCGATGCAGCGAGTCGAAAAGTACGAGGTGGAAGAGGAGCTGGGCCACGGCGGCATGGCCACGGTCTATCGCGCCCGCGACACGCACCTCGACCGCGAGGTGGCGCTCAAGATCCTGCACCCGCACCTGCGAGCCTCCTCGGAGGCGCGCCAGCGCTTCGCTCGCGAAGCCAAGAGCGTGGCGCGGCTCAAGCACCCCCACATCCTCGAGGTGTACGACTTCTCGGGCGCGGACTCCGAGCACAGCTACATCGCCGCCGAGCTGCTCACGGGCCCCACGCTCAAGGACTTCGGTGCGCAGCACCCCGAGCTGCCCGCCGAGATCGCGGTGGCCATGACGCTCCAGATCTCCCGCGCGCTCGAGGCCGCCCACGCGCACGGCATCGTCCACCGCGACGTCAAGCCCGAGAACGTCATGATCCACGAGGGCCGCACGCTGAAGCTCACGGACTTCGGCATCGCGCAGATCCTCGACACGCAGTCCTTCACCGCCACCGGCCAGATCCTGGGCTCGCCGGGCCACATGGCCCCCGAGCAGGTCGAGACGGGCGAGGTGGACGAGCGCAGCGACCTCTTCGCGCTGGGCACCGTGCTCTACTACTTGGCCTGTGGGCGCCTGCCCTTCACGGGGCGCAACCCACACCAGATCCTGCGGCGCGTCATGGACGCCGAGTACATGGACCCGCTGCGGGTGAGGCCCAGCATCGGCGCTGGGCTGGCGCGCATCATCGCCCGCTGCCTCGCGCGCAGCCCAGCAGACCGCTACGCGAACGCGGCCGAACTCTCGGCGGCGCTCGTGACGTGGTGCCACAGCGTGGGCCTCAGCGACCCGGACGCCGCCGTCATCGCCTATCTGCAAGAGCCCGTGGAGACGGCCACCGCGTTGACCAAGAGCAGCGTGGCGCAGCTCATCCGCACGGGCACGGAGAGCATCCGCACGCGGGACATCCCTGCCGCCATGGACGCGTTCAACCGTGTGCTCGCGCTCGACGAGGGCAACGCCGAGGCGCTGCGGCAGATCGAGACCCTCGGCTCCACGAGGCGCAGCCCGCTGCCGTGGGTCTTCGCGGGCGCTGGCGCGCTGCTCATCGCGCTCGCCGTTGGCCTCGCGGCCCAAGGGGCCGACCGCACGGAAGCAGATGCTCCCGGCGACGACGCGCTGGCGGACCGGCCCTCCGGCGCTCGCGACCAGGGGCGCCTGCGCGCTGACGCTCCCACGTTGGCCGCTGGCTCCCTCCTCGACGCGGCGGTCGGTGTCGCAGAACCTCCCGGCACGGATGGTGGCTCCGAGGACTCTGGCGAGCCGCGCGACGGTCGGTCGAGCCCCCGCGTCACACCCCGCGGTCCCCGGCAAGTGGTCTTCCAGCCGTCCCCCGCCAATGTGGAGATCGCGGTCGACGGCGGCGCGCTGCGCGCCTTTGGTCCCAGCTTCCGTGAGGTCACGCTGGCCCCGGGGCGACACACGTTCCGCGTGGTGGGTGGCGCCGAGTGCTGCGTGGAGCGCACCTTCGTGGCGGACGTGCCTGTGGGCGAGGAGCCCTTCGAGCTGCCGCTGCGGCTCGCGTTCCGGCCCGCCAGCGTCTACGTGGTGGCCAACACGCCCGCCGACGTGGCCGTGGCGGGCGGTTCGGGGGCGCCTGCCCAAGGCCGCACACGGGAGATCCTCTCGGTGCCCATGTCCCGCGCCGAGGACACCCGGCGCTTGACCGTGACAGCGGAAGGTCATCGGGTTTATACAGGGGTGGTGCGTCTGCGCGCAGGCCAGCTCACGGAGCATCGCGCCTCCCTCGAGCCCAGCCTCACCGTGCAGGAGACTCCACCCACGCCAGCGCCCGACTGATCCCTTGCCAACCCTCTTCCGGTCTCCATGACGCCACCCCGACAGCGCCCGGGATCGGCCTGCCTGTCGCGCCCGCTCTGGGGTGCCGTGCTCTCCGTGGGGGTCGCGCTGGCGCTCTCTCTCTCGGCGCTCCCCGCGCTGGCGGACGACCTCGAGGACTTCGAGGCGGCCCGCACCCAGTATGACGCCCAGCACTTCGAGGTGGCCGTGCGGCTGTTCGAAGACCTGGTGCTCGGCCCCGTGCCGCGGGTGCGCAACGTCGCGCTGCGCCTCGAGTCCCGCAAATACCTCGGCGCCGCATACCTGTTCATGGGGCGTGGTGACGAGGCCCGCGACCAGTTCCGCCAGCTCCTCGAAGAGGACCCGGCCTACACCCTGGACCCCCTGAGCTTCCCGGCGGCCGTCCAGACCGCGTTCGACGAGGCGCGCGCCCAGCTCGAGGCCCGGCAGCGTGAGGCGGAACGCGCGGCGGCCGAGCGGCTGGACGAGGAGGAGCGCCAGCGTCTGCTGCGGATGGCCGCCGAACAGGAGCGGCTGCGCCACCTGGAAGAGCTCGCCAACTACGAGACGATCGTGCTCCCGAACTCGCGCGCCCTGGCCACGGTGCCCTTCGGGGTGGGTCAATTCCGCAATGGAAACAGGATCTTCGGTGCCACTCTGGCCGTTGGGCAACTAGCCCTGCTGGCTGGCTCGCTGGGCACCTACATCGGCCACCGATCTCTCCTGGCGATCTCGGCCCAGTGTACCGCCGATCCGTCCAACTGCGCCTTGGACGTGAGCCCTCCCGGCGGTCCCCGCACGCCGGAAGAACTCCAGTTCATCGACCGAGAGCGCCGCGTGAGGGTCAGCAACTACATCCTCACGGGCGGCTTCGTGGCGCTGATGCTGGTCGGGATCATCGAAGCCCACGTCAACTTCGTGCCGGAGCGCCGGCAGCGGCGGCTGCGCCTGGGGGGCAGCGAGGCGTTGGCGGGTCAGCCAGGACGAAACGACGGCGTGGCGCCAATTACACTCAGCGTGCAACTGGGCCTCGGAAGCGCCGGGCTGATCACGCGTTTCTGATCGCTCGAAAGCCCAAGGATCCCCCGCAAGCCCCCGGAAACGATCCATTTTCCGGTGAAAGCTCCTTGACACCCCGCGTTTGGCCGGTATTCTCCGCGTCCCTCACGCCCTGGGTACGTTCCCGGCGCTGTTGAATTTCGCTACACATGCCGACTATCAATCAGCTCGTCCGCCACGGACGCCAGAAGCTCGTCGTCAAGACGGACTCCCCCGCGCTCCAGCGCTGCCCTCAGAAGCGCGGTGTGTGCGTCCGTGTCTACACGACCACGCCCAAGAAGCCGAACTCCGCCCTCCGCAAGGTTGCGCGCGTGCGCCTCTCCAACGGGATCGAGGCCACCACGTACATTCCGGGTGAGGGTCACAACCTTCAAGAGCACTCCGTGGTGCTGATCCGCGGCGGTCGCGTCAAGGACCTCCCGGGTGTGCGCTACCACGTGGTGCGCGGCACGCTCGACGCCACCGGCGCGGCGGGTCCCTCCAACACGAACAAGGCGACGCGCACCAAGCGTCGCTCGAAGTACGGCGTCAAGCGCCCGAAGAGCTGAGAGCTAAACGAACATGAGTCGTCGCCGCCAAGCAGATAAGCGCCAAGTTCTCCCGGACGCCAAGTACGGTGAGAAGGTCGTCGCCAAGTTCGCCAACATCCTGATGTTCGGTGGCAAGAAGTCCACCGCCGAGGGCATCCTCTACGGAGCCTTCACCATCATCGAAGAGCGCTACAAGCAGGAGCCCCTCGAGGTCTTCAAGAAGGCTCTCGACCAGGTCAAGCCCCGCGTGGAGGTCAAGAGCCGCCGCGTTGGTGGCGCCACCTACCAGGTGCCCGTGGAGGTCCGCAACGACCGCCGCACCGCCCTGGCCATGCGCTGGCTCGTGTCCTACTCCCGCCGTCGCGGCGAGAAGAGCATGGTCGAGCGTCTCGCCGCCGAGCTCGTGGAAGCCGCTCAGGGCCGCGGCGCCGCCGTGAAGAAGCGTGAAGACACGCACAAGATGGCCGACGCCAACAAGGCGTTCGCGCACTACCGCTGGTGAAACCAGGGGTAACCCAACCCAACCGTTCGGGTAGGTCCTTCATGGATACCACCCGGGCCGGAGCAGACCTGACCAGTACATGAACTTCGCAATATAGAGAGAGTCGCCCGGGAACACCGAGCCAGCACCGCTGACTCAACCGCGTCGCCTCCTCAGTCCCTCTCCGAAACGGCCTACGGGCCCAGATTGACCCAAGGGTGGTCAATCAAAGGTCGGAGGGGGATTTTTGCATCCAAAAACCACAGAGCCTGCACAGCACGCTCACTCACCCCTCTTCGACTCGGGTCGCATCGTTGACCCACGCTCCTCCGGACACACCTTGGCTCGCCAGTTCCCACTTCAACGCACCCGAAATATCGGCATTATGGCCCATATTGACGCGGGGAAGACCACGACGACGGAGCGCATCCTCTATTACACGGGGGTGAACTACAAGATCGGCGAGGTCCACGATGGGGCTGCGACCATGGACTACATGGAGCAGGAGCAGGAGCGTGGCATCACGATCACGTCGGCTGCGACCACGTGCTTCTGGACGCCGAACGAGGGGTTGAACACGTCGGATCAGTTCCGCATCAACATCATCGACACGCCGGGTCACGTGGACTTCACCATCGAGGTGGAGCGCTCACTGCGGGTGTTGGATGGTGCCGTGGCCGTGTTCGACGGCAAGCAGGGCGTGGAGCCGCAGTCCGAGACCGTGTGGCGCCAAGCGGACCGCTACAAGGTCCCGCGCATGTGCTTCATCAACAAGATGGACAAGGTTGGCGCCGACTTCAATCGCGCGCTCCGGTCCATCAAAGAGCGGCTCAATGCGCCGGCCGTGGCCATCCAGATCCCTCTGGGCGAAGAGACCGCGCTCGAGGGTGTCATCGACATCGTGCGCATGCGCGCCCTCCGCTTCAAAGACGACAAGCTCGGCGCGGAGTGGGATGTCATCCCGATTCCGGCGGAGTCCGAGTTCGCCGCGCAAGAAGCCCGCGAGACGCTCATCGAGAAGGTGGCCGAGATCGACGACCGCCTCATGGCGCGTTACCTCGATGGCGACACCAACTTCACGGACCTCGAGATCCTGGCTGCCGTGCGCGTCGGGTGTCTCAGCCACCGCATGGTGCCCGTGCTCTGCGGCTCGGCGTTCAAGAACAAGGGCGTGCAGCAGCTGCTCGACGCCATCGTGGACTTCATGCCCTCGCCCGTGGACATCGCCGACATGGTCGGTGAGCACCCGGACGATCCCGAAAAGAAGGTCACCCGCAAGGCCTCGGACGACGAGCCGTTCAGCGCGCTCGCCTTCAAGATCCTCAACGACCCCTTCGTGGGTCAGCTGACCTTCTTCCGCGTCTACTCGGGCACCCTCGCGAGCGGCACCACGGTGCTCAACTCCACCAAGGGCAAGCGTGAGCGCATCGGCCGCATCCTCCTGATGCATGCCAACAACCGCGAAGAGATCAAAGAGATCCACGCGGGCAACATCGGCGCTGCCGTGGGCCTCAAGACGGCCACCACCGGCGACACGCTCTGCGACGAGAAGCACCCCGTCATCTTCGAGCGCATGGACTTCCCCCAGCCGGTCATCTCGATCGCGATCGAGGCGAAGACCAAGGCGGATCAGAGCAAGCTCAGCGAGGGCATCAGCAAGCTGGCGGCCGAGGATCCGAGCTTTCGCGCACACACCGACGAAGAGTCCGGCCAGACCATCATCAGCGGCATGGGCGAGCTGCACCTCGAGATCATCGTGGACCGCCTGCGCCGTGAGTGGAAGGTGGAGGCCAACGTCGGCGCGCCGCAGGTCGCGTACCGCGAGACCATCACCGAGACCGTCAAGGCCGAGGGGCGCTACATCAAGCAGACCGGCGGTCGTGGTCAGTTCGGCCACTGCTGGATCGAGCTCGGACCCAGCGAGCCCGGCGCGGGCTACGTGTTCGAGAACAAGCTCGTCGGCGGCGTCATCCCGAAAGAGTTCATCCCGGCCATCCAGAAGGGCATCGGCGACGCCATGACCCGCGGTGTGCTGGCGGGCTATCCCGTGATTGACTGTCGCGCGGCTGTCTTCGACGGCAGCTATCACGACGTGGACTCGAGCGCGGCTGCTTTCGAGGTCGCGGGATCACTCGCATTCCAAGAGGCGGCACAGAAAGCTGGAATTCAGCTTCTCGAACCCGTAATGCAGGTTGAGGTTCGCACGCCGGAGGACTATATGGGGGACGTCATCGGCGACCTCAACTCCCGTCGTGGCTCCATTACCGGAATGGAAGAAGTGCCGGGGCTGAAGATCATCAGCGCCACCGTGCCCTTCGCCAACATGTTCGGCTACGTGAACGACCTTCGCTCCAAGACACAGGGGCGCGCGGTCCACACGATGAGCTTCAAAGAATACCAACCCGTGCCCCGCAATATTTCGGACGAGATCATTGCGAAGGCCAAGGGTGAGTGAGCGTCAGCTCCCACTCCGTCAACGCGACACCGACCTCCTAGAAACGGAAGACCACCATGGGCAAAGAAAAGTTCGTTCGCAATAAGCCGCATATCAACGTCGGGACCATCGGTCACATCGACCATGGCAAGACCACGCTGACGGCGGCGATCACCAAGGTGATGGCCGACAAGCACGGCGGCAACGTGATCTCGTACCAGGACGTGGCCAAGGGCGGCACCGTTCGCGACGCGACGAAGACCGTGACGATCGCCACCAGCCACGTGGAGTACCAGACCGAGGCGCGTCACTACGCCCACGTCGACTGCCCGGGTCACGCGGACTACGTGAAGAACATGATCACGGGCGCCGCGCAGATGGACGGCGCCATCCTCGTGGTGTCCGGCGTGGACGGCCCCATGCCGCAGACCAAGGAGCACGTGCTCCTCGCGCGTCAGGTCGGCGTGCCCACCATGGTCGTCTTCCTGAACAAGGTGGACGCGGTGGATGACCCCGACCTGCTCGAGCTGGTCGAGATGGAAGTCCGCGAGCTCCTCAGCAAGTACCAGTACGACGGCGACAACACGCCCATCGTGCGTGGCTCCGCGCTGCTCGCCATCCAGGGCAAGGAGATGGGCGTCAACTCCATCGTCGCGCTCATGGACGCGGTCGACTCGCACATCCCGACGCCGGAGCGCGACGTGGACAAGCCGTTCCTGATGGCCATCGAGGACGTGTTCTCGATCAAGGGCCGCGGCACCGTGGTCACCGGCCGCATCGAGCGCGGCAAGATCCACCCGCAGGACGAGGTCGAGATCCTCGGCTTCGTGGCGCCCCAGAAGACCGTCGTCACCGGCGTCGAGATGTTCCGCAAGCTGCTCGACGAGGGCACGGCCGGCGACAACGTGGGCTGCCTCCTCCGCGGCATCGAGAAGGACGCCGTCTCGCGCGGCCAGGTCCTCGCGAAGCCGGGCTCGTCCAAGACGCACACCAAGTTCGAGTGCGAGGTCTACGTCCTGAAGAAGGAAGAGGGCGGCCGTCACAAGCCGTTCCTCGCCAACTACACCCCGCAGTTCTACATGCGGACCATGGACGTCACCGGCAAGATCAGCCTGCCGGAAGAGGTCAAGATGGTGATGCCCGGCGACAACGTGAAGATGACCGTCGAGCTGATCTACCCCGTCGCGATGGAAGAGAAGCAGCGCTTCGCCATCCGCGAGGGCGGTCGCACCGTCGGCGCCGGCGTCGTCGCCACCATTCTTGCGTGATTCACTCCGCGTGGAGTAACCGGTCGACAGTTCGGCCGAACTCCTCGCTCTTCAACGGTTTTAGGTAGACGGGAATAAACCATGGCATCGGCTACGAAGATCCGCATTCGGCTCAAAGCCTACGACCACCGGTTGCTCGACCAATCGGCGAGCGAAATCGGCGACACCGCAAAGCGCACCGGCGCTCGTGTGGCGGGGCCGATTCCGCTCCCCACCCGCATCAACAAATTCACGGTCCTTCGTGGACCTCACGTCGACAAGAAGTCGCGCGAGCAGTTCGAGATCCGCACCCACAAGCGGCTCCTGGACATTCTCGACCCGACTCAGCAGACCTTGGACGCGCTCATGAAGCTCGACTTGTCCGCTGGTGTTGACGTGGAGATCAAGATCAAGTCCTGAGCGGGCGTCTGCCTTCTCTCACGGGATCACTCGGAGTTATTCATGCCGAAGATCAGAGTCTATAACTTGGACCGTAGCGACGTCGGTGAGCTGGAGCTCTCGGACGCAGTGTTCGGGGCCAAGGTCAACGAAGCGCTCTTCTACGATGTCGTCAAGGCGCAGCTCGCGTCTCGCCGCTCGGGTTCCGCCAGCACCAAGGGTCGCTCCGAGGTTGCTGGTTCGAAGACCAAGATCTACCGCCAAAAGGGTACGGGTGGTGCTCGTCACGGTACGAAGCGCTCCCCCACCATGGTCGGCGGTGGTCAGTCTCATGGCCCCAAGCCCCGCGACTACAGCTACCGTCCGACGCGCAAGATGCGCCTCGGCGCGCTGCGCGGTGCCCTCAGCCTGAAGCTCAACGAGGGGCGTCTGCTCGTCGTGGACGACTTCGAGCTGGTGGAGATCAAGACCAAGAAGCTGGCCGAGGTCCTCGGCAAGCTGCAGGTCGGCAAGAGCGCCATCATCGTGGACGCCAAGAACAACGAGAAGCTGCGCATGAGCGCGCGGAATCTCCCGGCGTTCCAGTTTCTTCCGCCCGAGGGCGTCAACCTGTACGACCTGCTGCGTCACGAGAGCCTCGTGCTCACGAAGAGCGCGGTCGAAGCGCTCGAGAAGCGCTGCGCCTGAGGAGAGCATCATGAATCTCGAAGACGTCATCAAGCGACCGCTCTACCTCACCGAGAAGAGCACCACCCTGCAGACCGCGAGCAAGTACTTGTTCGAGGTCGACCCGCGCGCGAACAAGATCCAGATCAAGGCCGCCGTGGAAGAACTCTTCAAGGTCACCGTGAGTGACGTGAACACCCTGGTCGTGCGCGGCAAGCCCAAGCGGATGGGCCGTCGCATGGGCAAGACTCGCAACTGGAAGAAAGCGTTCGTGACCCTCAGCGAGGGCACGATCGAATACTTCGAAGGAGCCTGAACCGTGGCGATCAAGCATTTCAAGCCAACGTCGCCGTCGCGTCGTTACTACGATACCCAGGACTTCGCTGGCCTCTCGAAGAAGGCGCCGGAGAAGGCCCTCCTCGAGTCCAAGAGCTCCACGGGTGGACGCAACCACAGCGGCCGAGTCACCTCGCGCTTCCGCGGTGGCGGACACAAGCGGGCCTACCGTCTGATCGACTGGCGTCGCAACAAGGTCGGCGTCCCCGGCACGGTCGCGGCCCTCGAGTACGACCCCAACCGCTCGGCGCGCATCGCGCTCATTCACTACGCGGACGGCGAGAAGAGCTACATCCTCGCGCCGGACGGTCTCAACGCCGGTGACAAGGTCGTGGCCAGCAAGAACGCCGACGTCAAGCCCGGCAACTGCATGCGCCTCCGTGACCTTCCGCTCGGAACGGTCATCCACAACATCGAGCTCAAGATCGGCAAGGGCGCTCAGCTCGTCCGCTCGGCCGGCACCGCCGCGCAGCTCATGGCCAAGGATGGCGAGTACGCGCAGGTTCGCCTGCCCTCTGGTGAGGTGCGCTTGGTGCACCTGCTCTGCCGGGCCACCGTCGGTCAGGTCAGCAACCCGCAGCACGCGCGCGTCACGCACGGCAAGGCCGGTCGTACCCGCTGGCTCGGGCGTCGTCCCCACAACCGTGGCGTCACCATGAACCCGGTCGATCACCCCATGGGTGGTGGCGAGGGTCGCACCTCGGGTGGTCGTCACCCGTGCTCGCCCTGGGGTCAGCTCTCCAAGGGCAAGAAGACGCGGACCAACAAGACGACGACGAAGTTCATCGTTCGGAACAGGAAGAAGAAGTAATGGCTCGTTCAGTCAAGAAGGGTCCCTTCATCGACGACCATCTTCAGAAGAAGGTCGACACGGCCATCGCCGCTGGCGATCGCAAGATGATCAAGACCTGGTCGCGTCGTTCGACCATCACGCCCGAGTTCGTTGGGCACACCTTCGCCGTGCACAACGGGCGGAAGTTCATCACCGTGTTCGTGACCGAGAACATGGTGGGTCACAAGCTCGGGGAGTTCTCCCCGACCCGTACGTTCCACGGTCACGTGGCCGACAAAAAGGCCAAGCGCTAAAACCCTCTTTGTGGGACGCCCCGTCCCATGCTAGATCCGCCGACCCTCCGCGCACGACGCCATCCCTGGCGCGTGCAGCGTGGTCTCGGGCCTAGTTCACCCTCGCGATCGAGGAAGTCGTAGTCGTCATGGAAGCCATCGCAAAAGCACGATTTCAGCGCATTTCGCCCCGTAAGGCGCGAGTGGTGCTCAATATGGTGCGCGGGAAGAACGCGGCTGTTGCTCTGAACGAGCTCCGGTTCACGTCCAAGGCCGCCGCCCCCATCGTTTACAAGCTGATCGACAGCGCCATCGCGAACGTCCGCCTCAAGGACGACTCGGTGGACCTCGATGAGCTCGTCATCAAGGTTGCCTTCGCGGACAAGGCGCCCAACCAGCACATGCGCCGGTGGCGCCCCCGTGCGATGGGTCGTGCGACGCAGGTCGTCAAAGGCATGAGCCATATTACCGTCGTCGTTGGCGACGGGGAGTGATCGAGTAATGGGCCAAAAAGTACACCCGTACGGATTCCGCCTTGGCGTCGTCAAGACCTGGAAGTCCAAGTGGTACGAGGACAAGAACTACGCGAAGTGGCTCCACGAGGACCTGAAGCTGAAGAAGCGCATCCTCAAGGAGTTCGTCAACGCGGGCATCGCCGACATCGAGATCGAGCGCGCGGCCACGAAGGCGAAGGTCGTCATCTTCACCTCGCGTCCGGGCATCATCATCGGTAAGCGTGGCGCCGGCGTCGAGAAGCTGAAGGCCGACCTTCAGAAGCTCACGCAGAACGAGCTCTTCGTGGACATCCAGGAAGTCCGCAAGGCGGAGACCAACGCCAAGCTCGTCGCCGAGAGCATCGCGACGCAGCTCGAGCGCCGCGTGGCCTTCCGCCGCGCCATGAAGAAGGCCGTCCAGACCGCGATGAAGTTCGGGGTCAAGGGCATCCGCGTGAACGCCGCGGGCCGCCTCGGTGGCGCCGAAATCGCGCGCCGCGAGTGGTATCGCGAGGGTCGCGTCCCGCTGCACACGCTGCGGGCCGACATCGACTACGGCGAGGTCGTCGCGATGACCAAGGCCGGCACCGTCGGCGTCAAGTGTTGGATTTTCCATGGAGAGATCGTCCCGACCAAGCGTCGCGACGGCGCCGCGGTGCGCTGAGGTAGACAACCATGCTGCAACCCAAACGTACCAAGTTCCGCAAGGCCATGACTGGCCGCATGACCGGCAAGGCCTACCGCGGTGGCGACGTCTCCTTCGGAGACTTCGGCATGCAGGCGGTGGAGTCGGGTCGACTCAGCGCGCGCCAGATCGAAGCGGCTCGTATGAGCATCCAGCGCAAGACCAAGCGCCAGGGCAAGCTCTTCATCCGCATCTTCCCGAGCAAGCCCGTCACCAAGAAGCCCCAAGAGACTCGTCAGGGTAAGGGTAAGGGCGCCGTGGATCACTGGGTGGCCGTCATCAAGGCCGGCCGAGTGCTCTACGAGATCGAGGGCGTGGACGAGGAGCTCGCTCGCGAGGCCTTCCGCGTCGCCGGTCACAAGCTCCCCATCAAGACCCAGTTCATGGCACGGAGGGACGCCCTGTGAAGCCGTCTGAAGTTCGAGAGAAGACCAAGGAAGAGCTCACCGGCCTCGAGTCGGAGCTCCGCCGCCAGCTGTGGAAGGCTCGGTTCGATAACCACACGAACCAGCTCGACGACACGGCATCCATCCGTAAGCTCCGCCGCGACCTCGCGCGAGTGAAGACGATCCTGAC
This sequence comes from Sandaracinaceae bacterium, assembly GCA_016706685.1. Classification (NCBI taxonomy): domain Bacteria; kingdom Pseudomonadati; phylum Myxococcota; order Polyangiales; family Sandaracinaceae; species Sandaracinaceae bacterium. The sequence continues at coordinate 283,837 of JADJJE010000003.1, read as the reverse complement.
TCAGCGCGGGACGCAGGAGTAGCAGTCATGGCCGAAGAAACAGCCGTAGCAGAGAGCAACCCCACGAGAGGACGTCGTCGACGTCTGGTGGGCCGTGTCATCAACGACACGAAGGCGCCCGGGCGCGCACAACAGATGGTCGTCGTGGTCGTCACTCGCCGTACGCGGGATGCGTTCTACGGCAAGTACATCAGGCAGACCAAGAAGTACCACGCCCATGATGAGAAGAACGAGTACTGCACGAACGATCTCGTAGAGATCATGGCGTGTCGTCCTCGCTCCAAGACCAAGCGCTGGGAGGTCATCCGCCTCCTCGAGCGTCCGCCGGAGGTGTGAGATGATCCAGACCGAGACCGTCTTGGGTGTTGCTGACAACAGCGGCGCGAAGAGCGTGAAGTGCATCAAGGTGATCGGCGGCAGCCGTCGCCGTTACGCCGAGCTCGGCGACGTCATCATCGTCGCCGTGCAGGAGGCCCTGCCCACCGCGAAGGTTCGCAAGGGTGACGTGGCTCGCGCCGTCGTCGTCCGCACGACCCGCGAGTACCAGCGCCCCGATGGCAGCTACATCAAGTTCGACGCGAACAGCGCCGTGCTGATCAACAAAGAAGGCGAGCCGATCGGCACGCGCATCTTCGGACCCGTGGCTCGCGAGCTGCGTGGCAAGCGCTTCATGAAGATCGTCTCGCTCGCGCCGGAGGTGATCTGATGGGTGTACGTCTCAAGAAGGACGACTTGGTCGTCGTCACGTCCGGTAAGGACAAGGGCGTCGAGGGCCGCATCCTCGACATCCGCAAGGATGGCCGCGTGATCGTCGCGGGTGCCAACATCGTCAAGCGCCACCAGAGCGCCCAGAAGTTTGCCGAGGCCGGCATCATCGACCGTCCCGCGCCCCTTCAGCCCAGCAATGTGATGCTGAAGGATCCCGAGACCGGCAAGCCCACGCGCGTTCGCTTCGAAGAGCGCGAAGGCGAGAAGGTCCGCGTTGCCGTCAAGAGCGGCGTGGTCATCAAGTAATCGTCCCCTTTCCGACCCAGTGCGCCTTCACCTCCTTTCTGGCGGCTGTAACCCGGAGCTCGTAGAGAATCATGGCTGAGTACATTTCAAGGCTTCAGAAGAAGTACAGCGACGAAGTCGTTGGGCAGTTGATGCGTGAGTTCAAGTACGCGAACCCGATGACGGTTCCGCGGCTCGAGAAGATCACGGTCAACATGGGCCTCGGTGCCGCCGTCCAGAACGGCAAGATCATCGAGTCGGCCGTCGTGGAGATGACGGCGTTCACCGGGCAGAAGCCCGTCGTGACCCGCGCCCGCAAGGCCATCGCGACCTTCAAGCTCCGTGAGAACATGCCCATCGGCGTGATGGTCACGCTGCGCAAGGACCGCATGTGGGACTTCGCGGACCGCCTCATCAACCTGGCGCTCCCGCAGACCCGCGACTTCCGCGGCGTCAGCCCCAAGGCCTTCGACGGCCGCGGCAACTACACGCTCGGCATCAAAGAGCAGATCATTTTCCCCGAGATCGACTACGACAAGGTCGACGCGATCAAGGGCATGAACATCAGCTTCGTCACCACGGCGAAGACTGACGAAGAGGGCCGCGCCCTACTCAAGGGCCTCGGGATGCCCTTCCGGAAGTGAGATAGACCATGGGAAGCCAAGCCGCTTTTGCCAAGACGCAGAGGGACCCGAAGTTCAAGGTCCGCGCTCACAACCGCTGCAACCGTTGCGGCCGCTCACGCGCCTACTACCGCAAGTTCGGCCTTTGCCGTATCTGCATGCGCAACCTGGCGCTCGCCGGCGAGCTGCCGGGCGTCACGAAGTCGAGCTGGTAGGACGAGCAGGAAGCTGGAGACTCTACAATGATTTCTGACCCCATCGCCGACATGCTCACGCGACTCCGGAACGCCGCCATGGCGGGTCTCGATCGCAGCAAGATGCCCCTCTCGAAGCTGAAGACGAATCTCGCCGAGATCCTGAAGCAAGAGGGCTACATCAACGACTACAGCGTGGACGAGGCTCACCCGCCCACGCTCACCGTCTTCCTCCGCTACACGGACCGGAAGCCGGCGTTCAACACCATTCGCCGCGCCAGCCGCCCCGGTCGCCGCGTCTACGTCAGCCATGACGAGATCGCGCACGTCAAGGACGGCCTCGGTGTCGCCATTCTTTCCACGTCGAGCGGTCTCATGACCGACCGCGACGCGCGCAGCCAGAAAATCGGCGGCGAGCTGCTCTGTGAGGTCTGGTGATGACTGCCCCCGCGAAAACCGAAATCACGAAGCAGTCGCGTAACGGGAAGCTTCCCGTCACGCTGCTCTCCGGTGTCACCGTCGAGATCAACGGCCAGACCGTGACCGTCAAGGGCAAGCGCGGCTCGCTCACGCGTACGTTCCGCCCCGAGGTGGTCGTCTCGCAAGAGGCCGGCGCCGTCCACGTCCGCCCCGCGCCCAGCCAGGGCCAGGTCGGTCTCCAGTACCAGGGTCTCTCGCGCGCACTCCTCGCCAACATGGTCGAGGGCGTCACGAACGGCTACACCCGCTCGCTCGACTTCCGCGGCGTCGGCTACCGTGCCGAGTTCGGCAACGGCGAGCTCAAGATGACGGTCGGTCTCTCGCACCAGCCCATCATCAAGATCCCCGCCGAGGTGACGGTCAAGATCGAGCAGCGCGACGAGGCCGGCGTCAAGTACCCCCGCGTGCACATCGAGGCCTCGAGCAAGGAGCTCGTGGGTCAGATCGCGGCACACATCCGCAGCAAGCGCCCCGCAGAGCCGTACAACGGCAAGGGTGTTCGCTACGTGGGTGAGCAGATTCGTCAGAAGGCCGGCAAGTCCGGTAAGAAGTGAGGAGCATCCCATGCTGAAGTCCGCCACGGGGCGCGCCAAGCGCAAGCTCCGCATCCGCAAGAAGATCTCCGGCACGCCCGAGCGTCCGCGCCTCAGCGTGTTCCGCAGCGGCAGCCACATCTACGCGCAGGTCATCGACGACGTCGCCGGGACCACCCTGGCTTCCGCCAGCGACCTGCAGAAGACCGTGGCCGCCGATGGCACCAAGACCGACCGCGCCAAGTCCGTTGGCAAGGCCGTCGCGGACGCCTGCAAGGCCAAGGGCATCGAGAAGGTCGTCTTCGACCGCAACGGTTTCATCTACCACGGTCGGGTCAAGGCCCTTGCCGAAGCGGCTCGCGAGGCCGGCCTGAACTTCTGAGGATCGCCATGAGCCAAAACGAAATCATCGACCCCAAGGATCTCGAGAACGAGATCGAAGAGCGGGTCATCCACATCAACCGTGTGGCCAAGGTCGTCAAGGGCGGTCGTCGCTTCAGCTTCAGCGCGCTGGTGGTGGTCGGTGACCATCATGGTTGCGTCGGCGTGGGGCTCGGCAAGGCGAACGAAGTGCCCGAGGCGATCCGCAAGGGCACCGAGCGCGCGCGCAAGTCCATGTTCCGCGTTCCGCTCGTCAACGGCACCATCCCGCACCGGGCCAACGGCCATGACGGCGCGGGCAAGGTGATGCTCCGCCCGGCCTCGGCTGGTACCGGTGTCATCGCGGGTGGCGCCATGCGTCCCGTGCTCGAGGTGGCCGGCGTCAAGGACGTCCTCGCCAAGATCCTCGGCACGGCCAATCAGCACAATGTCGTTCATGCGACCCTCGCGGCGCTCCGTGATCTCGAGTCCGCCGACATGGTCGCCGCGCGTCGTGGAAAGACGCTGGAGCAGGTGGTGACCCCATGACCCTCAAGCTGACACTCGTTCGCAGCGCCATCGGGCGCCCCGAGAAGCATCGCCGAGTCCTCAAGGGCCTCGGGCTGCGCGGCCTGAACTCGCAGGCTACGGTGGCGAACACGCCGGCGTTCCGCGGCATGATCAAGAAGGTACTTCACCTCGTGACGGTGGAGGAGAGCAATGGCTGACGAACAGAACCAGTCCGAGAAAGACATCCCCATCCTTTCGCGTCTGCGCGCGCCCATCGGGGCCGTGCGCAACAAGAAGCGCAAGGGTCGCGGTATCGGCAAGCTCGGTAAGACCGCCGGTAAGGGCATGAAGGGCCAGAAGGCCCGCTCGCCCGGTAACTTCCAGAAGCTGGGGTTCGAGGGCGGTCAGATGCCGTTGTATCGCCGCCTCCCGAAGCGCGGCTTCCACAACATCTTCGCCAAGGACTTCGCGGAAGTGAACGTCCGTGACCTGGCTCGCTTCGATGCGGGCACCGTGGTGGACGAGGCAGCGCTTCGCGAGAAGCGTCTTGTCAGCGGTAAGTTCGACGGCATCAAGCTGCTCGGAAATGGCGAGCTCGATCGCAAGCTGACCCTCAAGGTCCATGCGGTGAGCGAGGGCGCCAAGGCCAAGGTCGAAGCGGCCGGTGGCTCGGTCGAGATTCTAGGCGGCTGAGACGACCTCTAGGTCGATGGTAGGTTGATGAACGTCATCGCGAACATCTTCAAGATTCCTGAGCTACGTCGCCGCATCCTCTTCACTCTGGGGATGCTGGCGGTGTATCGCGTTGGAATTTTCGTGACCACTCCCGGGGTCAACCGGAACGCGATGCGGGAGTACGTCAACAGCTCCAGCAACGGCTTCCTGGGGATGTTCAACCTGTTCTCGGGCGGCGCGCTCGAGCAGATGTCCATCTTCGCGTTGAACATCATGCCCTACGTGTCGGCGAGCATCATCATCTCGCTGCTCGCGGTCGTGGTGAAGCCCCTCGAGGAGCTCCGCAAGGAGGGCGAGGCTGGCCAGCGCAAGCTCAACCAGTACACGCGCTACGGCACCATCGCCCTGAGCCTCGCGCAGGGCATCGGCATCGCGCTGTTCCTCGAGTCGCTCAACCAAGCGGGCACGCAGGCCGGTGACATCGTCAACGAGCCAGGCTGGGCGTTCCGCGCCATGACCGTGCTCTCGCTCACCACGGGCACCGCCTTCCTGATGTGGCTGGGTGAGCAAATCACCGAGCGCGGCATCGGCAACGGCATCTCGCTCATCATCTTCGCGGGCATCGTGGCCAACCTCCCGGATGCCATCGCGCTCACCGCTCAGCAGGTCCAGATCGGGCAAATCAAGCCCATCGACCTGCTCCTCATCCTGTGCATCGCGCTCGGGGTGACGGCCATCATCGTCTTCTTCGAGCGTGCCCAGCGCCAGGTGCCCATCACCTACGCGAAGCGCATGGTTGGGCAGAAGATGTTCGGCGGCGCCGAGAGCCACCTCCCGCTGCGTGTGAACATGGCCGGCGTCATCCCGCCCATCTTCACCTCGTCGCTCCTCATGATCCCCATGACGCTCGCGCAGAGCGGCGTGCCCGGGATGCAGTGGCTGAACGACAAGCTCAACCCGCAGGGCCCCAACATGTGGATCTACATGGTGGTGTTCGCGGCGATGACCATCTTCTTCACGTTCTTCTACACGGCCATCACGGTGCAGCCGGTGGACATGGCGGAGAACCTGCGCAAGCAGAACGCGTTCATCCCCGGTGTGCGGCCCGGCAAGGCCACCGCCGAGTACATCGACTACGTGCTCTCCCGCATCACCGTGGGTGGCGCCATCTACATCACGGCCGTCTGCACCGTCCCCACGCTGCTCCAGGCCAAGTGGCAGGTGCCGTTCTATCTCGGCGGCACGTCACTGATGATCGTCGTCGGCGTCGCGCTCGACTTCGCCATGCAGGTCGACAGCCACCTGATCACGCGCCACTACGAGGGTCTTGCGTCCGGCACCAGCGGGCGGCTCACGGGGCGGAAGGGCTGATCCATGGACTTGCTGCTCTTCGGACCGCCCGGCGCTGGAAAGGGCACGCAAGCCAAGTTCCTGATGAAGGAGCTCGGTATTCCGCAGCTCTCCACAGGGGACATGATGCGTGCCGAGCGTGCGTCGGGGTCCGAGCTGGGCAAGAAGTTCGACGAGTTCATGAGCCAGGGGTTGTTGGTTCCCGACTCCTTGGTGCTCGACCTGATCGAAAAGGTGCTCTCGAGCGAGACGGCTGCCAAGGGCGCCATCTTCGACGGTTTCCCGCGGACGGCACCCCAGGCGGAGGCGCTCGACGCCATCCTGGCGAAGCTGGGGCGTCGGATCGACCGGGTCGTAGCCATCGACGTGGGCCTCGATATCATCATTGATCGCGTTACTGGGCGCCGCGTATGCAAGTCGTGTGGACAGACCTACCACTTGCGCTATGATCCGCCCCCCTCGGACGGTGCCTGCACCGCGTGCGGAGGGGAAATCTACCAGCGCTCCGACGACACCGAAGAAAAGGTGCGGACGCGGGACAGCGAATATCAGGCCAAGACCGCAGCGGTCCTGGCGCATTACGACGCCAAGGGTGTCGTGGCACGCGTGAACGGGGTGGGTGAGCTCGAGGAGATTACCCAGCGCATTCGCGAAGCCCTCCGGTCCTAGACCGGCCAGACGAGAAGAGCGAAGAAATCACTCGAAACACCAAGTGAGCAACGGCCCGCAGCTAGAGGGGGTCATCCTGGCCACCCTGCCAAAAGCCCTCTTTCGAGTCCAGATGGACTCCGGGGAGCGCATCACGGCCTCCCTCAGCAGCCAAGCCAAGCGCGTCACCATCAAGTTACTCCCAGGGGACCGTGTCTCCGTCGAGACCAGTCCCTTTGACCCCACACGGGGCCGCATCACCGGTCGGCTCTGATCACCTAGCCCCCTAAGCAATGACCCCGGTCATCTCGATTCCCGAGAGGCCACTGAAGGACCACCATGAAGGTTCGCCCCAGCGTCAAGAAGATTTGTGACAAGTGCAAGGTAGTACGCCGCAAGGGTGTCGTACGCGTGCTTTGCGAGAACCCCCGCCACAAGCAGCGTCAGGGCTGAACAGAGGTATACCATGGCACGTATCGCTGGCGTTGACCTTCCGGGTCGTAAGCACACAGTCATTGCTCTCCAATACATCTTTGGAGTGGGCATCCACCGCGCGCAGGAGATCTGCCGCATCACGGGCATCCCGATCGACAAGCGGGCGGACGACCTCGACGAGAACGATGTCCGCGCCATCCGCGAGTGCATCGATCAGAACTTCAAGGTGGAGGGTGACCTTCGCCGCGAGATCACGATGCACATCAAGCGTCTGATGGATCTCGGCTGCTACCGTGGCCTCCGCCACCGCCGCGGGCTCCCCGTCCGTGGCCAGCGCACGCACACCAATGCCCGCACACGCAAGGGCCCGCGCCGTGGTCCCATGACCCGGAAGCGCTGATAGGAAGACACGATGGCCAAGCCCAAGCAGACCAAAGTCAAGAAGAAGGCGAAGAAGACCGTTACCCGCGGCATCGCCCACATTCAGAGCACGTTCAACAACACCATCGTCACCATCACGGATGTCGAGGGGAACGTCGTGTCCTGGTGCACCTCCGGTGCCCGCGGCTTCAAGGGCTCGCGCAAGAGCACGCCGTTCGCGGCGCAGCTGGCCGCCGAGCAGGCCGCCCGCAAGGCCCAGGAAGTGGGCATGCAGCAGGTCGCCATCTTCGTGAAGGGGCCCGGCGCCGGTCGCGAGTCCGCCCTGCGTGCGTTCCAGCACGTGGGTATGCGCGTCACGCTCATCCGCGACGTCACGCCCATCCCGCACAACGGATGCCGGCCGCCCAAGCGCCGCCGCGTCTGAATTGTTGAAGGGCCGGGCGAGCGACGATACGCTCCCGGGCCCCGCTCGCTGGGGGCAGCACGCGCCCCACCGGGGAGCCGAGCCCCCACGCACTTTGCAGTAGATGATCATCTGTCGGATCGGAGAACCCTGAATGTCCACGCCTACCCTGACCGCACGAAACTGGCGCGAGCTGATTCGCCCGCGTTCGGTGCCCGTTGAGCACAACCACGCCTCGGCCACCTACGCCAAGTTCACGTGTGAGCCGCTCGAGCGCGGCTTCGGCATCACGCTGGGCAACAGCCTGCGTCGCGTGCTGCTCTCCTCGCTTCAGGGCGCGGCCATCACGTCCGTGAAGATCGACGGCGCGCTCCACGAGTTCACCTCGGTGCCGGACGTCGTCGAAGACGTCACCGACATCGTGCTGAACCTCAAGGAGGTCGTGGTCAAGGCCCACAGCGCCAAGACCCAGCTCGTCCGCATCGACAAGGAGGGGCCGTGTGAGGTCCGCGCGGGGGACATCCAGGTCAACGACCAGATCGAGATCCTGAACCCCGATCACGTCATCTGCACGGTGGCCAAGGGTGGCCGCTTCTCGGCCGAGCTCGCCATCAACGTGGGCCGTGGCTACGTGTCGGCGGACCGCAACAAGACGCCTGGGATGCCCATCGGCACCATCGCGATCGACTCCATCTTCTCGCCCATCCGCAAGGTGAACTACACGGTCACCAACGCGCGCGTCGGGCAGATGACCGACTACGACAAGCTCACCCTCGAGGTCTGGACGAACGCGGCGGTCTCGCCCGTGGACGCCGTCGCGCTGGCCGCGAAGATCCTCAAGGACCAGCTCACCATCTTCATCAACTTCGAGGAAGAGGAAGAGCCGAGCATCCACGAGTCGAGCGAAGAGCCGCTCAACGACAACCTCTTCCGCTCCGTGGAAGAGCTCGAGCTCTCGGTGCGCTCCGCGAACTGCCTCCAGAACGCCAACATCCACCTGATCGGTGAGCTGGTGCAGAAGACGGAGGCCGAGATGCTGAAGACCAAGAACTTCGGCCGCAAGTCGCTCAAGGAGATCAAGGAGATCCTGACCGACATGGGTCTCTCCCTGGGCATGAAGATCGACAACTGGCCGACGATGCTGAGCCGCTGGAACGGGCAGCAGGTCATCCCGTGAGCGGTCGCGCGGGCGCCTGAGCGCACGCGGGAACCTCTCTCCCTTTCAAGATTTTACCCCGCAACGGGGCACGGATAAGACGATGCGACATCAGAAGGCGGGCCGTAAGTTCGGCCGTAACACCAGCCACCGTAGGGCCATGTTCCGCAACCTCGCGGGTAACCTCGTGCTTCACGAGCGGATCGTCACGACCGACGAGAAGGCCAAGGAGCTCCGCCGCGTGGTGGAGCGCCTGCTCTCGAAGGCCGTGCGTCTCGGGGACGACCTGACGGTCGACCTCGGCAAGATCACGGACGAGACCGAGCGCGGTCGCATCCTGTCGGCGCGCACCCACGCTCAGCGTGAGGTGGCCAAGTTCCTCCCGCTGCGTGGCGCGAAGACCACCGCCGAGGGCGAGGTCGATGAGACCACCAACCTCGTGTGGAAGCTGTTCCACGAGCTCGGGCCCCGCTTCGTCGAGCGCAACAAGGCGAACGACAACAAGGGCGGCGGGTACACGCGCATCATCAAGATCGGCCGCCGCAAGGGCGACAACGCCTCCATGAGCTACATCGAGTTCGTGGGCAGCGAGCACGTGGGTGCGCCGGTCGCCGTCGAAGACGAGGCCGAGGCGGCCAGCGCCTGACGCCTGCGCCGGACTGCGGTCTAGCGCGAAAGCATGGCCACCGGTACCACGGTGGTGAAGACGCCCGGCGAGAGCTGGGCGTTCTTGCGTCTGGTCTTCGTGCGCCGCTGCAGCCCAAAGCCCACGGACGCGTGCGAGGTCAGCCCGGGAGCGTGTCCGGTGCCTCGAGCAACCCTGGGCTCGTGTCGTGGGACAGCTGCGCGAGCGCCACAAAGAGGTCGTGCGCGGCAAGCGGGCTCATGGGCTGCGCGAGCTGCTCATCCGCTGTGTCGAGGCCCGGCTCCGAGTCGCCGAAGAGCAGCTCGTCCAGCTCCGCGTCATGGCTGGATGCCAGGCGATCCACGTCGAGGGCGTGTTCCAGCATGAGCGTGGCGACGGTTGCAGGCGCAGGAACGACCTCTGGCTCCATGAGCGCACGCTGACGCTGCGGCTCGGCGGACGGGGACAGCTGTGGCGGCTCGGAGCTGGCCAGCATGGCCAACGTGCTGCGCAGTTCGACGAGGCTGGGCAGCTTGCGACGTACCTTGCGGCTGGCCGCTTCGAGGCGCGGGCGGCGCACCCGGGCGGCTACTTGGCCGAAGGCAGGGACCCTGGCGGAGGCGCTAGCGAAGAGCCTCTCCGCGTGCTGACGTGCCCGACTCGGGTGAGCTGGCGTGGCGGCGCTGCCGGCCCGCTTGGGCAGGAGCGCGCGAGCGAGCGAGCGGAGGAAGAACCCCACACGGCGCGCCGCCCGGTGCAGCGGCTGGAGGCGCTGACTCGTGGAGGTGAGCCAGTCGCGTGGCGACGGACGCACGGAGGCGGGGCCGGAGACCGAGACCGAGTCGGAGACCGAGGCCGAGTCGGAGACCGAGTCGGAGACCGAGACCGAGTCGGAGTCCGAGGCCGAGGCGGAGACCGAGTCGGAGACCGAGACCGAGTCGGAGTCCGAGGCCGAGTCGGACGGAGACCGAGACGGAGTCGGAGTCCGAGGCCGAGGCGGAGACCGAGACGGAGTCGGAGACCGAGACGGAGACCGAGGCGGTGACCGAGACCGAGACGGAGTCCGAGACCGAGGACGGGAGCGAGTCTGCGTCCGAGACCGTGGACGCTCTCACCGGCGCGCGTTGCTGCGCCAGGCCCCAGGCGCGTGCGGCGGCGGTGGCCGCGGTGCTGCGAGCGCGTTGGGCGAGCGGCTGAAGGCGCCCGTAGGGCAGCAGTAGCAGGATGCCGAGCAGGGTCAGGAGCTGCGCGGCGAGTAGGCTTCCGCTGGGCTCGACCTCCCCGACGCCGCCGTCCTCGATGTCGGCAAGCACAGCGGCTGCCCCCGCGTGGTCAGGGCGGGCCACCAGGACGGCTTCGTACGCGCCTTCGTCGAGGACCCCGAGCTGACGCATGCGCTCGGCTTCGTGGAACGCCACCGTGGCCCGCCAGGTGCTCACCTCGGGGTGCTCCGGTGCAAGCCGAACGGCCCGGCGCAGCAGTGTGAGCGCAGCGTCCACCGCCGGCGCATCGTCCGTGCCCGTGAGCGCTTCCAGGCGCTGGGTGGCCTCGGCCACGTACCCCGCCGCCATCTCCGACCGGCGTGGCAGCAGCGGCTCACGGCGCAGCGCGCGGTCGTAGCGTTCGCGCATGGTCTCCCAGTCGCCGCGCCGCGCCGCCTCGAGCCCCTCCGCGAGCAGCTCGTTGGCGGGACCCAGGCGCCTCGCGTCCAGACCGTCGAACAGTCGCTGCATGGTGGTCTGCCAGCTCCACGCGAGGTCCGCGTTCTCCCCGAGCTTGTTGCGGTACGCGAGCCGCAACTGCCAGATGGCGTTGCGCTCGTAGCTGGCGGTGGCCTCGCGTGAGGCGTCGCGCACGGCGGCGTCCGGGTGGTCCACGAATGTGATCACGGCCGGCATCGCGTTCAGGTCGCTCAGGCTAGCGTAGGCCCGCAGCACGTCGGGAAGTTGCGCCGGGGGGGCCATCTGAACAGCAGCCCCCACCGAGTCCACGCCCAACCGCCGGATGCTGCCGACCGCCCAGCGGCGCACCTCGGGATTGCCCGCGCTGCGCCCCTCGATGAGCGCCGGCAGCATGCGCAGCCCGCGGCGACCCACCACGTGGCGCGCCTCCCACTGCCAGACACTCCAACCGCGCTGGAAGAAGCCAATCATCACTCGGTCGGCAGCGAGCGAGTCCATGAACTCGAGCCCGCGAAGCAGGGCCAGGCGCTCTGCGACCTGCAGCATGGTCGCGCCAGGCGTGCGCTGCGCGCCCAGCAGCTGGCGAACTCCCAGAGCCAAGTCGACGGGGTTGTCGGCCCCCTCGAAGCCCATGTGGTGGCGCACCTCCACGAGCGCGTTGAACGCCGCCGCCGAGGGGGGATCGCTCGTCAGCCGCAGGTCCCGGAGTCGTGCTTCCACGTCGGCTACACGGCTCGCGGACAGGGTGCGCAGCGTGTCGAAAGCCCGCACACGGACGGCCCGGTCCGGAGACGCCAGGTCCGTCCCCAGCTCCGCGAGCGGACGCGTGCGCTCACGCACGAGCTCGGGCGAGTTGGCGACAGGGGCCGCCGCAACCGGTGCCACGCCCACGGCATCCGCTGGGGCAGCCTGGGGCTCATGGGGCTGCGGGGGCTCCTGGGCCACGACCCGCGCCGTCAGGCCGAGCACCACCCACAGGAGGAGGGCAGCCCCCAGCGCGCGGAGCGTGGAGCGTGGAGCCTTCGTGGGGGGGTGGGCTAGTTGCCCGCGATCCGAAAGCCCGAGAACTCTCCGGTATAGCTGCGCCATTTGGTCTCGACCTTGTCGACACGCGCAGTGGAAGGTCCCGTCTGAGCCCACTGGAGGAAGTCCTTCACGGCATCCTCCTCGCCTTCGACGATCAATTCCACCGAGCCGTCGCTGCGGTTCTTGACCCACCCGCTGAGCCCGTTCTGACGAGCTTCGCGACGCGCAGAGGCACGAAAATACACGCCTTGAACGCGTCCACGGCAGATGAGCTGAATCCGCTTCTGTCCCATAGTTACCTCCTGGTATCCGGGTAGGGGCGATGACGCAAAAAAGTGGCTGACATGCCGGCGGCTTCTTAAGTAGCCAGCTGCTCTTCGCAGGGCAAGCCGCTTGTGACGCTGCGGCTCCTCATGCGACAACGGGCGCAGCCAACCCGAAGCCGAGGAGACCCCGTCATGAGCAAGATCCCCGAGTCCCACGTCGACCTGCTGGACAAGCCCGCGTTCGCCCACGTTGCCACCCTCATGAAGGACGGCTCCCCCCAGGTGACCCCCGTGTGGGTCGACCGCGAGGGCGACAAGGTCGTCATCAACAGCGCCGCCGGCCGCGTGAAAGACAAGAACCTCAAGCGCGACAAGCGCGTGGCGCTCAGCATCGTGGACCCGGCCAACCCGTACCGCATGCTCAGCATCCGCGGTGAAGTGGTGGAGATCACCACCGAGGGCGCCGAGGAGCACATCGACGCGCTGGCCAAGAAGTACATGGGCGTGGACAAGTACCCCTACCGCACCCCCACCGAGGTGCGCGTGCGCTACATCATCCAGCCCATCAGCGTGAACGTCTGGGGATAGTCTTCCCCGCCGTCCGCGTGGCACCATGCGGATATGCGTCGCATCCCCCCCAAGCGCCACGTCCTGGCGGTCCTCGCCCTCTCGGCCTCCCTGTTCCCCGGCTGCTCGTGCAGTGACGACGGAACGGGGGGCGGTGGGCTCCCGGCCCCTAGTGAGGCGCGCGAGCTCACGGAGCGCACCGTCGCCGAGCTGGTGACGCCATTCGACGTGTCGCGCCAAGACCTGGTGGGACCGGACGACCACAACGCCATGTACGGGCACCGCCCCAAGATCGTGGCGCGGCCCGACGGTGCGAGCGTGGACGTGTTGGTGCAGGACGAGGGCGTGGACACCGCGCTGGGCGAGCGTCCGCGTGCCGTGCTGCTGCGCCTCGCGCCGAGCGGTGAGGGTTACGCCGTGGAACGCGCGCTCGAGGTCCCGCTGCTCGACCGCATCATAGGGCTCGCGCGGGCAGACGACGGCGACTACTTCGTGGCCAGCGCCGTGGACGAGGCCGCGCACCGCGAGCTGTCGCGCGGCTACCCGGGCGCCAACCAGTACCGCGCCAACGTGGTGCACGTGGTGCGCGTCTCGCCCACGGGTGAGGTGCGCTTCTCGGTGGACCTCGACCTGGCTCGTGAGGCCACTGGCGAAGAGCCCGAGAAGCTCATCAACCCCATGGTGGCGTCGACCGCGCGCCTGGCCTTCGGGGGCGGCGAGCTGGCCCTGGTGCACGGCATCAACACCGACCCGGACAGCGGCGGCACGCGGCACCAGAAGGCCATCACCACCGTGCTGAGCGCCACCGACGGCGCCATTCGCCGTACGTCGTCCATGTGGGTGAGCCACTCGTTCGACGTGCGCCTGCTGCACCACGGGGGCGGGTTCATCGAGCTGCACCTGGGCGACGCCTACCCACGCCAGCTGGTGTTCGACCGCGTGTCGGGTAGCGCGCGCAGCGACGCCTACACGGCCTACTTCATCAAGGGCGCCACGGGGAACAACAACACCTACACGCGCCTCGGCGACATCGCCCCCATCACGGAGGACGCGAGCTTCGGCTACCTGGTGCTGTTCGCCACCGAGCGAGTCACCAGCGAGCCCAGTGACGGGCGCATCGGCGGCGCGCGCGACCTGGTCATCACCCGCATCCGCAGCAACTTCGCGGAGCTCGACTCGGAGAGCACCAGCCACCTGGACGAGGGCCTGCCGCACACGCAGGACGTCACCAGCGGCGGCACGGCGCTGCAGAACCGCGTGCGCTTCTTGACGGACCACGCGGGCGAGGGCGACGTGCACGCCGAGCGGCCCAAGCTGCTGCCCATCGGGGGCGACCAGTTCATCGTGCTCTACGAGCGCTGGGAGGGCGACGATCCGGCGCTTACGCGTTCGTGGGGACCCATGCGCTGCTCATCGACGCGGCGGGCGAGGTCATCGTGGGCGACACGGAGCTCGGCGACATCCACCTGCCGCGCGGCGACGACGCCTTCGTGCTGGGCACCGGGGCAGCGTGGGTGACGGGTGACCAGGAGCAGCGCTCGCTCACCGTGCACCACGTGACCCGTCAGGCCGACGCGCTGGTGCTGGACTCGAACCTGGTGCCCTGACCACGCCTCGCGGCCCGAGGCCGCGTGTCTTGCGATCTCGGGCGCAGGCTGCTACCTACGCCTGCCGCTCTAATCTTCGGAGCGTACGAGGACCACCATGAAGCCCGACATCCACCCCAAGTATCAGCCCGTCACCATCAGCTGCGCGTGCGGCGCGACTCACGAGATTCGCTCCACGCAGTCCACGTTCCAGATCGACATCTGCGCGGACTGTCACCCCTTCTTCACCGGTAAGGAGAAGGTCATGGACGCCGCAGGCCGTATCGACCGCTTCAACAAGAAGTACGGCAAGAAGACCGCCTGAGCGGTGGAACGCGGGCGCCTCGGCATCCCCGAGGCGGCTCTGCTGCTTCCCTCATGAAGACGCCCGACGGCCCCCGCCGCCGGGCGTTTCTCGTTCCCGGTCGCCCGGTCGCCCGACGGCCTGCGCCGCCGGGATGGCCTCAAGCGCCAGCAGGCGGGGTGTAGCGCAGCACCGGCGTGCGAGCCGCGCGCGTCTCGTCCAGGCGGCGCAAGCGCGTGAGGTGCGGCGCGCCGGTGACCGTCTCGGGCTCGCGGTGGGCCTCTTCGCTGATGGCCTGCATGGCCGCCACGAAGGCGTCGAGCTCCTGCTTGGTCTCGGTCTCGGTGGGCTCGATCAGCATGGCGCCCTTGACCACCAGCGGGAAGTACACCGTGGGGGGATGGTAGCCGTAGTCCATGAGCCGCTTGGCCACGTCCATGGTGGTGACGTGCGTGTCCTTGAGGTGCTTGTCGCTGATGACCACCTCGTGCATGCAGGTGCGGTCGAACGCCACCTTCCACGTCTCACCCAGGCACACGCGCAGGTAGTTGGCGTTGAGCACCGCGAGATCCGTGGCCATGCGCAGGCCCTCGGGCCCCATCTCGCGCATGTACGCGTACGCGCGCACGGCCATGCCGAAGTTGGTGTGGAACGAGCGCACGCGACCGATGCTCTTCGGGCGGCTGCCGTAGTCCAGGCGGTAGGTGCCGTCCTCGTTGCGCTCCGACACGGGGACGGGCGCATACGGGTCCAGGATCTTCTTGTAGCCCACCGGGCCGCAACCGGGGCCGCCACCGCCGTGCGGCGTGGTGAAGGTCTTGTGCAGGTTGAACTGCATGACGTCGATGCCGAAGTCACCGGGGCGACCGCGCCCCATGATGGCGTTCAGGTTGGCGCCGTCGCCGTACACCAGGCCGCCCTTCGCGTGCACCATCTCGGACATGGCCGCCATGTGCGTCTCGAACAGGCCCACCGTGTTGGGGTTGGTGACCATGATGGCCGCCACGTCGTCGTCCACGAACGGGGCCAGTTGTTCCGGCAGCACGATGCCGTGCTCGTCCACGGGGAAGGGCACGGCGGTGAAGCCGTTGAGCGCGCAGCTGGCCGGGTTGGTGCCGTGCGCCGTCTCGGGGATGAGCACCTTCTTGGGGCTGCGACCCTGCGCCGTGTGGTAGGCGCGGATCATCTGCAGGCCCACGTACTCGCCCTGCGCGCCGGCGGCCGGCTGCAGCGACACGCGGTCCATGCCGCACACCTGCGCGAGGCCCTGCTCGAGGCGGTACATCAGCTCGAGGGCGCCCTGCGCCATGCTGTCCGGCGTGAGCGGGTGCAGCGTGGCGAAGCCCGGCAGGCGCGCGGCCCACTCGTTGACCTTCGGGTTGTACTTCATGGTGCACGACCCGAGCGGGTACATGCCCGTGTCGATGGCGAAGTTCTGCTGGCTGAGCTGCACGTAGTGGCGCACGGCCTCGGGCTCCGAGACCTCGGCCAAGCCGGGCTGCTGCTTGCGGAACAGGTCGCCGTAGAGCGCGGCCGGGTCCACCTGCGGGACCTCGGGCGCGGGCAGCGAAGCACCGGTGCGATCCTTGGCGCCACGCTCGAAAATGAGGGGGGGAGTGAACGTCAACCCAGCGGCGGCAGAACCTGGCATGTAGAGACCTCCGAAGGCGCGGACCCTAGCAGTTGAGTCGCCACCGCGCGACCGCGAATGCACGGTGGGCTGGCCGGGGTGGGCAGGGTCCGGTTCGTGGGCCCACAGCCGCAGCGGACGTTACTCGTTCGAAACACGACGTGTCATGGAGGCACGCGAGACGTAGGGGAAGGTGTGCGCGTCATTCTCGGAATCGCCTCTGATTGTAACGACTTTCGGGCGTCAGCCCGTGCGCGATTACGCAGCGCGTCATTGTTACTGACAGGAAATCGGCGCGAAACGTTGGCCGTGGAAGATAGTCGTGATGAAAGCCCGGACGCTCCCCCTCGTCTTCGCGCTCCTCGTCCACGCCGCCCCGCTCTCGGTCGGTGCCCAGTCGGATGACACCAGCGCCACGCAGCCCCCCGCTCCGAGTGACGCGGTCGCGCAGCAGCCGGAGTTCAGCCAAGACCCGCTGAACGCTGGCGGCGGCGGGCTCCCCGTGAACTTCCTGTGGATCATCGTGGCATCCATCCTGGTGTTCTGGATGCAGGCTGGCTTCGCGTTCGTGGAAGCCGGCTTCACGCGCGCCAAGAACGCCGTGAACATCCTGATGAAGAACCTGATGGACTTCTGCTTCGGGTCCCTCGTGTTCTGGGCCGTGGGCTTCGGGCTCATGTTCGGGACCACCAACGGGCTCTTCGGCACCGACGGCTTCTTCCTCATGGGCTATGACGAGGTGCCCTGGAACTACGCGTTCCTCTTGTTCCAGACGGTGTTCGCGGCAACGGCGGCCACCATCGTGTCGGGCGCCATGGCGGAGCGCACCAAGTTCCAGGCCTACCTGGTGTACACGGTGTTCATCACGCTCATCATCTATCCCATCTTCGGGAGCTGGGTGTGGGGTGGCCTGTTCGCGGGCGGGGGCTGGCTCGAGGCCCCCGAGGGTGGGCTGCTGGACTCCCTCGGGCTGCCGGCCTTCACGGACTTCGCCGGCTCGACGGTGGTCCACAGCGTGGGCGGTTGGGCCTCGCTCGCCGGCGCGATCGTCATCGGACCGCGCCTCGGCAAGTACAGCAAGGACGGGACGCCCCGCCCCATCCCGGGCCACAACGTGGCCTACACGATCTTGGGTGTATTCATCCTGTGGATGGGCTGGTTCGGCTTCAACGCGGGCAGCACCACGGGCGTGACGGGCGGCGAGGGTGCGCTCTACGGTGGCGTGGGCAAGTCGCTGGCGCTCATCGCGTTGAACACCAACCTGGGCGGCGCGGCCGGGGCTACGTCCGCCATGTTCGTGTCGTGGCGCCTGGTGGGCAAGCCGGACGTGGGCATCACCGCCAACGGCGCGCTCGCGGGCCTCGTGGGCATCACGGCGGGCTGTGCCTACGTGCCGCCATGGGCCGCGGTGGTGATCGGTGCAGTGGCTGGCGCTCTGGTCATCGCCGCCGTGTTCTTCTTCGAGCGGCGCGGCATCGACGACCCTGTCGGCGCGGTGAGCGTGCATGGTGTCTGCGGCTTGTGGGGCACCCTGGCGGTAGCCCTCTTCCACCACGAGGGCTTCTCGGTGATGCGCCTCGCCAGCCAGACCCTCGGCGCGCTGGCCTGCTTCATCTGGGCCTTCGGGATGTCCCTCTTGCTCTTCAAGCTGATCGACCGGGTCGTTGGCCTGCGTGCGACCCCCGATGAAGAGCGCGCCGGCCTCGACCTGGTGTCGCACGGCGCCGAGGCCTACCCCGCCGAGATTTGAACGTGATGTCGAGCGTGAGTGAATAGGAGCAGCAACATGACCACCCCTACCCACCCCGGATTCCGAGCCTCTCTCAGCGGCGCATCGCTGTTCGACCTGGTGCAGCTGGAGTGCACGCGCGCCACCCACGGCTGCATGCAGGTGACGTCCGACGGGCGCATGGGCTACCTCTACTTCGACGCAGGCCAGATCGTGCACGCGCGCTACGGCGGCGCCATCGGCGAGCGCGCGGTCTTCGAGATGCTGCGCTGGCGCGGCGGTGAGGTGACCCCGGTGGACCGCCCGTGGCCCTCCCGCGCCACCATCCAGCAGAGCTGGCAGAACCTGCTGCTGCGCGCGGCGCAAGAGCAGGACGAGAGCGACGTCATCCCCGGGCCCGAGCAGACCGTCACTGGCATCCCTGTGGCCCACGTGGCCGAGGTGCTGCCCTTTGCGCCGCTCGGCAGCGCCCGCCACGGCGACGGGGACTCGGGGCTGCATCGGAGCGCGACGTTGACCAAGGAGAGCGCAGCGATGAGCGACGACGTGGAGCAGCTGATGAGCCTCGCGGGAGTGACCGACCTCGCCGAGATCGACGTGGAGGGCGACGTGCTGCGGGAGAAGGGCAACTCGGAGCTGCTGGCCCAGACGGGTGCCTACGTGGCGCGGCTGGCGACGCTCATCGCCGACAGCCTCGGGCTCGAGCCCTTCGAGCAGCTGCACGCGAAGACCGCGCAGGTGCAGTGCGCGGTGCGGGTGGAGCGTCAGACCATCGTGGCGCTGCGTGCGGATCGTCGCGCGGACCTCACGCGCTTCTTGCGAACGGCCAGTCCATGAGCGTGGCCCCGCTGCTGAGCACGCTGCGCGATGTGGAGGGCGTGATGGGCAGCTTCGTGGTGGACCTGCTCGGGCAGGTGCGCGCCCGAGACATGCCCGCCATGTTCGACGATCACGCGCTCGAAGAGGCCGCGCCACGCATCGCGCGGCTCAAGGACGCGCTCGAGACGCAGGGCGAGCAGATCGACTCCGTCACGCTCTCGCACGGGCCGCACCTGCTCTTCCTGCGCACCGCAGGCGAGATCATCCTGTGCGTGCTGGTGCGGCAGGACGTGAGCGCTCCGTCGCTGCGCATGGGCACGAGCCTGGTGTTGAAGCGCCTGCCCGATGTGCTCGCGGCCGCGGCACAGGCGGCCTCCAAGGCGTCTACGCTGCCGCCCACACTCCGGCCCGCCCCGCCGGCCTCGCCTTCGCAGGCGGCCTTCTCCCCCGTGCTGCCGCCTCCCGCGCCGGTGCCCGTCATCGCGCCACCGCCGCCACCACCGCCGCGTGTGTCAGGGCCTCCGCCCGTGCCGGCTCCCCTGCCGCTGGCCGCGCCAGTCGTCGTACAGGAGGCGCCGCACCACAAGATCCAGCGCTTCTTCCGCGGCCGGTTGATTGAGGACGACTGACGAGAGCCCTCGTCTCAGATGGCGGCCACGTACACGGAGCCGTCCGCGCGTGTGGAGAGCGCGTACGGGGCTCCGTGGTCCGGAACGTAGCCGTCCACCAGTGAGCCGCGATCGAAGATGCGGACATCTCCCGCGATGCGGTCCGCCACCCAGCTGCGGCCGCTTCCATCGAACGCGAGCGCCACGGCTGCGAAGTCGCCGTACGTGCCCGTGGCCAGACCGTCGGCCGTGAACACCTGGACGCGGCGGTTGCCCGCCTCGGCCACATGGACGTCGCCGTCGGGCGCGATGGCGATTGCGCGCGGGTAGTTCAGCTGACCGAGGTCGCTGCCGAGCTCACCCCAGCTGCCGAGCTCGGTGCCACGCCAGTCATAGCGGCGCACCACGTGGGCTGCGCCATCGGCGACCAGGAGGGTGCCGTCTTGCGCGAACGCGACGCCCGTGGGGGTGCGCAGGGTCTCGGTGCGCAGCACGAAGAGGGGATCGAGCGCGGCATCGAAGACGGTGACGCTGTGCTGTGCGACGTCCACGAGCGCGATGCGCCCCTGTTCGTCCACGGCCAGCGCGCGCGGGAAGGCGAAGCGCTCCATGCCGATGACGCGGGAGGCCTCGGCCGAGGCCACGCGGACGATGCCCGCGGTGCGGTCGAGCTCGAACGTGCGTCCCAGGCTGTCGAACACCAAGTGGAGCGACCCGGCTTCCGCCGACGCGGTGCCGCCCGACGTGCCCAGGTGGGACTCGGCGCAGCCGCCCAGGCTCACGCCCGACATGGCGGACACCCCGGTGGCGGCCACCAACTGCATGAACGAGCGGCGCTTCATCATAGCTCCCATCAGTTTCGCGAGGGGAAGACGCCCTCGACGGCGATGATGTAGTTCAACGCCAGGTAGGGCTGCATGTTGGGGTGCGGCTGGGACCCGCCCGCGTTCCCGATGGACGTGGGGTTGAGGGTCTGCGAGGCCCCGCCGGCGGCGTAGATGCGGCTGCTGCCCGTGGGGAGCGACGCATTCGCGGGGGTGGGCGTGCTCGGGGCCGCCGTGGACGCCTGGAGCGCGTGGTTGTGCGCGGGGATCTGCGTGGAGAGCAGCGTCACCGTCTCGGTGCCGCTCATCTGGCCCAGCGAGTAGTTGCTCAAGCCGGGACCCTGCTGGGTGCCGAGGGGCACTCGACCGCGCAGGTCGGGCAGCGCGAAGGTGGTCTGGCCGTTCCCGCCGTAGGTGGTGCCGATCAACGCGAAGAGCGCTGTGTACTGCTGGATGGGGAGGGTCTGCCCGTTGCAGAACATCCAGCCGCGAGGGGCGAAGGTGCCAGCGAACAAGCTGATTTGCGCGATGAAGGGCGTTGCCATGCCGCCATGCTAAACCATCTGGTCCGGGAATAAAATGGTGGTCAGACACAATTCGTGGGTGCTCCGAGACCGGGCGGACGGGGATGAGCCGTTCCTGGCTCGATGCTTCGACAACGCGCGCGGGGCGGCTTTCGCCGGGCTGCCCGAGCCGCTGCGGGGCGACATCCTGGTGCAGCAGCGCCGCGCGTTCGAACACTCGGTGACGGGGACCCCAGGAATGCTCGACCGGGTCGTGGTCCAGGCGGGCGCGCCCGTGGGGCGCGTGATCGAGTCGCGGGTGGGGGGCGACTGGTGGCTGGTCGACATCGCCCTCGTGGACGAGGCTCGTGGGCATGGCGTGGGGAGCGCCGTGCTCGAGGACATCCTCGCCGAAGCGCGCGAGGCGGGTGCGTCGGTTCGCCTTCACGTGGGCCTGGGGGAGCGGGCCGTGGCTTGGTACGTCCGTCACGGCTTCGTCGAAGTGGGGTGCGATGAACTGCACGTCGAGTTGCGCGCGGTCTAGGCACGCAGCGGGAAAAGTGTAAGCTCAACGGATGTCTCTCACGCCACGTCGTCGCGGGTCTCTGCTCGTTGGTTTCTCGGTTCTGGTCGCTCTGCTCGGCTGGTATGCGCGGCCGGCGGCGACTCCCGAAGGGGAGCGTGCGACCCCCAACAGCGCGCCCGACCGCGATGGCTCGACCGCGGGCACCCCACCGGCCTCGGCTCGGCTGCGCACACCGCCGCCGGTCGAGCCCCATGGGAGCGTGGTCTTCGCGGGCGAAGGCGCCGATGTGGGCGTGACCCCCGAGCCCGACGCGTCGCGCGTGCAGCTGGGCCTCACGCGCGTGGGCCGGGGCGGCTCGCAGCAGACGCTCGAGCGGGGCACGCGTGAGCTCACGGACGATGGCGCTCGCTATGAGCACGCCGAGCTCTCCGAGTGGTTTCGCGAGACGCCTGCGGGCCTCGAGCACGGCATGACGCTCGTGGAGCCGCTGCCCGGCGAGGGCGCACTCGAGCTGGTGGTCTCTTTCGATGGGCTCGACCCGGTGCTCATGGGCACGGACGTGGTGCTGCACGACGCCGACGGGGCGGCCAAGCTGGTGTATCGCGACCTGGTGGTGACCGACGCGAGCGGCAAGCGCCTGCCGGCCGCCATGGCCGTCGTGACGGGCGACGTGGTGCTGCGCGTGGACGACTCGGCGGCGACCTACCCCGTGACGGTGGACCCGATCCTCACGACGCAGACCGCCATCTTGACGGCGGCCGATGGCGCCGCGAACGACGAGCTCGGCGGGACGCCCTTCGAGTCCAGCGGCGGTCCCGCAGTGGCCATCGACGGGACGCTGGCGGTCATCGCGGCGAGCTACGACGACGACCCCGCGGGGGCGGTCTACGTGTTTCAGTTGACGACGGGGACCTGGAGCCAGGTGCAGAAGCTGACGGCGCCGATGGTCGTGGGCAGCACCGCGCGCTTCGGGTACTCCGTGGCGTTGGCCGGCACCACCTTGGTGGTGGGCGCGCCCCTCGGAACCGGCCAAGCGGTCGTGTACACCTGGAACGGGTCGGCGTTCGCCGAGCAGGCCGTGCTGAGCGACACGGCCGGCGAGCAGTTCGGTTGCGCCGTCGCGGTGGCGGGCAACCTCGCCGCCGTGGGCGCGCGCTACGACGACCGCGGTACGGCAGGCGGCGCGGTCAGCGTGTTTCGCCGTGCGGGCACAGTGTGGACCCTCGATGAGCGCCTGAAGTCGCCCGACGGCGCGCTGGGTGACGACTTCGGCACCCAGGTGGCCATCGACGAGGCCACGGAGACGCTGGCGGTCGGAGCCATCTTCCATCCCGTGGCGACGCCCACCGGGGCGGTCTACGTGTTCACCGAGCCGGCGGCGACGTGGACCCTCCAGCAGAAGTTGGTGGCGGCCGACGCTGCCGCGCTCGACCAGTTCTCCCGCTCCCTATCGCTGCGGGGCAACCGGTTGGCGGTGGGCGCTCCCCAGAACCAGGTGACCGAGTTCAACCAGGGCGCGGCGTACGTGTTCGACCGTGCAGGCTCCACCTGGACGCAGACCGTGCGCCTCTTGGCGAGCGACGCCGCCGCGGACGACCAGTTCGGCTATGGCGTGGCGCTCGCGCCCAGCTTCGCGCTGATCGGCGCGCGCTTCGACGACGTCGGAGCCAACGTGGACGCGGGCTCGACCTACTCGTACCGCAACGTCGGAGCGACGTGGGTCGACGAGCTGCGCACCAGCGCCACCATCCCCGGCGCCGGCGACCGCTACGGTGACAGCGTGGCCGTGTCGGGCACCACGGCGCTGGTGGGCGCTCCCTACCGCGACTCGAGCGGCGCCAACAGCGGCGCGGCCTACATCGTGGGTGTGGTGCTCGAGAAGGCGAACGGAGAGGCGTGCAGCGGCGCAGCCGAGTGCGACTCGGGCAGCTGCGTGGACGGTGTGTGCTGCGCCACCGCGTGCGCAGGCGGGGCGAGCGACTGTCAGGCGTGCAGCGTGGCGTTCGGCGGAACGGCCAATGGCACGTGCACCGCGCTGACGGCGGTGTTCGCCCCGACGGTCACCTGCCGCACGGCGCTCGGCGGCGAGTGCGATGCCACCGAGGTGTGCGTGGGGGGCCAGACTGCGTGCCCTGCCGACGTCGACCGCGCGAACGGCACGCCCTGCACCAACGATGGCCTCACCTGCACGGGCGCCGAGACGTGTCAGGCGGGAACGTGCACGAGCGCCGGGCTCTCGTGCACCGACACCAGTGCGTGCACGACCGACAGCTGCGGCGAGCCTGGCGGCTGCGCCAACACGCCCATCAGCTGCGACGACGGGAACGCGTGCACGGCAGACTCGTGCGACCCGATGACGGGCTGCTCGAACACCCTGATCACCTGCAACGACGGGAACGCGTGCAACGGCGCGGAGACCTGCGACATGGCGACCGGCTGCGTGGCTGGCACCCCGCTCGTGTGCGACGACAGCGACGCGTGCAACGGCGCAGAGACGTGTAGCCCGGCGACGGGTTGCGTGGCTGGGACGGCGCCCACCTGCAGCGACGGGGACGCGTGCAACGGGGCAGAGACGTGCAATCCGGCGACCGGCTGCGTGGCCGGGACGGCGCCCACATGTGACGACAGCGACGCGTGCAACGGCGCGGAGACCTGCGCGGCGGCGACGGGCTGCGTGGCTGGCACCCCGCTCTCGTGTGATGACAGCAACGCGTGCAACGGCGCGGAGACGTGCGCGCCGGCGACGGGCTGCGTGTCGGGGACGGCGCTCTCGTGCAACGACGCCGACGTGTGCAACGGGACCGAGACGTGCGACGCGGCGACGGGCTGTGTGCCCGGGATGACCCTGGCGTGCGACGACAGCGACGCGTGCACCGCAGACTCCTGCGATGCGCTGACGGGTTGCGCGAACACCACGGTGAGCTGCAACGACAACAACGTCTGCACGGCGGACTCGTGTGATGTGCTCACGGGCTGTGCGAACGACGCGATCATGGGCTGCTGTGCTGCCGACGGCGAGTGCAACGACAACGACAGCTGCACCGACGACAGCTGCGGCGGCTCGAACACGTGCGTGTTCGTGAGCAATGGCTCGTGCGTCACTGACGCGGGCGTGCCGGACGGCGGCACGGTGACCGACGGCGGTACGATCACGGACGGCGGCACGCTGACCGACGGTGGCACGGTGACCGACGGTGGCACGGTGACCGACGGTGGCACGGTGACCGACGGCGGCACGGTGACCGACGGCGGCACGGTGACCGACGGCGGCGCGGTGACCGACGGTGGCACGGTGACCGACGGTGGAGCGCTCCCGGACGCGGACGTCCTGGACGGCGCGGTGGGCGATGCGGCCACGGACGCGGGCGACGACGCCGCCACGGACGGTGGGCAGGATGCGGCCAACGGCGACGCTGCGGTCGGCGACGCGGGCACCAACCCGGACATGGGTGGTGGCCTGACCGGCGGCGGCGGCTGTGGCTGCACCGTCACCGACGGCGAAACGAGTGAGCCGCTCGCGTGGCTCGGGTCGGTCCTAGTCGTTGGCCTCGTGATCCGTCGGCGCCGTGCACGTCACCCACGCTGACCATGATGCGGCGCTAGCGTTCCTGAAGCACCCGGGCGTCATCCCCGCTCGGGTGCCCATGGGCCGCGACGAGCCGACCGTGATGCTCGTCGACGTCGGGAGCGAGCCCCTGCAGGGCGCGTTCCTCGACGAGTGCGTGGCGCGGAACCTCGCCGCGAGCGGTGGGTTCGCACGCCGAGTGCGCGCGCCGCTGTCCATCCTCGAAGCGGCGCCCGCCTTCGACAACCCGGTCCCTCTCGCGGGCATCCTCTTCCACGTGTCGCGCTGTGGATCGTCGATTCCCGTGCGGATCTGCCAGGCCGACCCCACCACCACCGTCATCCCCGAGGCCGAGCCGCTGGACGTGGTGGTGACGCGCATGCCGCTCTCCCACGAGGCTCGCGTCAGGGCGCTGCGCGCCGTGGTGGCGATGTACGCGCGCGATCGAACGGGCTCGACCGAGCGCCTGGTGCTGAAGCTGGATGCCTGGCACCTGGCCAGCCACGCGCTGTTCCGTGAGGCGTTCCCGCACGTCCCCTTCGCGGTGGTGGTGCGTGACCCGCTCGATGTAGCCGTGTCCCACGCGGTCAACCGCGGCAGTCACATGGTGCCCGGTCTGCTCCCGCGCGCGGTGCTCGGTATCGACGCGAGCGAGTTCCAGCCGCACGAGCTGGACCGCTACGGCTGCCTGGTGCTCCGCGAGCTCTACACCCACGCGGCCCTTGCCGTGCGAGAAGGCGCGCTGCTGGTGCGCTACGAGGAGCTGCCCGGGGCGGCGTTCGAGCGCGTCCTGCCGTCGTTCGGCGTGACGTTGGACGACGTCGGACGAGCGTCCGTCGCGTGGCTCACTTCGCAGCACGCCAAGCGGGTGGAACAGCCCTTCAGCCCCGACACCGAGGCGAAGCGCGGCGCAGCGAGCGATGCGCTCCGCAACCTGGTGGACGCCATCGCGCGGCCGGCCTACGAGGCGCTCGCCGGGACCTGAATGCGCTCGGTGGCCGCGTCGAAGCGCTCGAGCAGCCAGTCGTTCACGACGCAGTCCAGCAGCAAGTGCACGCGTGGCTCGGGGCCGGGGTTGTGCACGTGGTGCACGCGATCGAAGTCCGCGTAACACACCTCGCCCGGGGACATGGGGAGCGGCACACCTGCCACCACGAACGCCACCTCGGGGGAGGTGATGACCGGGACGTGGAGGCGTACCTCGCCCGTCCGGAACCCGAGGTCGTAGTCGCGATGCGGCAGGATGCGCGCGCCGGGGCCCAGCCGCAGGAAGCGCACCGCCAAGAGCGGGCAGGCGAAGCTGTGCATCAGCGCGTCGACGCCGGGGCAGGCCGCGCGCAGGGGCGTGTCCTCGAAGGGCAGCTTGCCCGTCAGGTCCGGGTAGAGCCGCGACGCGTCGCCGCCCGGAGCGCGGAACGCGGCGCCGCTCCACTCGCCCTGGTAGACGCGTGTGTTGAAGTGGCCCACCCACGCTTCGGGCGGGAGCGCGCCCACATCGCGCTCGAGCGCGGCGAGGTCCACCGGCATGGGCAGGCGGCAGGCGAGGTCATGGCGTTCCGTGTGGTCCAAGAGCCGCGACTCTAGCACCGGCCCGAGGGCAAAACCGCTGCGAGTGGCACGCGGACACCGTACTCTCCAGGCGATGTCCACCCCGTTCGCGCTACTCCGGAGCCACGTGCTGGACCGCCCCGAGCTGCTCGCCACGTTGCTCTCGGCCGAGACCATGGATGACTTCGAGGCCGCGCTGCGTGCGCTGCGGCTGGGCCCCGAGCTCGACGTCTCACGGGAAGCGCTCGAGCAGGCCGTGCGCGACGCGCGCCGGGAGCACCTGGAGCGGTGGCTGCGATGAGCGGTGTCCCCTTCGTGCCGGTGCACGTGCGCGCGTGGGATGGTGAGTGTTGGCCGGTCGAGTCCATCCCGGTGTGGGGCGCGGGCCCCGTCGAGCCCTTCTTCCAAGGCACGGTCGAGCGCTGGCTCACGCGCCCCGCGTCGCTGCTGTTCCGCACGATCACATCGCATCGCGACCTCGCGACCGTGCTCGCCGACGCGCCTCCCATCCGCGTGGCGGGGCTGGTCATGCACATCTCCCGCTGCGGCTCCACGCTGGTGGCGCAGGCGCTGGCCGAGCGCCCTCGCACGGTGGTCCTGAGTGAGCCCGCAACGCTGGACATCGCGCTCACCGGCCACGCGCTGGGCGCCACGCTCGAGGAGCGCGCCCGCCTCGTGCGTGCGCTGGCGCTGGCGCAAGCCGCGCCCTTTCTGCCCAACGGTGGCGACGTGGTGATCAAGCCCGAGGCCACGCACATCGCGCACCTGCCTCTGCTGCGAGCGGCCTTCCCGGAGGCCCGTTGGGTGTTCCTGCACCGCCGTCTCGAGGACGTGTTCGCGGCGAACGTGCGGGTGGCCGGCGGCAAGGTCCTGCCGGGCCAGCTGGACGTGACGCCTTTCGGGATGCGACCGCAGGAGCCGTGGGAGGTGCCCTTCGAGCGCTACGTGGCGCGGCTCGTTGCCGGCATCGGGCGGCTGGCGCTGGCTCAGGATGCGCTCTCCCCCGGGCTCTTCATGGACTACGAGCGCCTGACCACCGGCGGGGTCGAGCAGATCGCCGACTACTTCCAGTTGCCCTTGGATGAAGCGATGCGGGCTCGCGTGAGCGAGCGCTTGGGGCGCGACGCAAAGGACCCCTCGCGGCCTTTCTCGCAGCGCGCGGCCGAGCCCGAAGAGCCGCACGAAGACGACGCGCGGGTGTTCGCCGAAGTGCGGGCCGCGCTCGTGCGGCGGACGCAGCATCCACCCCAAATGGGCTAGCGCTTCGGGCGCTTCCTGAGCAACGCCTTCACCGGCACGTCGGGCTTGTTCGAGTTCTTCTTGGACTTCCGGCGCGACGCGAAGGCGAAGCGGTTGACCAAGAACGCCACGGCGCCCGCGACGATCAGCCAGGTGACGCCGTCCTGCCAGGTCACGTGAGCCCCCAGCCCAAGGCCGAGCCCAGCTGATAGACCGCCAGCGATACCACGTAGGCGAGCGCCGTCATGTAGCTGAACATCAGCAGGGGCCACTTCCAGGAGCCGGACTCGCGGCGCACCACGGCGATGGTGCTCATGCATTGGCAGGCGAAGACGAAGAAGAGCATGAGCGAGAGCCCCGCCAGCGGCGTCATGAGCTTGCGGCCGTCCGTGTGGGTGGCGCTGGCCAGCGCCTCACTGACCGGCACGGGGTCGTCCTCGCCCGAGCTGATGCCGAACACGGTGGCGAGCGTGGCCACGAACACCTCGCGCGCGGCGAACGCGCCGATGATGCCCACGCCGATGCGCCAGTCGAAGCCCAGCGGCTCGAGCGCCGGCTCGATGGCGAGGCCCACGCGCCCGGCGATGCTCTCGCGGATCTGCTCGCCCTTCTCGGAGTCGTCGATGGCGGCGAGCCTGGCGTCGCGCTCGGCTTCGACAGCGATGCTGGCTGCGGCAGTGCGCTCGGCCTCGTGGCGCGCGTGGATCTCGTCGCTCTTCGGGTACGTGAGCAGCGCCCAGAGCACGATGGTGAGGGCCAGGATGATGGTGCCGGCGTCTACCAGGAAGCCGCGTACGCGCTCCCACGTGTTGCGCAGCAGCGTGCGCCACTCGGGCAGGCGATAGGGCGGCAGCTCCAACACCAGCGCCGGACGCGGGCCCTTGAGCACCGTGCGGCGCAGCACCGCCGCCGCGCCCAGGGTGGCCAGCACGGACACCGCGTACATGGTGAACAGCACCAGCGCGCCCTGGCTGAAGACGCCGGCCACGCGCTCCTCACTGGCGAAGACGGTGCCGATCACCAGCACGTAGACCGGCAGGCGCGCGCTGCACGACATGAGCGGCAGGGCCAGCATGGTGGCGATGCGGTCGCGGCGCGTCTCGATGGTGCGTGTGGCCATCACGGCCGGGACGGCGCAGGCGCAGCCGCTCAACAGCGGCACGAAGGCCTTCCCGTGCAGGCCCACGCGCGCCATCACGCGGTCGATCAAGAACGCCACGCGCGCGAGATAGCCGCTGTCCTCGAGGAAGCCCAGCATGAGGAACAGCATCGCGATCTGCGGGACGAAGACGATGACGTTGCCGACCCCGGCGATGATGCCGTCCTTCAGCAGGTCGCGCAGCGAGCCGGGCCCGAGCTGCAGCTGGACCAGCTCCTGAGCCGCCCCGACCCCGGCCTCGATCAGCTCGGTCATGGGCGCGGACCACGAGAAGAGCGTCTCGAAGACCACGTACATCACACCCACGAACACGGCGAAGCCCGAGATGCGATGCAGTAGCACCGCGTCCAGCTTGTCCGTGAAGGTGCGTTTGTCGTCTGCCGGGCGCGTCACGCTGCCGGCCACCACGCCCTCGAGCCATGTGTAGCGCGCGGCGATGATGGCCTGGTCGAGGTCCGTGGCGCGCTCGAGGGCGGTGGCGCGCGTGTCCGCGGCCGCTTGGCGAAGCGCACCCGGCACGCCCACCAGCTCGTCGTCGCCGAGCGAGAGCAGCGCCCACAGCGCGAGCGCCCGCTGGGCGGTGGGGCTGGCGTCCGCGTGGTGATCGGACACTGCCGGCATCAGCGCCGCGACGGACTCCTCGACCAGGCGGGGGTAGGGCACGCGGGGCACTCCACGCGGCCCGTCTGCTGCGGCATCGCGCAGGGTGCGCGTGACCTCGGCGCGCAGGACGTCCAGGCCTTCGCCGCGTGCCGCGCTGATCGGCACCACCGGGGCACCCAGGGCCTTCGCCAGCGCGGCGTGGTCGATCACCAGCCCCGCCTGACGCGCGGCGTCCATCATGTTCAGCGCGATCACGACGGGCACGCCGGTCTCGAGGATCTGCAGCGCGAGGTACAGGTTTCGCGTGAGCGCGGTGGCGTCCACCACCACCACGACCGCCGCCGGGCGGCCCTCACCCCGCGCGAAGATGGCGTCCACCGCCACGCGCTCCTCCGGCGAGCGCGCGCTCAGGCTGTAGGTGCCGGGCAGGTCCATCAGCTCGACGCTCAGCGTGTCGTCGCAGCGCAGCGTTCCGGCCGAGCACTCCACGGTGACGCCCGGGTAGTTGCCCACGCGCGCCGTGCTGCCCGTGAGGCGATTGAACAGGGTGGTCTTGCCGGCGTTGGGGTTGCCGGCCAGCAGCACACGCGGGCGCGTCATGAGGGCGCCTGCTCGGGCGCGCCCGTTGCCGCCCCGCTGGGCAGCAACTGCACGCTCACACGCGCGGCCTCGGCACGCCGAATGGAGAGCGACGAGTCCCGCACGCGCAGCTCCATGGGGCAGCCCATGGGGGCGATGCGGATCACGTCCACGCGAGTTCCAGGCAGCAGCCCCAGCTCCATCAGGCGGCGCGCCGTGGGCCGCTCACAGGCCACGGAGATCACGGTGGCCGAGCGGCCTACGGGGACCGCGTCGAGGTGCTCGGCCGGAAGAGTGGGGGGCATCTCCTCTGCTGATAATGAAAATCATTTGCGAACGCAAGCCGCCGGGGGCAGAGCGCATCCGCGCCAGAGCTATGCGGCTGCGGCCTGTGCCCAGCGCGCGAGCAGCTCACGGTCGTCACGCGACCACGGATGGAAGTCCGGGCGGAAGTAGTCTCGCCAGCCCGGCGCGACCTTGGGCAGGACCCCTGGCGAAACGAACAGGAAGTGCAGCAGGCCGAGATGCGCGCGCAAGTCGAGGAGCGTCCCGTCGTGCCGCATGAGGTGCAGCGTGTGCAGCAGCGTGAACGACGGGAACATCACCGACACCACCAGATACGACCGCAGGCGCGTCACGTAGCTGCCCGACACCTCGTCGAGGACATCGAACGCCACGGCCTTGTGCTCGGCCTCCTCGGCCGCGTGCCAGCGCCACAGCTCGGCGTGCGCGCGGTCCACGCCATCCAGGAAGTGCTCGTCGCCCAGCAGCACCTCGGCCAGCAGCGCCGTGAAGTGCTCGAGCGCCGCGGTGGTGGCCAGCCGCGCCGCGGGGGGCAGGCGCTTCTTCAACAGCGTGTTGCGCTCCTTCACGGACGCGCTGATCGGGTCCACGTCGAAGCCCCGTGCCTTGGCGTACGCGTTGTAGGCCTCGTGCAGGCGCCCGTGCTGCGCCTCCTGGCCTGCGAAGGCCCGCACGTCCTGCCGCAGCGCGTCGTCGGTGATGCGGTCGCGGTAGTGCTGCACGGAGTCGATGAACATGCGCTCGCCCTCCGGGAACACCGCCGAGAGCGCATAGAGCAGCGCGGTGACGCCCTTCTCGCCGCGATAGAAGTACTTGGGGGCATCATCGGCCACATCGAACGTGGGCCGGCGGATGCGGATGGGCGGGCGCTCGCTCGGGGCGACGGTGGTCCGTGGGGTGCGCCGCGCGGGCAAGAGCGCGGACGCGGCTTCGTGGATTCGAGTCAGCATCGTAGGGTGGCCTTCGACGCCAAGCGTACCCGACTTCCGGTTGACGGCACGAGGTGCCGAACGTTAGACCACCGCCCATGATCCTCGACCCAGAATTCCATGCGCGCTATGGCCCGACGGCGGTCGTCGCGGGCGCCACCGAGGGCATCGGGCGGGCGTTCGCCCACCAGCTCGCCGAGAAGGGGCTCGACCTCGTGCTGCTGGCGCGGCGAACCGAGCTGCTGGAGGCGGAGGCGCACCTGCTGCGGCGTCGACATGGCGTGCGCGTGGACGCCATCTCGCTGGACCTCGGCGCCGCCGATCTCGAGCAGCGCTTCTCTGCCATCCTCGAGGGCCGCGACGTGGGGCTGCTGGTCTACAACGCGTGCTACTCCAAGATCGGTCCGTTCCTCGAGACCGACCTGGCCAGCAAGCAGGCCACGCTGGACGTGAACTGCCGCGGGCCGCTGGTGCTCACGTCGCTGCTCGCGCCGCGGCTGGTGGCGCGTGGGCGCGGCGGTCTGCTGCTGATGTCCAGCATGTCGGGCCTGCAGGGCACGGCGTTGGTGGGCACCTACGCAGCCAGCAAGGCGTTCGACAACGTCTTCGGAGAGGGCCTCTGGGCAGAGCTCCGGCCCCTCGGCGTGGATGTGTTGGTGTGCGTGGCCGGCGCCACGAGCACGCCCAACTTCGAGGCGCAGACGCCCGAAGCCAAGCGCAAGCAGGTGTTCCCCATGTCGCCCGAGGCGGTGGCCACCGGCGCGCTCCGTAAGCTGGGAGACGGGCCCATCTACTACGCGGGGCCTCTCAACCTCGCGCTCGCCACCGCCATGCGCATGCTCTCGCGCCGCGGTGCCGTGGACTTCATCAGCAAGAGCACGCGCAAGGTGTATGGCTGACGTCGATACCATCGGTCCACGCTGCCTCGTGACGGGTGGCTGCGGCTACCTCGGGCGCGCGCTCGTCCAGCGGCTGCTGTCCCTCGGATGCGAGGTGCACACGCTCGACCTCGCCGAGGCCGCGCCCGACCCGCGCGCGCGCCACTTCCAGGGCGACCTGCGCGACTTCGCCAGCATCGCACCCGCCTTCGAGGGGGTGCACACGGTGTTCCACTCGGCTGCGCTGATCGCCACCGTGGAAGAGCGCTTTGCCCAGCCTGCGCTGCGCCGCATGGCCTATGCCGTGAACGTGGTGGGCACCGAGAACGTGCTGCGCGCGGCGCGCGCGGCCGGTGTGAAGGCGCTGGTGCACGTGAGCTCGATCAACGTGGTCATGGATCACGCCATCGACGGCGGCGACGAGACGCTGCCGCATGCCACGCAGGCGCCGGACCTCTACTCGCGCACCAAGATCGCGGCGGAGCGTGTGGCGCTCGCGGCGGACCAGCCGGGCGGCCTGCGCGTGTGCGCCATTCGCCCCGGTGGCATCTGGGGGCCGGGGCGCGGCGGCATGATGCTGGACGCCATGGTGGCGGAGCTGGCCAAGGGCTCGTTCAAAGCCACCATCGGCGACGGCAAGACGCCCCTCGACAACACGCACGTGGACAACGTGGTGGACGCGGCGCTGCTGGCGGCCCGTGCGCTGCGCACCGGCCGGGCGACGTGGGAGGTCGCGCCTACTTCATCACCGACGGGGAGCGCTTCGACGCCATGGAGTGGTTCCGCCCGCTGGTGGAGGGTCTGGGCCACCCGTTCCCGAAGGTGCGCGTGCCGGGCGCGCTCATGCTGCGCGTGGCCACCGGCCTCGAAGTGGCGCATCGCCTCGGGGCCCCCGTGCCCACCATCACGCGCCGCTCCATCCGCAACCTCACCGAGGGCGCGCACTTCTCCATCGAGCGGGCGCGCCGCGAGCTGGGCTACGTGCCGCGCCTGCGCCGCGAGGACCTGAGCGACCTGCTGCCCGAGCTGCAGCGCTACCACGACAGCCTGCAGAAGAGCGCACGAGCCCAATGAAGAAGCTGGTCTACATCCTCTGGGCGAAGCGTGACGTGTCCCCCGAGCGCGTGCGCACCCTCTTGCTGGACGAGTGCGCGCCGGCGCTGCTCGCGCGCGGGGCGCGCTACCTGCAGTGCAACATCGCCGACGAGCGGGTGGGCGTGAAGTCGCCCGCGCCCGAGACCCCGCTCTCGGACGAGCCCTTCGTGGCGCAGGTGAACCTGTGGCTCGACGACGGCGCCGCGCGCGAGCCGTTCGAGGACGTGCTGCGCGGCGCCGGCTTCGACCTCGCGGGCTATCGCGTGCGTGAGTCGCTCTACACCGAGTACGGCGACAACCCGCACGGCCAGCCGCGGAGCTGGCCCGACGGCGAGCGCTCGCCCTACATCGTGGCCGTCACCCTGCTGGAGCGCCCCGCGCACCTCGCGAAGGAGGAGTGGCAGCGCCGCTGGTTCGGGCGGCAGTCGCCCATGAGCGAGGCCATGCAACCGCGCGCCCGCTACGTGCGGAACGTGGTGGAAGAAGCCCTCACCCCCGGCGCGTTCCCCTACGAGGGCATCGTCGAGGAGTCCTGGCCATCCGCCGAGCACGTGCAGAACCCGTTTCTCTTCTACGGGGCGAAAAATCCGGTCCAGCTGCTGCGAAACATCGCTACCATGCTGTCGAGCGTGACCGACTTCCTCCCCATCACGCGCATCCCCAACGTCATGACCAGCGAGTACTTCGTGCGCTCGCCCTTCGCGAGTGAGGGCATCTCGAGCCCCGCCGACCGACGGGGGTCCTCCCCTGCAGGAGACGATGTCGTTCGCTGAGCTGCTCTGCGGCGTGGCGACGCCCGTGGGCATCGTCGAGCCGCAGGCGGGGCGCATGCTCATCCGTGCGGCCAGCTCGGAGTTCCGCTGTCTCACCGGTACGGCGGGAGTGGCCGAGCCCGACCTGCTGCACTGCACGCTGCGCTTCGAGCCGGACACGCTGCAGCGCGCCATGGACGCCGCGCTCGGCACGCTGCCTCCGGACGCGCCCTCCTATGCTGTCCCGCAGGGTGACTTCGTGGCTTGGAGCGCAGGCGGGGTGCCCCATCGCGTGACGGTGCGGCGCGCGGCGGCGAGCGGGTCCGAGGGGCCGAGCTTCTGCCTCACGGCCGAGCGCTATGGCATCGCAGCCAGCGGTGGGCCCCGCGACCAGTACTTCTTCGGGCAGATGGTGGAGAGCTCGCCCGACATCATCGCCGTCATCGACCGGCAGTACCGGCACGTGTACGTGAACCAGGCCATCACCGAGGCGTCGGGCTCGCCGCCCGAGGCCTTCGTGGGCCGCGACCACTACGAGCTGGGCATGCCCCCCGAGATGGCGGCGTACTTCCAGTCGGTCTACCGCGAGGTGTTCGAGACGGGGCGAGCGGGCAGCAAGGAGTTCGTCTTCCCCGCCCCCGATGGCACGCTGCGCAGCTATAACTCGAGGGTGGTGCCGCTGCCCGACGAGAGCGGCGAGACGCGCGTGCTGCTGAGCTACGCGCGCGACATCACCGAGCGTCGCGCCGCCGAGGCCACCCGGTTCGAGCTGGAGCGCAAGCTGCAAGAGACCCAGCGCCTCGAGAGCCTCGGCCTGTTGGCGGGCGGCATTGCGCACGACTTCAACAACATCCTGACCAGCATCCTGGGCATGGCGTCGCTCGCGCGGCAGAAGGCCACCGACGCCACCAGCGCGAGCGCCCTCCACCAGATCGAACGCGCCAGCCTGAAGGCGGCCGAGCTGTGCAACCAGATGCTGGCGTATGCGGGGCGCGGCCAGACCCTCAAGGTGCAGCTGGATCTCGCGGGGCTGCTCCACGAGACGCGCGAGCTGCTCCACGGCAGCGTCCCGAAGCAGGTGGAGCTGCGCGTGAGCACCAAGGACGCGCCGCTCATGGCATACGTGGACCGGCCGCAGCTGCAGCAAGTGCTCATGAACTTGGTGCTCAACGCCGTGGAGTCCTATGGCGATGCGCCCGGCGACGTGCACGTGGCCGTGACGCGTGCGCCCTATGTGGCCGCGGAGTGGGCTGCCGCGGTGGTCGCTCCCGACACCACCGAGGGGGCATCGCTGGTGTGCGTGGAGGTCCGCGACCACGGCCCCGGCATGGACAGCGAGACGCTTGCCCGCATCTTCGAGCCGTTCTTCACCACCAAGTTCGCGGGGCGAGGCCTGGGGCTGGCGGCGACCCTCGGCATCGTGCGCGGGCACGGCGGCGGCCTGTCCGTGACATCGGCCCCTGGCGCAGGGACTACATTCCGCTTGGCGCTCTGCGAGAGCACCGTTCGCCACGACGTGGGCGTCTCCGCGACAGCCGCGGCGCAAGCCACCGCTGCCGGGCACGTGCTCATCGTGGACGACGAGCCGGCGGTGCGGGACGCGACGCAGCTCATGGTGGAGGCGCTCGGCTATCGGGTCACGTCGGCGCCCGACGGGGAGACGGCGCTCGGCCATCTGAGCGCGCCCAACGCGGGCTATGACCTCGCGTTGCTGGACTTGACCATGCCGCGCATGGACGGCTTCGAGCTCCTGCGGCGCATCCGTCTGCAGCAGCCCGCGTTGCCCGTGGTGCTCATGAGCGGCTACGTGGAGAGCGACATCCGCGAGCGGGCCGAGGCGGGGGCCGATGTCGTCTCGGTCGACTTCCTGCAGAAGCCGTTCGTGCTCGAGGGGCTGCGCAGCGCGCTCGCCAAGGCAATCGACGCGTCCAGTCAGTAGTGTATGCTGCCGCCACCATGGCCCAGAAACACCGCACTTCGTCTCCCGTTCTCTCGATCTCGCTGCTCGTTGGCCTCGCCACCGCGTCCGTCGGCTGCGGCTCCGGGCTGAACGTCAACCTCGTGGACGGGACCCACGCCCAGCCCAGCAACGTGGCGATGTTCTTCACGGTCGACGACGCCGAGGGTGAGCCCGTGGGCGGCTTGGCGGCCGAGAGCTTCGTCATCTACGAGGACGACCAGCGCGTCTCGCCCAGCGAGAGCCAGCAGACCATCATCAACCAAGAGGTCGCCGCCGAGCACTTCACGCTCCTGCTGGTGGACATGAGCGGCAGCGTCACCGAGAGCGACTGGGTGCCGGCCATCACCGCCGCGGCCACCGAGTTCACGGCGGCTGTCGAGGCCCAGCAGCAGGTGGGCGTCTACGCCTTCGATGGCTCGGAGGAGATCTTCGAGATGCAGCCCTTCCGCCGCAACCGCGACACCCCGGCGCAGGGCGTGGCTCGTCTCGGCAGCTTCCAGACGCGTGACCCGTCCACGAACCTGAACGGCGCGCTCGTGCAGGCCGCCGCCACCCTGACCGCCGCCATGGCCACCAGCGAGGCGCCGCTGCGCTTCGGCACCATCGTGGTCTTCACCGACGGCACCGACCGCGCGGCGCGCGTGTCGCAGGACGACGCCGTGGACGCCCTCGAGGACGGCGACTTCGACGTCTTCGCCATCGGCGTGGGCAGCGAGATCGCCCCCGAGGTGCTGGGAGACATCGGCATCTCCGGCTACGTGCTCATCGAAGACACCGCCTCGCTGACGCAGGCCTTCACCACCATCGGTGAGCGCATCGTCGGCCAGACGCGTCGCTTCTACCTGCTGAGCTACTGCAGCCCGGCGCGCGCCGGCACCCACGAGGTGCGCGTCGAGGCCAACCAGGGCGAGCTGAGCGGCGACGCCACCTACAGCTTCGACGCTACGGGCTTCGGCCCGGACTGCGATCCGAATCGCCCGCCGGCGTTCGAGGCGGCTTCGGATCAGCCGCGCCCCCGCACGGCCCGGCGCGGCGGCGCCATCCGCCTCGAGGTGCGCGCCGAGTGAGCGGCCGTGGCGCCGGCGGTTAGACCTATGGCGTCATCGGTCACTGTGTTCGAGCGATAGGAGTGGTGGTGTATGCCCACGTGCCGAGGCGGCGCGGGAAGGCAACATCACCATGGCTCCGAAGCAATCCTCTCTCATTCTCCCCTTCGCGGCACTCCTGGCGCTGCTGGCGCTCTCCGCCTGTGACGGCTTCGGCGAATGCACCGTCCAGGCGGACCCCGACTGGACCGGTGGCGCTGACAGCGGCGTTCCCGCCGTGCCCGGGCCCCCGCATCCCATCGTGCTGGCCCACGGGATGTTCGGCACCGAGCGCTACGCGGACGTGGTGGACTACTGGTTCGAGATCCCCGCGGCGCTCGCGGCCGCCGGGCACACGCAGGTGTTCGTGACCAGCGTGGACCCGCTCAACAACTCCACTGTGCGTGGCGCGCAGCTGGCGGAGCAGATCGAGGAGATCCTGGCGGCCACCGGTCACGAGCAGGTGGTGATCGTGGGTCACTCGCAGGGCGGTCTCGACGCGCGGGTCGTGGCGCACGACCACCCGGAGCTCGTGGCGGCGGTGTTCACCTTGGGCACGCCACACGGCGGCAGCCCGCTCGGGCAGATCTTCGTGGACCTGCTGGAGAACCCGGTGGGCCAGCCGTTCGTGGACGTGCTCGAGGCCCTGCTGGGGCCCGTGCTGTTCGACGAGTACACGGACGAGACCGACTTCTTCGAGGCGCTCCACATGTTCACGCCCGAGGGCGTGGCCTCCTTCGAGGCGGCCTATCCCGATGCGCCGGGCGTCGACTACTTCTCCATCGCGGGGCGGTCATCCGGGGCTGGCGCCGGCGTGTCCGTCTGCCAGGTGCCCGGCGGCGCGCCGGAGTTCATCTCGCGCTGGGACGGTGAACGTGACCCGCTGGTGGAGCTCGCCATCGCCGAGCCGCTGGTCTCGCCCTTCGGCGTGATGGTTCACGATGGCGTGGTGCCGACCCACGCACAGAAGCACGGCGCGTTCCTGGGCTGCATCCCGGCCGACCACCTGGACGAAGTGGGCCAGCTCTTCGGCGATGGCCCCGGCACGCACGTGATCTGGGGCAAGAACGACTTCGACTATCAGGAGTTCTTCGTGGGCCTGGCCGACCACATCCGCGCCGAGGGCTACTGAGCGTCAGCTCCCGTCAGCGCCGCCGCCAGGGTGGCAGGGACGAGCACGGGGAAGTCGAGCAGCTGCTGGGCGTGCGCCTTGCCTTGCGAGTCCATGCGCAGGCTGGCCACGCCGCCCCCGCCGAGCGCGTGCTTCAACAGGAAGTTCAGCGCGTGGAAGCCCGGCAGCTCCCAGCGCGTGACGCTGCCCCGCTCGGGGTGGAGCACGTGGCGGAAGTGCTGGGCCACGGCGGCCTCGCTGAGGGCAGCGCGCAGGAACGGCAGGTACTCGGGCGCGCGCGCCATGACTCCGATGTTCGAGTGATCACCCTTGTCGCCGCTGCGGGCGACCGCCAGCTTCACGAGCGGCACGGGCACGCTCCCGGAGAGCGACTCCTGCTCGCGCTCCGTGGGCAGGGCGCGCACCGTCCCCGCGCTGGAGGGCAGGTCACACACGCTCACCACGCCGTCGAGGTCCACGCTCACGGGCACGAGCGACTTCCGCACCAAGCACGACGCGAGGCGGATGCGCGGGGTCGCCTTCGGTCTGCCCCCCGCGAAGCCGAAGATGCCCGGCACGTTGCTGGTCGCCGCCTGAGCGATCTCCTTCCCGAAGAGGCGGAGCGCGCGCGGGTCGTCGTGCACGCACGCGATGCGCACCAGCACCTCGCGCGTGGCGAGGGCCTGCGCGTTCGCGCCATAGGTGGCCTCGGTGCCCAGCAGCTCCACGCGCGCCTCGCGAAGGTCGGCGAGCCCCTGCTCCGTCAGCAGGCGTCGCACGCGAGCCAGGATGGACTCCGCCAGGTGCGCGCCCTTCGCGCGCGCGTCGAGGCCGCCCACCATGAGCGTGGCCGTGGTGCGCTGGCCGTCCACGAAGGTGGCCGACACCTTGTAGTGCTCACTCGGAGCGTGCCCGCGCGCGCCGCTCACCCGCACGCGGTCGCCGCCGAGGTCCTCGAGCACCACCCCGGTCAGGTCGCAGGTCACATCCGGCAGCAGGTAGGCGCGTGGGTCGCCAATCTCGTACAGCACCTGCTCGCCCACCGTGAAGCGCGTGACGAGTCCGCCGGTGCCAGGTGGCTTCTCCACCACGAAGCTTCCGTCCGCCGCGCACGCCACGATGGGGTAGCCGATGTCGTCGGCCCGCGGGACCGTGTGCCAGTCGGTGAAGTTGCCGCCGGTGCACTGGGGGCCGCACTCGATGATGTGCCCCGCGAGGGAGCCTTGCGCGAGCTGGTCGTAGTCGGTCAGCGTCCAGCCGAACTCGTGCAGCAACGGTCCCAGCACCATGGCGGAGTCCACTACGCGCCCAGTGATCACTACGTCGGCGCCACGCGCGAGGGCGTCGGCGATGGGCTTCGCGCCCAGGTAGGCGTTCATGCTCACCGTCTCGAGCGGGAGCGCCGGTTCGTCGTCGAAGCCGAGCACGTGTGGCCGCAGCTCGGGGGCGCGCGGCTGGAGATCGTCGCCCAGCACCACCGCGATCTTGCGCGTGACACCCACCGCCGAGAGCGCCGCTTGCAGCGCTGTGCGACACGCCTCGGGGTTCACGCCGCCCGCGTTGGCGATCACCTTCACGTCGCGCTCCACCAGCGCGTGCGCCAGCGGTGCCATCACCTCGCTCACGAAGTCGGTGGCGTAGCCCGCCGTGGGGTCCTTGCGTCGCGCCGCCGCGAGCAGCGACATGGTGACCTCGGCCAGGTAGTCCAACACCAGGTAGTCGAGCTTGCCGGAGCGCACGAGCTGCCCCGCGGCAGCGTTGCTATCACCCCAGAAGCCGGCGGCGCAGCCGATGCGGACGGAGGCCTTCTCATGTGTCGCCATGGGCTGTGAGTAGAGCACTTCCCGGCACCCCACAGGGTGCGAAGTGGTAGCGTGGCGCGCGTGCGGGTCTCGATCACGATCATCCGGGCGGTGCTGAGCCGCGCCGGCCGCTACGATCTCGACCGCGAGGCGCTGCTGCTCGCTTCAGGGCTCAGCCCGGCTGCGCTCGAGGACCCGACGGGGCGGGTGCCCTTCGAAGCGGCGGCGCGCATGATCGAGCTGGCCATCGAGCGCGTGGACACGCCCAGCCTCGGGCTCCAAGCGGGCGCCAACCTGTCGGCGCACGCCATGCACGTGGTGGGCGCGCTGCTGCAAGCCTCAGGCACCCTGCGTGAGGCCCACACGCTGATCGAGCGCTTCGAACGGCTGGTCTACGACGGCGCGAACCACAGCCTGGCGGTCATCGATGGGGGGGCGCACTACCGCTACATCCACGCGGCCGACACCCTCGCCGAGCGCTTCGTGGTGGACCTGGCGCTGGCCTTCACGCTGCGCACGGTGCAGCACCTGCTGCTGCGCAGCGACCTCGAGCCCAGCGTGGCGCGGCTGACCTACGCGCGCCCGGACGACGCGGCCGAGTACGAGCAGGTCTTCGGCTGCCCGGTCGAGTTCGGGGCCGAGTTCAACGAGTTCGTCATCCCGGCCGAGCTGCTGGAGTTCCCGCTCATGCACTCCGACGCGCGCCTGGCCGAGCTGCTGGAGCGCCGCGCCACCGAGCTGCTGGCGGCCATCGACGGCGAAGCAGACCTCACGCTCAGCGTGCGCGAGGCGCTCGAGACCACGGCCGACCTGCGCGAGGTGGACATGGACAGCGTGGCGGCGCGGCTCGGCACCAGCCGCCGGACGCTGCAGCGGCGGCTGGGCGACGCGGGCACCTCGTGGAAGCGGCTCTTCGAGGAAGAGCAGAAGCGACGGGCGTGCGCGGCGCTGCTCAGCGGGACGCACGCCATCAAGGAGCTTGCGGACGAGCTGGGCTTCACCGAGACCAGCGCGTTTCACCGCGCGTTCCGCCGCTGGACGGGGCACACGCCTGCGGACTACCGGCGCACGCGGCGGCCGTCCGAGCTGCCGCCGAAGTAGCTCCGCTCAGCGTGCGCGCACGGGGCTCGGCAGGAACAGCGCGGCCAGGCCCATCAGCGCGTCGATGCGCTGCTGCAGCTCCGCATCGCTCGTGCTCTCGGCCAGCGCCACGGCGGCCTCGGTCAGCGCTCCGATGGCCATGCGGCGCACCAGCTCCGCGCGGACGGGGTCGTCTCCGAGCGGCAGCGTGGCCAGCACCTCGCTCGCGGCGCGCGCCACCGGCGACTCGGCCCAGCGGCTCTTGCCCAGCACGGCGGGAGCGTCCAGGAGCACTACCCGCTGGAAGTCACGCTGCGCCAGGAGCCCGAGGCACGCGCGAAAGCGGTCCAGCAAGCCCGCGCGCCCGCTCGCGAACGCCGGGTCCACCAGCACCGCGAGCAGCTGCGCCTCGAGCGTGTCGGCCACCGCCTCGAACAGCGCCTGCTTGTTGCCGAAGTAATGATAGACGGGCCGGATGGTGGTGCCCGCGTCCGCCGCGATCTGCTCGAGGCTGGTGGCGGCGTAGCCGTGCGCGCCGAACAGCCGCGTGGCGCTGCGCAGCACCGCGGCCTGCGTCTGGGCGCGCCTCTCGGCCTGGGTCTTGCGGGCGGTCGACATGGTGTTGACATATGTAACCTGGTTACATATCTTTGTCACCTCATGAATGCCGCCTACGACAAGTGTTTCCAAGAGACCACCGTGCGCGGTCTCACGCTGCGCAACCGCTTCGTGAAGGCCGCCACCTTCGAGGGCATGACGCCGCACGGCATCCCGGGGGAGTCCCTCACGCGGCTGCATCGGCGCATGGGCGAGGGCGGCGTCGCGCTCACCAACATCGGCTACTGCGCGGCGGAGTCGGACGGGCGCATCGACGACAACATGATGTACATGCACGAGGGCGTGCGTGCGCCGCTCGAGCGCTTGATCCGCGAGGTGAAGGCCACGGGCGCCGCGGTCATGGGCCAGCTCGGCCACGCCGGCACGTTCACCAAGAATCCGCTGTTCGCGGGGCAGCGCCCGCTCGGCCCCTCGCGCTCGTTCAGCCCCATTGGCCTCACGGTCAACCGCGCGGTGTCCACGGCCATGAGCACCACGCAGATCCGCGAGCGCGTGCAGGTGTTCGCGGAGGCCGCGCGCTTCATGAAGTCGGTGGGCTTCGACGCCATCGAGATCCACTTCGGTCACGGCTACGGCATCAGCCAGTTCATCAGCCCGAAGACCAACAAGCGCACGGACAGCTACGGCGGCTCGCTCGAGAACCGCATGCGCTTCCCGCTCGAGGTGCTGGCGGCGGTGCGTGCGGCCGTGGGCGAGGACCTCCCGCTGTTCGGCAAGATCAGCATGACCGACGGCGTGCCCGGCGGCGTGACCTACGAGGACTCGCTCACCATCGCGACCCTGCTCGAGCGCGGTGGCATCGACGTCATCATCTGCAGCGGGGGCACCAGCAGCTTCAACCCCATGCTGCTCTTCCGCGGCAAGAACATCCGCGACGGCATCATGCGGCAGCAGAAGAGCCCGTTCATGAAGCTGGGGGTCAAGCTGGCCGGCAGCATGCTCTTCAAGGACTACCCGTACGAGGAGCTGTTCTTCCTCGAGCACTCGCGGCGCATCCGCGAGCGGGTGAGCTGCGGCGTCTGCTACGTGGGCGGCGCGGCCACGGGCGAGAGCTTCGAGACGCTCATGCGCGAGGGCTTCGACTTCATCCAGCTGGGGCGCGCGCTGCTGTACGACCCGGACCTTCCGAAGAACGCGGCGGGCAACGTGGGGTACGTGAACGGGTGTAGCCACTGCAACGAGTGCGCG
Organism: Sandaracinaceae bacterium; assembly: GCA_016706685.1. Classification (NCBI taxonomy): domain Bacteria; kingdom Pseudomonadati; phylum Myxococcota; order Polyangiales; family Sandaracinaceae; species Sandaracinaceae bacterium. Next base: position 240,907 of record JADJJE010000003.1, on the reverse strand, counting down.
GTCTTGATCGAAGACCCGAACGGCATCCGCTGCGTGGAGAGGCCGGACAACTTTGCGTAGGCGCGGTGCATCGCGGGTCCTGGCGGTCACGCTCGGGCTCGCGCTCATGGCGTGCGACAAGTTGGGCGTCCACGACCTGGGCAGGCTCAACGACACGCTGAGCACCTGCGGTACGGCGACCAGCACCTGGGTGCGATCCGTCGAGGGGGCCACGGAGATCTTCGTCCTGGGCACTCGCCGGGCGGGCGAGGGGGCCTCGGGCGGCTGCTTCGTGCGGTCGTTGGTGAGCGAGGACAGCACCATCGAGATGCAGACCGGGACGTACGAGGTGGATGCGCTGGGCGCCGGCGCCGCGAGCCTCAGCGCCTCCTATGACTTTCCCTTTCAGCCCGAGCTGAGCCCGCTGCAGCGTCGTGGCGTGCGGCGCGAGGACCATGAGCCGCCCATCGAGCACGCCCTCGCGTTCGCGCTGGACGGCGAGCAGCTGCTCCTAGCGCTGGACGGGGAGGAGCGGCGCCTCACCCCGCTGCCCGAGGTCATCCGGCGGCTCGAGACCACCACGCAGGCAGGCGCCGAGGACATCTTCCGGCTGGTGAACATCCAGTTCTACATGACGCAGGTGCGCGTGGAGGGCTTCGGCGCCACGGGCATGACGCGCTACACGGCGCCCACCACCTTCGTGGGCATCTCCTCGGGTACCTACCGCGTGGCGATCACGCCACAGCGCCTGCGCATCCTGGTGGACCTCACGTACACGGCCCTGCGCGACATGAGCGACATCCAGATGGACGGGAACCAGCACACCAACGTGGCGCTCAGCGGGTCGGGCACCACCAGCGAGATGCTGATCTACACGCTGGACCACCCCGACCGCAGCGAGCCCATCGAGGTCATCGTGCACTACGAGGAGGCCACCATCGTCAACGGCATGGCGGCGTCGGGCTACTACCCCACCGACGTGGACGGCCAGCGCTTCGACATCGACTACCCGCTGCAGAACGACGTGCACCTGCGGAACCTGCTGCCCATCGGCGAGTGAGGCTTCTCGCTGCGCGCTCGCGGTGTTACCAAGGCGCGTGCCACAGCCACTCCCCCCCGCGCCCGACAAGGCCTACGACCCCGACTCCTACCGCGGCCGCGTGGGCGCCTACGCCGGGCAGATCCACGAGGTGCGCTGGGGCTACTACAAGGGCTGGCCACACGGGCAGGTGCGCCGCGCCATCGTGCGCAAGCGCTGGTTCCAGGTGGTGCTGCACGCGGGCGCCGAGACGCTGCTGGTGCGCATCCAGGACAACGGCACGCTGGGCACCGGCCGCGCGCTGCTGCTGAACCGTGAGACGGGCGCGGTGCTGGCGCTCTCCCAGCAGGCGGCCCCGCTGCGCAAGCTGGTGGTGGGTCCCGACGCGGGCGAAGGCACCAAGGCGTTCCTGCGCGCGGGTGAAGCGGACGTGCACCTCACGCGCGAGAAGGGCGCGAGCGCATGGACCCTGGGGCTGCGCTGGGGTGACTTCCAAGGGGAGCTGACGCTCGACAGCGCAGGGGCGCCCACGCCGTCCATCGTCATCGGGGCGGCGCGGCCACCGCTCGCTCATCGGCCCGCGCTCACGCAGCGGGCGCCGTTCCTGAAGGTGGCGGGGAGTGTGTCCATCGCGGGGCGTGCCCTCCCGCTGGGCGACACGTTTGCCGAGGTCACCTACTACAACGCGTTCTTGCCCAAGCTCACGCGTGGGCGGGTGCTGAGCGCCCAGGGCCTGGTGGGCGGGCGACCGGCCGCGCTCGCGTGCACGCGCGGTGAGCTCCATGGCGAACAGCAAGAGGCCACGCTCTTCGTGGACGGCCAGCCACATGGGCTCGGGAGCCTCCAGCTGCTGGACGACGGGCGCGTGCTGGGCGATGGCCTCGCGCTCTCGTTCACAGCGCGTGCGGTGCACAGCGCGGACGAGCGCCGCATGGGCGGGCGCATCCACCACCAGAGCACGTGGACCGCAGGCCAGCTCGAAGGCGCGCTGACGCTGCCGAGCGGTGAGCGCGCGGACATCCGCTGGCCCGCGCTGCTGGAGGACCACCGCCTGCTGCGCTGAGAGGCGCCCCATCGCCGCTCGGGAGGCGCGCCGGCGGATGCGCGGCTCAGCGACTCGAGGCGGCGGCCGCCTCCAGCACGCGCGGCAGCAGTGAAGCCAGCTCGTCGATGGACGCGGCCTGCACGTTGAGCGCGGGCATGAAGCGCAGCAGGTTCGGGCGCGGCGCGTTCAGCAGGAGCCCGTCCGCCATCGCCAGCCGCACCACCTCGCTCGCGGTCGGTCCCGGCAGCTCGGCGGCCACCAAGAGGCCCTGGCCGCGCACCGTGGACACGAGCCCGCGTGGGATCAGCGCTTCGAGCACAGAGCGCAGCTTGGCGGACATGGCGTTCACGTGCGGGAGAAACCCCGGCGCCATCACGGCGTCCATCACCGCCTGGCCCACTGCGGCGGTGAGCGCGTTGCCGGAGTAGGTGCCCCCCTGGTCGCCGGGCTGGAAGCACGCATACCGCGCGTCGCACAGCATGGCGGCGAGCGGCACGCCGGCGCCCAGGCCCTTCCCCAGCGTGAGCACGTCGGGGCGCGCGTCTTCGTGTTGGAACGCGAAGAGCTTGCCGGTGCGACCGATGCCCGTCTGCACCTCGTCGAACATCAGCAGCACGCCGCGCGCCGCGGTGAGCTCGCGCAGGCGCCGGAGGTAGCCCGGAGGCGGCATCACCACGCCGGCCTCGCCCTGGATGGGCTCCACCAGCACGGCGGCCACGTGGTCGTCCAGCACCGCCTCGATGGCGTCCGCGTCGCCGAAGGGCACCTTGCGGAAGCCCTGCACCTTGGGCTCGAAGAGCGGCGCGAAGGTGGCCTTGCCGCTGGCGCTCATGGTGGCCAGCGTGCGCCCGTGGAACGCGTCGGTGGTGGTCACGATCTCCCAGGCGCCGCCGCGCGTGAGCTGCCCCCACTTGCGCGCCAGCTTGATGGCGCTCTCGTTGGCCTCGGCGCCGGTGCTGCACAAGAACACGCGCCCGAGCCCGCTCTCGTGCGCGAGCGTGCTGCAGAGCCGCACCTGCGGGGTGTTGAAGAAGCCCGCGCTCCCATGCACCAGCTGGCCGGCCTGCTCCGTGAGCGCGCGTGCCACCTCGGGGGCGCGTGGCCCAGCGAGTTGACCGCCCAGCCCTGCACGAAGTCGAGGTAGCGCTTGCCGTCTTCATCGAACAGCAAGTCCCCCGCGCCCCGCGTCATCACGCACGGGGGGCGCAGGGTGGTCTCGAGCACGTGCACGGGGTCGGGCTTCGGCGTGGCGACGGGGTCCATAGGCGCCCGATCTACCGGACGCGCAGGGTCCCGGCCAGCACCGTGCCTCAGAACGTGTGCGTGACGCTCAGCTCGTGCCAGATGGCCGTCACCTCGGTGCCGCGCGCCGGCTCGTCCTCGAAGCAGAACACGCCGAGCTCCGTGGGGATGTCGCTGGTCTCACCATCCACCTGGAAAGCAGGCTCGATGCCGAGGATGGGCAGCCCCGCGTCGGTCCGGCCCGACACCGCCACGCACGTGCCTCGGTTCTCCTCCGCCACGTTGATCCGCAGCTCGCTCACGTCGGCGGGGAGCACCGCGGTCACGTCCACCTCGAAGTTTGGCCCGCTGTCCGACTCGAGGGTGAGCGTGTGCGTGCCGTCGGCCGCGGCGCGGAAGATGTAGGTGTCGCTCCAGCCGATGATCAGCTCGAAGCCCGGGTGCTCCACGATGGAACGCGTCGCGAAGTCGTCGAAGGTCCGACCGAGCGCGTCACGAGCCACGAAGCGCAGCAGTGTGTCTTGGCCCACGAGCAAGCCGTATTCTCCCGCGAACTCTTCCCCATAGCGGTCGTCGTTCGCCTCCACGTCGATGCGATGAACGGTGCCGGCCTCGACGGTGATGGTGTCGAGCACCCTGTCGTCGTCGAGCAACTCGAGCGTCGCTTCGCCCTGCGCCATGGCGTGGACCCGCACGACCTGCCGCTCGCCGAACAGAAAGCCCGGCACCGTCATGACCGAGAAGCCGATGTTGTCGTTCGACCCGCGCACGTGCAGCAGGCTCAGATCCACCACGTCGCTGAGCACCACATCGTGAGTCCTGCCCACCTCCACCAGCGCCGTTTCGACGGAGAAGTGAGCGTTCGAGTTATCGAGCCCGCAGCCCGTCAGTGCGGCCGTGAGGCAGAGGAAGGAGGAGAGCCAGAGAGAAGGTCGGTGTTGGTTAGTCATGCCCTCGCCTAGAGCACCGAGCGTGCCAAACCGGATTTGCGTGTAATTTCGGCTATGCGGCCGGTAACTGAGTTTGAACCGTGAATTTGAGGCACATGGTGTGCCACGGGGTGACGCCGAGCGTGAACGAATCAGAGGCTTTCGAGCCACTGGCTCGCGGCGCGCCGCGACTCGAGGCGAATGAAGCGCAGGTGAGCGTTGGCCGGGTCGTGCATCGCGGCTGCGTAGCGCTCCTGGTAGACGCCGTAGTGAGTCCAGGCCCAGGCGATCACCGATGCCTCGGGATCATCGAGGCGCCACAAGTTGCTGAGCGGCTCGCGGTTGCCGTTCCAGAGCACCTCGCGCGTGAGAGCGCGGCGGAGGGTGCGCCCGAGAATGGCGCGCATGTTCTCGGCGCGGCTCGGCGACAACCAGATCACGGTGTCCGCGGCGGCCCACACATCGGGCAGCACCGCGGGGTAGTTGCCGTCCACGATGAAGCGCGGCTGGGTGCTCATGAACTCACCCACGCGAACCTGGAAGTCGACCGTGAGCAGTGGCGTCCACTCCGCCTGGTGAAACACCGAGTCGAGCTCCAGCACGGGAACGCCGAGGCGTGCACCGAGCGCACGGGCCATCGTGGACTTGCCGCTACCGCTGTTGCCGACGATGGAGATGCGGTTCACTGATCGTACGCGTCGCCGTGTGACATGGTCGGATCGTGGCCATCGGTGGAACGCCGGACGTGAGTCTAGCGTCGCACGCTGCGTTGTGGGTACCCTCGCCGCCCATGCGCTGGTCCTCGCCCTGGCTCGTCTCCTTCGCCTCGCGCGTGCTCGCCGCCTTGGCGCCGATCGCAGCCGCGCTGAGCATGCCGGGCTGCGTGGTGGAAGGCCCGCCGTTCACGCGCTGCTCGGGCGGTGAAGAGTGTGCGCCGCCTTCGGACGGTTGCTATGCGCTGCGCTTCACGCGCTCCGACGGCAGCGAGGGCGAAGGCCGCCAGTGCACGCTGCGCTGCGGCGGTGACGTCACGTGCCCCGGCGACAGCGTGTGCCTGGTCCTCGAAGGAGACGCGAGCGAGACGCCGCTGTGCTTCGCGACGTGCGCCGTGGCCGAGGACTGCTTCGTGGGCCTGCGCTGCACCGAGGTAGACGGCGAAGAAGAGGTGATGTCCGTATGTCTCCCGTGAGCTATCCCCCCGCGCCGTGGTTCACCCACGGTCACGCCTTCGTGGCGCCCTACGTGGTGCGCGTGGCCGACCTGCAGCTGCCCGAGGGCCTCGAGGTGGTGCATCGTGGGCCGTACACACTGGGGCTGCTCAGCTATGTGGTGTACGAGGCGCCTTCGCCGCTGCGGTACGACGAGCTGATCTGGATGCCCGCGTTCGTGCGCGACCGCCGCTGCGGGCCGAAGGCGAAGGGCTGGTACGTGTCGGTCATGTACGTGAACGAGGAGACCACGCTGCACGCCGGGCGCGAGATCTGGAAGCTCCCGAAGACACTCGCCCGCTTCGAGCGCCGCGGCGACGAGGTGACCGTGGACGGCGAAGACGGCACGTCGCTCGCGCTGCGCATGAAGGCGTTCGGGCCCACGCACACGCTGCGCAGCAGCACCGCCACGCTGCAGGCTCACGACGGCGCGACGCGCTGTCGCTTCCGCGCGTCCTTCAAAGCCAGTGTGTCCCCGGCCAGCGTCTCGCTCTCACGCTTCGAGTCGAGTCACCCGCCGTTCATGGGGCTCGCCGGCGCACGGCGCACACCGGGGCCGGCGGTGGCCCAGCGGCACTTCGAGAGCACCATGGAGGCGCCCGTCTTCTTGCCGCGCACGTAGCGGCCCGACGCGGCTACTGCCAGCCGTTGGGCACACAGTGTCGTGTGCCGCTCCCGAAGGGCTCGCACGAGAGCATGCTGGTCTCACAGCTGTTTGGGACATCGACACAGGTCGCCAAACAGACGTGCATCGGGTTCCCGGCGGCGACGTTGTCCGGGAGCTCTTCGCACGACGCACCCGGCGGGCATGGGCCCCCCGGCGAGCACGGCCACACACACACACCCAGGGTGTCGAGCGCCGGCGCGCGCAAGCACAGCGCCCCAGCGGGGCAATTCCCGGGGACGGTGCAAGGTGTGCGCCCCGTGAATTCCGTCGACACGAACTCCACGCAGACGTGGCGGCCCGCCGTCATGGGGGCCACCACGCAGCTCTGGGCCTCGGGGTCGAAGCAGTCGTCCCGCGTGGTGCAGGCGGCGAGGCAACCTACGTCCCGGGCGCACACGCCACTCACGTCGCCTTCCGGGATCGTCACGGTGGGGCAATCGGTGTCGACGACGCAGGACTCCGAGCACTGCCCGAGGGGGGCCTCCTCATCGTATGCGCGCACGCACGAGCCGCTCAGGCAGTCCTCGTCCACGTCGCACAGTCCATAGACCGGGAGCCCCGTGACGCTCGGCGAGTAGCAGCGACTGTTGGAGAAGCAGCGCCAGCCGACGGGGCAGCCGTCGTCGTTCGTGCACTGGAACACCCCGTCGGGGAGGTCGGCGCTGCAGCTGGAGAGCAGCGTGAACGTGGCGAGCAGCCCAAGGGCCGCCGCGGGAACGAGCGGCTGACGACAACGAACGGAGAGCCTCACCACACCACCTCCAGCTGGGCACCCCGTGGGGCGACTCGCGCGTGCACGCTCGGTCGACCCGCGGCCGCTCGCTCGTTCGGGTCGTCGCTGTCCAGATCCGCCCCGCCGCCGCGCGCGCGCAGCATCAGCCCGAGGCCCGCGATGGCCGCAGCCCCACCCAGCCCGATCAAGGCGCTGCCGCCGCGGACGAAGCGCGGTGAGCGCTGGTGGAGGTGCTCCACCTCGTCCCACACGGTGCCGGGGTCGGCGCCCTCGAGGTACGCCTTGTCCGTGCGACCAGCCGTCGTCAGGCCTGTCCCCACGGCCAGCAGCGCCACGCCGCTGCTGATGCTCACCCAGCCCGCGAGGCGGAGTGGCCGCGTGTCACGCGCCGGCTCCTGCACCACCGGTGACGCCGGGACGTGGAGCTCCGTCGCGGCCTCGGCCACGGCCTCGGGTGCGAGGTCCGCCGAGGGCAGCTCGATGGGCAGCGGACCGACCTCGCCGCCGCGCACGATCCAGCTCCCCGTGACGCGTCGCCCGTCTGCCAGCGTCACCGCCACCCGGTGCTCGCCGCTGGTCATCAGCACGTAGCCCTCGGCTTGGATCTCCTGACGCACGGCGTCCACCGTCACCACTGGCGCGTCGCCCAAGTGAGCCACCGTGTAGCGCCCGATGAGCTCTCTCACGCGACCGAGCAGCGCCTCCACCTGCGCGCGCTGCTCGAAGTCGAGCGAGCGGCGAGTCTCGGCCAACGCCGCCGTGAGGGCCAGATAGGCCCCCGTGTAGTCGCTCAGCTCGAACGACGTCATGCCGATGCCGCGCAGCGCGCGTGCGTTCGGGTACACGCGCTGAGCCTCGCGAAACAGGCTGCGGGCTTCGAGCCAGCGCTCTGCGGCGGACGCGGTCACGGCCTCCTGGATGAGCGCCATGTACTCCGCCGGGGGTGGCTCCTCGACTGGCTCCTGGGCCTGCACCCGGTGCGTGCGGCTCCCGATGAGCAGGCCGGTGACGAGCAGGAGCGTGGGCAGTGCACGGGGCATCAGAAGTCCTCCACCGAGAAGGCGCCCGAGCGGCCCATGGCGCTCATGGAGGGGCTCGTGGCGGTGTCCATGGTGGCGCTGCCTTCCACCAGGCGCCGGCGGCCGCGTCCCGGCGCCGTGTCGGCCGGAGCGGGGGCTGCGCCCTCTGGGCTTGGCGCCTCTGCGGGGACGCTTTCGGCACGACTCGCGGCGCCGGGTGCTGTGGGCGTGGGGTCCGCCGGTGCGCCACCAGCAGGGCTGTCGGCGTTGCGGACGCCTGCCGTGCGCGCCTCATCGACCGCTGCCTCTTCCGTCGCCGGAGGGTTCACCGTGGTGCCCTGCGCGGCAGCAGCGCTCGCCGGCGCCGAGCTGGGCTCGGTGACGGACGTGGGCGCCGCTGCGGGGGGAGCCTCTGGCGTCGGCCCGTTGCGCAGGGACCACGCGCCACCCAGCAGCCCTGCGGCGAGCAGCAAGAACACCAACACCCATGGCCGTCGCGAAGCCTTGGCCACCGAAGCCGGCGCCGCAGCATCAGTGAGGGACGCGCGCGTTCGCTCTCCCGACTTCTCCAGGACGGCCTGGCGTGCCCGCAGCCCGGCCTGCCGTGTGGCCTGCTCGCGCTCGGAGTCGGGCGCGTCCAGTGTGGTGGCCGAGGCCCGCACGGCGGCCGCCCGCGCGCGCCCCGCGGCGCTGGTGGGGGTGTGCTCCGCCGCCGCACCGAAGCGCCTGGTCGGAGGCCCCAGATCCACCTGCGCCGCAGGCCCCGGGTGACTCGGCGTGAGCCCCGCGCTCGCTATCGCCAGCTCCATGAGGTCCTCGCCGAGCATCGAGCGCCGTGCGTGCGCCTGGCGCGGCGGCGAGAACACCACCCCATCGCCAAACGGCTCGAGCGCCACCGCCAGCGCGCCGATGTCCGGGAAGCGGTCGTCGGGCGACTTGGCCAGCGCCTTCAGCACCACCTCCGGTAGCCCCTCGGGCAGGTCTGGCACGAAGACGCGCGGCGACAGCGGGGGCACCGTGGCGATCTCCACCACCAGCGCCTCGTACACGGCCGCGTCATAGGGCAGCCGGCCGGTCAGCATCTCGTAGAGGATCAGGCCCATGGCGAACTGGTCCGTGCGCGCGTCCACCTTGTGGCCGCGGATCTGCTCGGGCGCCATGTAGCGGGGCGTGCCCACCACGGCGCCGCTCTGCGTGAGCCCCATCGTCCCGTCCGACTGCCGCAGCGAGAGCGCCACCCCGAAGTCCAACACCTTGGTGCCGTAGGCGGTGCCGTCGCGGTCCAGGCACACGAACAGGTTCGCGGGCTTGAGGTCGCGGTGCACGATGCCCGCTTGGTGCGCCGCGGCGATGCCCTCGAGCGCCGGCATCAAGAGCCGCACCGCGCGCATGGGCGACACGGGTCGGCGGTCGAGGTGCTCGCGCAGGCTTTCGCCCTCCACGTACTCCATCACCAGGTACACGGCGCCGTCTTCCTCGCCGATGTCGAGGATGCCCACCACGTTCGGGTGCTCGAGCGCCCCCATGGCGCGGGCCTCGCGCACGAACCGCATGCGCATGGCGGCGTCGTCGGCCAGCAGCCACTTGAGCGCCACGCGCCGGTGCGTGAGGGTGTGCTGCGCGCGGTACACGGCGCCCATGCCGCCCTGTCCGATCAGCGCCTCGATCTCGTACTTGCCCGCCACGACGGTCCCCACGGGCGGAGGCCCGGCAGCGCCCGGTCGCCAGGGGGTCTTCGGCTTCGGCGGTGTGACGCTACTCACGCAGCCCGATCTTTACCACGACCCCGGTCGCCGGACCGCATGTCTGACGCCTTTCTAGGCCCGCTGGAGGTAGCCCGGGCTCAGCCGCCGCGCTGCGCGCCCTCCTCGAGCAGCCCCTTGCCGGGCACGTAGTTCACCTCGAGGCGAATGCCGTCGGGGTCTTCGAACAGCACCGAGTAGTAGCCGGGAGCCCAGGGCTCGTCGCGCGGGGCGTGCACGATGCTGGCGCCGATCGCCACCAGCACGTCGTGGACTCCGTCCACGTCTTCGCGCGAGCGCGCGCGCAGGCAAGCGTGGTGCAGGCCCACACGGCCCTGGTCGAAGCGCGCGCCGGCCGACCCCGCCGGCAGCGCGGCCACCTCGGGGGATGCGGGGCGCAGGCCCACCGCCGTGCGGCCGCCCACGTAGTAGAGGTACTCGGGGGAGTCGACCACGCGCCGGAGCCCGAGCTGATCCAGCAGCGCCACGTAGAAGGGCCGCGACCGCGCGATGCTGTGCACCGTGAGCATGAGGTGGGCGACGCCGTTGATCTCCATGGCCTGCTTCCCTTCGCTACGTGAGGATGTCCGGACAGACGTAGGTGGGCACGATGCCCGTGGACTGGATGAGCATCTCCGCCTGGTGGCGCATGGTGTTGCCGCTCAGCACCAGCACGGTGTCGAGCCCCGCCATGCGGGCGCCCAGGATGTCGGTCTGCAGCGTGTCGCCCACCATGAGCACCTTGTGGTTCTTGGTGCCGGGCCGCGCGCTGCGCATGGCCTGCAGCGCATAGACGAACATCATCGCGTCGGGCTTGCCGAAGCGATAGAAGCTCTTCTGCGCGATGGGCTGGAGCATGTTGGCGAGGCTCCCCACCGCGAGCGCCACACCGCCGTCCTTCACGGGATACAGCAGGTCCGCGTTGCCGATGACCACCGGCGCCAGGCTGCGGCGGATCAGGTTGAGCGCGTGATTGATGTCGCGGAACCAGTCGAAGCCCTCGTCGTCCAGCAGCACGATGGCGTCCGGATCGTGGGCGTCGTCCCACTCCGACAGCGGCACGGCCTCGAGCCCCGCGCTCTCGATGTAGTAGGCCGAGCCGGGCTTGCCCAGGTAGGCGGCGCGCCCGTTCGGTTTCTTCGAGGCCACCTGCGCGGCCAGGAAGTCCGTGGCCAAGAGGCCCGAGCTGATGATCTGGCTCGCCGGAATGAGCTCGCCCTCGATGGCGTGCGAGAACGACTGCGCCATGCGCTCGGGCGACTTCGAGGCGTCGTTGGTGATGACGTAGAGGTCCTTCTTCTGGCGCACCAGCTTCAAGAGCAGATCGGGCACGCCCTTGAGCACGCCCCCCGAGTTCTTCAGCACCCCATAGGAGTCGAAGAAGATCACGTCATAGCCTGCGGTCACCTCGCTGAACGAGCGGAGCTCCATCGTCACGCGCTTCCTTCCAAGTACAAGAGCGTCATGCGCTCGAGGGCATCCGTGAACGCTGCATCCGCCAGGCGTCCGGGTTGGTCGCGCGCCGCGCTGCGCAGCGCACCCGCCACCGAGCGCGCCACGATGAACGCCGCCATGTCGAGGTCGGCCACCACCAGCTTGCTGCGGTGCACTTCGAGCTGGTCGCGCAGCCAGCGCTCGGCCTGCTCGAGGAACGTGCGGTCGAAGCGCTCACTGTGGCGCTCCCCCAGGTCCAGCTCGCGCTGATAGGCGCGGTAGAACGTCTCGTCGATGCGCAGCAGGCGCTGGTGCATGGCGGCGTTCCCGGCGATGTGTGCGCGCACCGCGTCCCGCAGCGTTCGCGGGCCGGGGCCATCCTGCGCGGCCTCCCACGCGTCTTCGTATTGCGCCGCGAGGTCCTGCAGCTGCAGCTCGTACACCTCGGCGATGATGGCTTCCTTGTTGGGGAAGTAGCGGTACAGCGAGCCGATGTTCACCCCGGCCACCTCGGCGATGCGGTTGGTGTTCAGCGCCGCCGCGCCCTCCTCGGCGAGGATGCGCTCGCACGCGATGGCGATGGCGCGCACCAGCTCACGGGAGCGCGCCTGCTGTGGCCTGCGCCGCGGCGACAGCGGTTCTCGACTGGCCATCACGCGCCGCCGTGCCCGAGTGCGTCGATCACCTTCTCGAAGCGCACGGCGTCCAGCGTGGGCAGGTAGACCTCCACGGCCTCGCGCTGCAGGCGCTGGCAGATGGGCCCCTGAAAGAAGTGCTCTCCCTCGCGGATGACGTAGTTCAGGATGAAGAAGCGGTAGACCTCTTTCAGGAAGAGGATCTCTTCATCGGCGAGCGGGTTGATGGCGTCGTACGCCCGCATGAAGCGAATGAAGCGCGGCTCCAGCAGCGGGTCCACCAGGTAGCTGAAGATGGTCTGGTCGCCCTCGGAGCGCACCACCCGGCTCGCGAAGTAGAAGTCGAGCGTGCGCGGCTCGATGCGGAACCAGTCGTAGTCCCAGCGCGTGAAGAGCTTGAAGCCGTCTCCGTCGAGCCCCACGCTGAAGTTGCCCGTGTTCCAGTCCACCAGCACCGGCAGCTTCTCGAAGCCGTGGTAGCCGAGGTCCTCGGCGTTGTGCAGGAAGCGGTCGCAGTGCGCCTTCAACATGCTGGCGTCTTCGCTGCGCAGGTGGCGCTCGGCGCAGTAGCGAGGGTCGCTCAGGCTGTCGAAGAGCTGCGCGATGTCCGAGCCCATGCTCTTCCACGTGGGTGGCAGGCGGTGGCAGATCTTCTGGCACTGCAGGTGGAAGCTGGCGAGCTCGGCGCCGAAGGAGTCGATCTGTCCCTCGGTCAGCACCTTGGGCAGGAAGTCGTAGAACTCGGTCTTGCCGTAGAACGCCACCCAGCCGGTCTCGTCGCGGAAGGTGAAGGCCTTGCCGTCCAGCGTGAGCACCGGGGCCAGGAAGTTGCCGAAGCGCGAGCCCGACAGCAGCCGCGTCCAGTCGTGGATGCGGTCGTGGTCCTGGCGGAAGTGCACGTAGGAGCCGTAGCTCGAGGTCTTGGCGATGATCTGCTTCTTGTCCGATAGCGTGACCCTGTAGACCGTGTTGGTGGACACGGTGGCGCTGATGTTCTCGGCGCGCACGATGGGACGCTCGTCGCCATACGCGTGCCAGGCGGCCGCGAGCAGGGGGGGGATCGGCTCGGTCGACGTGGGGGTGTCGGTCACCCGTGAACCATACACCAGCCCAACCCCGATTGGAGGGACGCGACGGCTCACGCGTTGGTCGGGATGACGACCTTCTCGTAGTAGCGCTCGAGCCCCTCGATCTTCTTGCCGAGGTCGCCGCCCGCCATCGGCACGCCATAGAACAGCCAGGGCACGCCGATGATGTCCGTCACGCCGGCGTCCTCGAGACGCTTGTACGCGTCGGGCGTGAAGGCATCCGTGACCACGGCCTGAATCTCGAACGGCTTCTGGTCCGTGCCGTACTCCTTGCGCAGCTCGTTCAGCTTGGCGACGGTCTCGAGGATCTTCTTGCTGGGCAGCATGGCCGACGACCAGCCGTCCCCGTACTTCGCAGCGCGGCGCAGCCCCGGCAGGGTGTGACCGCCCAGGTAGAGGGGCACCGGCTTCGTGGGCGCGGGGCTCATCTGGATCTTGCCGAAGTCGTAGTGCTCGCCGTGAAACTCCACCATGCCGCCGCCGAGGAGCCGCTGCAGGATCTGGATGTCCTCGTCCATGCGCGGGCCGCGCGTCTCGAAGTTCTCGCCGCACCACTTGAACTCCTCGGGCAGCCAGCCGAGGCCCGCGCCGAAGCCGAAGCGGTTGTTGCTGATGGCTGCCAGCGAGCCCACCTGCTTGGCCACCAGCACGGGGTTGCGCACCGCCAGCTTCACCACGCTCGTGTAGAAGAAGATGCTCTCGGTGGCGCCGGCCATGGCCGCGGTCCCCACGAAGGGGTCGATCCACGGGGTCTCGGCCCCCCACATGCGCTTGCCGTCCGTGGTGTAGGGGTAGGGCGCCGACACCTCCTCCGAGAAGAAGATGGAGTCCGGCAGCACGATGGCGTGGTAGCCGATGCGCTCGGCGGCCTGCGCGAGGGGGACGTAGTGGTTGGCCTCGCTCATGGCGATGGAGATGCTGAACTTCATGGCGGCGGACTCCTGGGACGGGGGAAGCAGACCAAAGCGTGCCCGCTCGGCAGGGTCCCGACTACTCGCGTTCCGGCATGGCCTAACCCCCGGTGGCCCACGGCCTACTTGCGTTTGCCGCCCGACGACGGTCCACCTCGAGAGTTGGCTCCCGACCCGGCTAGCCCCATGCGCTCAGCGCACAGCCACGCCCGAGACCTGCCAGCGACCACGTCAATTGACATGGGTGAGCAATGAGCCTACATTCCGCGACCCGAAGTGCGAGGAATTCCGCAATCTTGAGAGGTTCGTAGGTAGATGGCCACCAAAAAAGCGTCCAGCAAGAAGAAGCCCGCCGTCGCGCCTGCTCCGAAGCCCCGTCCTGCCAAGGCCGCCGCGGCCAGTAAGACCAAGCCTGCGAAGGGGAAGAGCGCGGCTCCGGCGAAGGCCGCTGCGGCCAAGAAGGCCCCCAAGGCGAGCCCCAAGGCTGCTGCCAAGCCGGCCAAGAAGTCGCCCACCAAGCCCTCTCCCGTGAAGGCACCGGCCAAGACCAAGGCGGTGGAGGCCAAGCCCAGCAAGGCGCCCGCCAAGAAGCCGCTCACCAAGCCCGCGGCCAAGCCCGAGGCCCAGAAGGCCGAGACCAAGGCCGAGGCCAAGCGCGCTGCACAGCGGGCCTCCGAGGCCCCGCCGCCCGTCGAGGTGGAGAGCACCGGCAAGGCCGGCAAGGGCAAGCCCGCCGCCAAGAACGCCCCGCGCGGCAACGCCACGCTGCCGCAGCGTGACCCCAGCAAGCCTGCGGTCGAAGAGCTCTACTTCCGCAGCGACAGCGCCTACCTGTGCGTCATCCTGAACCGCCGCACGCGCTTCATCCGTGTGGTGGACTTCCGCGCGGGCGCGCTCCCTGCCAAGCGCCTCTACATCCAGTCGGTGGCCAAGCAGGAGGGCATCCAGAAGGTCATCACGCTCGTGGAGAAGGACGAAGTGTCCAGCTGGACGCGCGTCGGCTTCGTGCGCGAGGGCACCATCCCGGGCTTCTACAAGCGCAGCGACGGTCACCTCTGCGGCTGCGTCATCGGTGAGCGTGTGGCCTCGGTCGAGGTCAGCGAGCGCGACATGCGTGTGGCGGATCGCACCATCGCGTCGGCCAAGAAGATGCTGGACACGCTGGACCCCAAGCCCAAGAGCGCCATGGTGCAAGAGGTCGAGGAAGAGGAGGCCCTCAAGGAGCGCGACAAGCTGTGGAAGGTCTCCACGGGCTTCGGTGCCTTCGACGCCTTCGGCCGCGACGCCGCCCGCATGTACTACTCGTGCAGCTACAAGAAGGCGCCCGTGAACTACATCTCGGCCGAGTACGAAGACTGCTTCGGTCACTCGCTGGTGGAGGTCCTGCGCCGCCCCGACGACCACGACGGCCTGCTGGCCGTGTCCTGGGCGCTCATGGAGATGTGCGAGGTCTTGAAGGACCGCGGCATCGTGGCGGGCTTCGCCTTCACCCCCAGCGAAGACGTCGAGATGGCGTCGGTCTACCTGGCGTGCGGCTTCCGCAAGACGGGCCTGCTGGCGCAGGGCGTGCTGGTGGGCGACACGCGCCAGGACGCCATCCTGTGGACGCGCAAGCTCGCCAACCCGGGCGACGACGACGCAGCCACCGAATAGTCGGCGCGTGAAGCTGACTCAGCCGCGACTGGTCGCCGCGTTCTTCCTGCTCGCGGTGTTGGGCGGGTGGACGCCGCTCGTGCTGTTGGTGGCGAACGGCCTGACGGAGCACCGTGGCTTCTCCGCGAGCGCCTACTACTGGCACATGTTCCCGCCGCTCCTGGCCGCGCTCTTGCTCACGGGGCCCGTGCTGAAGGTGCCCGTGCGCGAGGCCCTGGGCATCACCTTTGGGTTCAACCGCTTCTGGGGTTTGGCGTGGCTCACTCCGGCGCTGCTCTTGCTGGTGGGGCTCGGGTTCTGCTGGCTGCTGAGCGGGGTCGAGCCCATCCACACCGTCGAGCAGTACATCGCGTTCAAGCGGGCCGGGGTGCCTCCCGATCAGCTCGAGCTCTTCGAGACCAACCTGCGCGAGCATCCGCCGGGGCACCCGCTCTGGCTCATCGTCCGTGGTCTGCCCGCGTCGGTCACCATCAACCTGCTGCCCGCGCTGGCGCTCGAGGCGGGCTTTCGGGGCTTCCTGTTCCGCGAGATGCCCGGCGGCTTCTGGGCGCGCTCGCTGCGCATCGGTGCGCTGTCGGGGCTCTACATGGCGCCAGCGGCCATCTTCCACTTCGCCGATACACCGGTGCTGGGCGCCGCCGTGCTGTTCGCGTTCTGCGTGGTGCTCTCCCCCTCGCTCGTCTACCTGCGCGTGCGCGCCGGCTCGGTCATGGCGGTGGCGCTGTTCTGGTCGATGCTGATCACGCTCACCCGCACCGCGCTCGACCTCGCGGGCGGCGCGCCTTCGCTCTACCGGCCCTTCTTCGGGCTGGGTGGCATCCTGGCCGTGCTGCTGCTGCTGGCCGCGCTCTCCGCCCACGACCGCTACGTGGCACCGCAGCGGTTGATGACGGAGCGCGCGCGGCCCGCACGCTAGTCTCAGACCGGGAGGAGGACGGGGCCTTCCTCGCAGAGCACGGGAGCGCTGCATCGGTCGTTGATGCAGTAGCCGCTCTCGCACTGGGAGTCGCTCTCACACGAGATGCCGTTGGCGAAGGGCGTCTTGCAGGTAGGCACCTCGGCGTCGAGGTCGCAGAACAGGCCGTCATCGCACATGAAGACGGACAGGAATTCATTCCCGTTGGCGCTGCAGGGCGAGCCCTCGCTGCCGTCGCCGACTAGCACGCAGCGGTCCGTGTCTTCGTCGCAAGCGAGGCCCAGCGAAGGGTCGCACACGATGAACGACTCTTCGTCGCAGGCGTCACCCACCGTGCCCACGAATGTGGCCGTGCGACAGTTGCCCGCGTTGCAGAAGTACCCGCGCTCGCAGACCTCGTCGTCCGAGCAGGGCTGGCCCGCCGGGATGGGCAGCGCACAAGACCCTGCGTCGGCCACGTAGCGGCAGTACAGCCCCGTTCCGCACAAGGCCACGGTGCGCGCCGAGCCCTCGTTGTCGATCGGCCCGCAGGTTTCGCCGACCTCGGCGTCCGTGGTGATGGTGTACTCCACGCAGACGTTGCTCCCGTCCACGTCTTCGCAGCCCGCGACGGTGCCTTCCGCCCCGCGGCAGCCTTCGTCACTGTCGCAGGGTTGACCCACCGTCGCCCGCGCCACGCACGTCCCCTCACAGTCGTCGGTGAGGTCGCAGTAGGCCGAGGGCTCGCACTCGCTGGTGGCCACGCACGGGTCGCCCACGTCCACCTGGCCCGTGAACACGCCTTGGCACTCGGGAACGGCGCCGCTCAGCTGGAAGGGGACGCAGCTCTGGGCCAGGGCGCGCACACAGCGACGCGCCTGCGCGCCGTCGTAGTCGATGGTCCCGCCCTCCACACCTTCACTCTCGCTCGGCGCACGGGACACGTCGGGAAAGTCGGACAGCACGTCCTCGCACGAGATGTCGCTGCCCTGGAGTTCGAACACGTTGATGATGGCGAACTCGTCGCGCCACTGATCCGGACAGCGCCGGATCTGCTCGCAGACCGACTGCACGAACTCGTCTCCCACCGTATCGAGGGGCACGGTGCTCGTGCCGCAGCCCGCTCCGACGATCCCGATGCCAACCAAGCTGACCCACCCAAGTTGTATACGCATATGATGTCCTCTGGAAGTTCCGAGGATAGCACTGCCCATGGGCAAGGACCTCAGCGCTCGAGGAAGATCGGGTTCGTGACGGCGAACGCCTCGCGCGAGGGGTGCACAGGCGCCAGCGTGGTGGTGGTGTTGCTGTAGACCGCAAAGACCACCCAGCTGCCCGCGGCGGCCACCGGCACGCTCACGGAATCGTTGTAGCGCACCACGCTGAAGTTCATGTCGTCGGCCGGGAGGTCGTCGAGGTCGATGGTGTTCACCACCGTCCCGTCGACGACCACGTCCATCACGAAGTCGCCCTGGATCCAGTCCACGATCTGAACGCGCACGTCCGCGCTCGCGGTTGCTCCAACACCGGTGGCGGTGTCGCCGTGGCTGGCGCTGCCGATGCGCGCGTCCAGGTAGACGCCGCCCGAGATGAAGCTGTGGCCGTCGTTGGACGCATCACGGATCATGTCGTCGTCGAGCATGCGTGGGTCGTCCGTGCCCAGCGTGAGGCAGGTGCGCGGGTAGCCCACGGGCGAGCCCGCGATGCCGTGGGAGTCGCTGCTGCCCACGGCGAACATGGGGCGGCCCGTGTTGAGCAGCGCGAACCAGTCGCGCACGGTGCCGTTGCGGTCGGCCTTCCAGCTGCTGGCGTTGAACACCTCGATCATGCGGAACTCCGTGTCCCATGCGGCCAGGTCCTCCACCTGCCCCGTCACGTTGTCGAGCCCCACGTAGTCGAAGTAGTTGGTGCCGCCGCGCGGGTGGTTGATGATCACGGCTGGCGCCTCGGGGCGCGCGCGCGCGTTGTCGAACAGCTCGGGCGGCGTCAGGAACTCGATGGGCGCGGTGGGGTTGGTGGCGGAGGGATAAGTCTGCCACTGCTCCGTGCCCCCGTTCACGCCGGCGCTCGGGGTGAGCGGGATGACGCCGAAGTGCCCGTAGAGCTCGAAGCTGGTGAGCTCCAACGAGCTGAGGCCGTAGCCCCACGCGCCGAGCCCCATCTCCACGATCAGCGGGTCGGTCAGCACGGCGTACTCGTGCTCCGAGCGGGCGGGGATCTCGAGGCCATCCGACAGCGCCGAGCGCAGCTTCACATAGGCGTCGTCGTCCGCGTCGTTGCTGCGGTTCGTGTGCACGTGGTAGTCGGCGCACATCACGCCAGTGGTGTCGATCACCCGCGAGATGGCTGCGGTGACGTCGTTGGTCGCGCCCGCTACCACGGTCACGGTCTGGCGGAAGAGCTCGTACTCGGTGCCGCGCGAGACGACGACCTCCCAGTCGCCGGGGGGCGCGCGGAACGTGACCTCGCCGAGCGCGTTGCTCGCGCCATGGCCGGTGGCGTACTCCACGTGCAGACGCCCGCTCACGATGGACGGCTCACCGAAGCTGCTGGGCACGCTGGGCACGCTGCTGGCCCCGGCGGGGAGCACCTGGACGCGCACCGGGATGCGGTCGTTCGGCGCCATGAGCGTGGGGTCGGTGGCCACCACGTGGATGCTGCCCGTGGCGGCCAGCGTGAAGTCCTGCGCGGTGGCAGGGGCGTTCACCGTCACGGGGCCCACCACCACGTTGCCGCGGCGGAAGGTGCGCAGGCGCACGTTGGCGTCGGTCGGGACGTGCACGCTGTAGGTGCCATCGGCCGCGCTCAGGGCCCGGGTCAGGAACACGGGGGCACCCGTGGCGGGGACCTGCTCCACGTGCACCCGCACGCCCGCTGCGGGGGTCGTCCCGTCGGCCTCGTAGACGGTGCCCGTGATGGCTCGCTGGCTCACCCCTTCGGTCCGCGCGGCCGCGGCGAGCACACCGTCGATGCCGCGGCCACCGATGTAGATGCGCGTGTAGTGGCGGCGCGTCTCGGTTCCCGCGGCGATGGAGTAGCCCGCCGCCGACATGCCCGTGAAGCCCGACGGCGCGATCAGGAAGCGCATGTTCTGGTCGGGGATGCGATAGGCCCAGCTCGTGGCGATGTCGTCGTCGAAGGCCAGCATGGAGGTGGCCTCCTCGGCGTTGAAGCCGTGGCCCACCGTGAACACCGGCATGCGCGGCCCGTACATGAAGCCGTGCAGCGTGCCGCCGCTCGAGTCGTAGTCGTTGTAGTTGGTGTGCGTCAGGTACACGTCCACGTGCTCCGCGCCGGGCGCCAGCTCGTAGTCGATGGCCGTCGGGATGCGGCTGAAGTCGCGGCTCAAGGCCTGCCCGAGCAGGTTCTCGAGGAACGGCGTGCCGGCCGGGCGGCCCTGGGCTCGGATCACGGCGGGCTCACCGTCCGTTCCGTCGTTGACCACCCCGACGAACTGCGTGACCACGCTCATGCGGCCCATGAAGATGAAGAACTCGCCGAAGTTGCCGGGCTCGTGCAGCGCGCCGTTCTCCACCCGCGCGATGCCGACTGGGCGGCCACCCCAGGGGTCGTAGTTGTCGGAGGGGCCCACGTCTTCGATCACGATGGCCACCTTGTCGTTGGCCAGGATGAAGTCACCCGTCTCCCACGCCTGCAGCCCCGAGTGGAACGGCGGCAGCATTCCGGCCGCGGCCCGTCCGGCGAGCGCTTGGGTGGCCGTGGCGCCGAGCGGGTCGGCTACGCCATCGTCCCCCTCGTCGAACCAGGGGCCTGCGGGCACCTCCACGGGGCCGCCCATGTCTTCCGTGACCCCTTCATCGAGCGGGCCGGCGTCGGTGTTGTTCCCGTCGCTGCCGCAGCCCGAAGCCAGCAGCGCGACGAAGAGAGACCAAGCGGCCCAACCGAGGGGCCGGGCGGAGGAGGAGCGGGGCGAAAACATCGCGCGAGTGTAACGCGGAATTCACAAACTCGCCCGATTGTGTCATCGGCCGCTCAGCCGTGACGGGGAGCGCTGCGTCCGGGCGCGCGCAGCTTCTCGTCGAACAGCGCGAGCACGCGGTGCAGTGCGCGCTGGGTGGGGTGCCCAGCCTTGTCCACCAGCGCCTCGGTCAGCACGCTGTGGGCGAACGGCGAGATGCCGTACGGGTTGCCCAGGCTCGAGTCGATCTCGATGCCCTCGAAGCCCGCGCCCAGCTCGTCGCGCAGGCGGTCGAAGCGCGCCTTCGGGCAGAGCGGGTCGCCCGTGAAGCGCAGGCCCAGCACCCTCACGTTGTCTTCGCGCGTGCGGCGACGGATGACGCGCAGGTCGTCGTCGCTCACGTGCAGGCTGCGGCGAGCGGCGGCATCCGTGGGGAAGGGCAACGAGGGCTGCGAGAGGACGGGCGCCATCAGCCACGGGTCCACCATGAGCGCGAGCGCGAAGTTGCCAGTGATGCACATGCCCACGGCGCCCACCCCGGGGCCACCGGCTTCTTCGTGGAGGCGCAGGCAGAGCGCGCGCAGCATGCGGGTCACCTGGCTGCTGCCACGGCTGGCCAGCACCGCGAACTCGCTGCGGATGCACGCGCGCGCCATCTGCCCCATCACGTAGCCGGGCGCGAGCGGCTTGCCGACTTCCCCGAACAAGTCGGGCATGAACACCGTGTAGCCTTCGTCGGCCACCCGCCGCGCGAACGCCTCGACGCGCGGGGTGATGCCCGGGATCTCGTGCATGACCAGCACGCCCGGACCCGTGCCGCGGCGGTAGACGTCCCGCGTGAGGCCGTCGTGAGTGAAGGAGAAGGTGGTCCAGCCCGGCAGCGTCATGGCCTCCGGTTGTACCAGAAGGCGGAAACGAATTCCGTGATCGAAGCGGTGCCGGCCGTCACCACCCAGGCCAACCCCAACGCGGTGACGTGATGACGAAAAGCAGACTCGGTGTCCTCCTCCTCTTGTGCGGCGCGCTGGCGTCCCCCGGCTGTGGAGGCGACGGGGCGACCCAGCCCGACAACGGCATGAGCGATCCGGACGCTGGGACCGTGGACGTGGGCGGACCGACCAGGGCGGGCCGGCCCCGACGCGGGGGGCCTAGCGAACGGAGCCGGGATGCGCGAGCGCCGAGGAGTGCGAGAGCGGGGCGTGCGTGGGACGGCGTGTGCTGCGATACGGCCTGCGCAGGAAGTATGCGTGTCGTGCACCGCGGCGCTCACGGGCGTGACGAACGGGTGTGCGCGCCCAGCATGGGCAACACCGATCCGGACGCCGAGTGCGCTGAGACCCCCTGTCTGGTGGGCCTGTGCGACGGCGCTGGGGCGTGCGCGGCGATCCCCGACGGCACCACCTGCCGCGCGAGCGCGGGTGACTGTGACATCGTGGAGACGTGCGCCGCTGGCGCTTGCCCAGCAGACGCGGTGGAGAGTGAGGGTGTGGTCTGCAGGGGCGCGGCGGGTGTGTGCGACATCATCGAGGCGTGCGACGGATCCTCCAGCACGTGTCCCGACGACGGGGTGGCGACCTCCACGGCGAGCGTGCCGGCGTGCGAGCCCTACGTGTGCCCGGGCATGGGTACGGTGTGCGGCACCACGTGCGTCACCGACGCCGACTGCTCCTTCGGGAACTTCTGCGTCGCAGGCGCCCCCAACACGTGCGTACCGGGCGCCTCATCTTCGTGACCAGCACGGTCCACACCGGGAACCTCGGTGGCCTCACCGGGGCGGACGCGATCTGTCAGGCGCGCGCCACAGAGGCTGGCCTGAGCGGGACCTTCCGCGCCTGGCTCAGCAGCGGCCACCTCGGCCGCCGACCGCATCCAGCACTTCAGCGGGCCGTACTATCGCTTCGCGCTGCCAGGGACGCTGCGGGTGGCCGGCAACTGGGCCGACCTCGCGAACGGCCTCGACACCGCGGCCATCGCCACCGACGAGAACGGTGCATCCGCGGGAAGTGGCACCTACGCGTGGACGGGGACGTTCGTCACGGGCAACACCGACAACAGCACCACGCGCTGTCTCGACTGGACCAGCGCGGATGGCGCGCAGACGGGCACCCGCGGTTGGACCTCGGCTGGGAGCTCGGACTGGACCAGCAACGGCACGGCAGCGTGCACGGCCGCGCTGCGACTCTACTGCGTGGAGACCACGCCTCCGGGCTGACCGGGGAGCTGCGAGCGGGCCCGTGTGGTAGGGTGCTTGGCTCCACGCCCTCGCACGCCCGGAGCCACCATGAAGAAGCGCGAGAAGCTGGCGATCATGCGTCAGCAGTATCCAAACGCCCTCACCACCGTCGACGCCGTCAACCGCTTCATCGACTACGTCGAAGCGACGCTGGACCTCGAGCCCTCGCAGGTGATGCTGGCCGACAGCATCTGCAGCGACGACGTCAACAGCATCCAGTACCCCGCCCGCACGGCCGAGTTCCTGGGGCCCTTCAAAATGGGGGGCCTCGATGGCTTTCCCTTCACGGGCCTCACGGGCATGGGCGCGTTCGCGAGCCACGTGCCGGACGACGGCGCGGTGGCCATCTACTACGGGCCGCATATCGGCATCACGAAGGACGGAGCCGTCGGGGAGATTCAACGTCACGGCCAGCAGCGCACCACCGGCTGCTGCGGTGCGGCCAAGGGCGCGCTGAACAAGCTCACGCGCGATCAGATCGTGGAGGGGCGCGTCAGCGAGCTGGACCACCAGATGAACACCCTCGAGCAGATCGTGTACGCCCAGCGCGACCGTATCCTGGGCGCCGAGCTGCCGCTCAAGGAGGCCACCGAGGTCATCTACGAGGCCATCGACCAGCGCATCGAAGAGCTGGTCGCGCTCACCAAGTACGCCTGCAAGTACGTCATCCTGTTCGGCGCCATCCACATCAACAGCGACACGGACATGGGTTCGTACACCTCGCCCAAGCGCTTCACGGTGCTCGACCTGGCGACGGGCCAGCGGGAGGAGCGTGTGGACATCATGCACGCGCTGTGCGGGCTGTGAGCGTGGCTCCGTCAAAACGAATGCCGATGGCGTGCGGTCACACGCCATCGGCACGGTAAAACCCCGGGGGCCGAGCTCTCGGTGGACTGTGCAGCGGTCCTCTGCACAGCGAGAGCTCAGCCCGCCGCGGACTACTCGGATGCAGGGGTGGTGATCTCGGTGCGCTCGACGCGCTCCGTGGTCTGCTCGCCGTCCGACTCCGTCTCCGTCGTCTCGCGGGTGCTGTGACGCACTTCGCCGCCTTCGCTGTCTTGCTCGTGCATGCTGGTGGTGGTGGTCTCGGTCTCTGCGGGGCCACAGGCCACGAGGCCGAGGGCGGAGAGGGCGATCAGGGAAAGCTTGAGAGTGTTCATGAGGGGGCTCGTGTGTTTCTTAAGGTTGGGGAAGAGGGGCAGAGAAAGCCGGCTCACTTGACGGCGTTCTTGATCTTGTTCTTGGCGCTCTTCGCCGCGTCACCCACGTTGTGGGCTGCGTGCT
This sequence comes from Sandaracinaceae bacterium, assembly GCA_016706685.1. Taxonomy (NCBI): domain Bacteria; kingdom Pseudomonadati; phylum Myxococcota; order Polyangiales; family Sandaracinaceae; species Sandaracinaceae bacterium. The sequence goes on along the minus strand of JADJJE010000003.1, from coordinate 217,252 downwards.
TCGCGGCATCACCCACGTTGTGGGCGGCGTGCTTCGCGGCATCACCCGTGTCGTGGGCGGCGTGCTTCGCAGCGTCTACGGCGCTGGTGGTGGCGCTCTTCACCTTGTCGGCCGCGTCGCCAGCGGCGTCTTTGGCGTTGTCGAAACCCTTATTCACTTGCTTCTTGAGGTCGGTCATGGGGAGCTGCCGGTGCATCGAGCATGCCAAGCCCCCACAAGGTCGTTTCGCGCTTGCACGAGGGCGTCTGTGCAGCCTCTGCCGCCCCGACTCCGTCATTGCGATGGCATGAATGCGCCGAAATGATGGGGATCGACGGTGCGCTGCGGGGGCTCTGGTACGCTCCTCGGTGACCATGCACTACGCCATTCGCATCGAGCAGCCCGGCGGACCGGACGTGCTGCGCAGCCACCCCGTCACGCTCGCGCCACCGGGGCCGCTCGAGCTGCAGCTCACGCAGCGCGCGGTGGGGCTCGACTTCATCGACGTGTACCATCGCAGCGGGCTCTACCCACTGCCCAGCATGCCGCACGGCATCGGGCTCGAGGCGGCCGGCGTGGTCACCGCCGTGGGCAGCGAGGTCGACCCGCAGCAGTTCTCGGTGGGCGAGCGCGTGGTCTATCTCTCGCGCCCGCCGGGGGCCTACGCCAGCGCGCGCAACGTCCCGGCGGAGCACTGCGTGACACTGCCCAGCACCATCAGCGACGAAGTGGCGGCGGCGTCGTTGCTGAAGGGCCTCACGGCCGAGTACCTGGTGCATCGTGTGCGGCCGCTCGACGCAGGCTCGCGTGCGCTGGTGCACGCGGCGGCGGGCGGTACGGGATCTCTGCTGTGCCAGTGGCTGGCGTGGCACGGCGTGGAGGTCATCGGAACGGTGGGCTCCGAGGCCAAGGTGGACGTGGCGCTCGCGCACGGCTGCACGAAGGTGTTGGTGGACGCTGACGACGATGCGGCTGGCCTTGCCGCTGCCGTGCGGGCCGCCGGGAGCGGTGGCGGGGTGCAGGTGGTCTACGACTCCATCGGCCGGCGCACGTTCTCGGCCTCGCTAGCGTGCCTCGAGCGCCGCGGGCTGCTGGTGTCCTTCGGCAACGCGTCGGGGCCGCCTCCCCCTCTGGACGTGCTCTCGCTCTCCACCCAGGGCTCGCTCTTCGTCACGCGGCCCACCCTGTTCGACTACGTGGCCACGCGCGCCGAGCTGCTGGCGGCCACCACGCGCCTGTTCGCCGCCATCCGTGACGGCATTTTGCGCGTGCCCGTGCACCAGCGCTGGCCCCTGCGCGACGCGGCCGAGGCCCACCGCGCCCTCGAGGCGCGCGAGACCACTGGCGCTTCCGTTCTCATCCCGTAGCGTTCGGCTCTGTCCGCCGACAACGTGCGCTCGTGATTCCCCACCCCCCACCACCCACCCCGCCGCAGAAGAGCTGGCGCCAGCGCTTCGCCGCGCTGCGCAACGTGCCCCCGTTTCTGCGCTTGGTGTGGGGCATCAACCGGCAGCTCACGTTCGCGAGCGTGGCGCTGCGCATGCTCCGCGCGCTCCTGCCGGTGGTCACGCTCTACGTGGGCAAGCTGATCATCGACGAGGTCATCGCGCTCGCGTCCGCAGGTGGACTGCCCACGGAGCTCGGCGCCGCGCTCGGAAGCGAGGTGCTGCGGCCGGTGTGGATGCTGCTGGCGTTGGAGCTCGGCCTCGCGGTGCTGGCCGACGTGCTGGGGCGCGTGGTCTCCTTGGTGGATGGTCTGCTGTCGGAGCAGTACAGCAACGCCATGGGCGCGCGCGTCATGGAGCACGCCGCCACGCTCGACCTCGAAGACTTCGAGGACAGCGAGCTGCAGGACCAGCTCGACCGCGCGCGGCGCCAGACCATCGGCCGCACGCCGCTGCTGGGGCAGCTCTTCGGACAGGCGCAGGACGTGGTCACCGTGCTCTCGTTCGCGGTGGGCATGATGGTCTACGCGCCCTGGCTCATGGGGCTCTTGCTGCTGGCGCTGCTGCCCGCGTTCCTGGGGGAGGCGCACTTCAACGCCGAGAGCTACACGCTGGACTTCCGGCGCACCCCCGAGCGCCGCGAGCTCGACTACGTGCGGCAGACGGGCGCCAGCGTGGAGACGGCCAAGGAGGTGAAGATCCTGGGCCTGCACGGCTTCCTGGTGGGCCGCTTCCGCGCGCTGGCCGCGCGCCTCTACCAGCAGAACCGCGCCCTGGCGCTGCGTCGCGCCGGCTGGGGCAGCCTGCTCACCGGCGTGGGGACGCTGGGCTACTACGCGGCCTACGGCATCATCACGTGGCGCACACTGCGCGGCGACTTCAGCATCGGGGACCTCACGTTCTTGGCGGCCTCGTTCCGGCGCCTGCGCACGTTGCTCGAGGGGCTGCTGAGCGGCTTCTCCGCGCTGGCCGGCCAGGCGCTCTACCTGAACGACCTCTTTGCGTTCTTCGAGGTGCGCCCCGAGATCGTGTCGCCCGCTCACCCGCGCCCCTTCCCGCATCCCATCCGCGAGGGCTTCCGCTTCGAGCAGGTGGGCTTTCGCTACGACGGCGCCGAGCGCTGGGCGGTGCGCGGCCTCGACTTCACGCTGCCTGCCGGGCAGGTGCTGGCGCTGGTGGGCGAGAACGGCGCGGGCAAGACCACTGTGGTGAAGCTGCTGGCGCGCCTCTACGAGCCCGACGAGGGGCGCATCCTGCTGGATGGGCACGACCTGCGCGAGTACGACCTCGACGAGCTGCGCGCGCACATCGGCGTCATCTTCCAGGACTTCGTGCGTTATCACCTGAGCGCCGGCGAGAACATCGCCGTGGGGCGCATCGACGCCGCGGGCGACCAGGCGCGCATCGAGCGAGCGGCCGAGCAGAGCCTGGCCGACGAGGTCATCCACAAGCTGCCGCGCGGCTACGAACAGGTCATCGGCAAGCGCTTCCGCACGGGCGTGGAGCTTTCCGGCGGTGAGTGGCAGAAGGTCGCCATCGCACGCGCCTACATGCGCGACGCCGACGTGCTGATCCTGGACGAGCCCACGGCCGCTCTCGACGCGCGCTCCGAGTTCGAGGTGTTCCAGCGCTTCAAGCAGCTGAGCCACGACAAGACGGCGGTCATCATCTCGCACCGCTTCTCCACCGTGCGCATGGCGGACCGCATCCTGGTGCTGGAGCACGGCGCCGTGTCCGAGGAGGGCAGCCACGAGGAGCTGCTGGCCGCGCGTGGGAAGTACGCCGAGCTCTTCGAGCTGCAGGCCGCGGGCTACCGCTGAGGTCGCTGAGCCCAGTCCAGCGTCAGCGCGAAGGCGCCGCTGGTGATGCCCCAGTACTCCTCGCGCGGGCCACCCGGGTTCACCTTCACGATGGTCAGCCCACTGTCCGCCAGCAGGCGTGCCCACTCGAGCGCGGCGACGCCCGTCTCGTAGGTGCCCAGCGTGGGCCACTTGGCGGCCACCCTGTCCGCCGCTTCGCGGTCCGTGAAGAGCCAGGCCTCGCCCGCCGGCAGCTGCTGCTCTTGGCTGAACATCACCGCGCCCTTGCCCACGCGCGGCTGCGGGGCCCGCGCCATGAGCGCCACGGGCACCAGCCAGTCGTTGAAGCTCATGAGCGCCTGCATCACGCCGTCCACGCTCACGTGGCCGCGCGCATGCTGCGTGAGGACTCCACGCGCAAAGGGCAGCGGTGCAGTGACGGGAGCGCCCGCAGCGGGGGTGCCCACCACGGGGGCGGCGCCCAAGATGAGCGAGCACATGGCCGTGGGGAACGCGATGGGCCCGGCAGGGCCGCCCACGTTGAACACCCACCAGGGCAGCCCGCTCTTGGCCAGCGACGTGAACAGCGCCTGGCCGCTCATGATGCGCACGTCGCTGCCGCTCGGCCGCGGGAACGCAGCGGCCGCCTCGGGCGACGTGAACACCATGGCGTGTGCCACGCCCGCGTCGTTGCGCAGCACCGCGTGTCCGTGCGCCTCGGTGCTCGTGAACACGTGGTACTCCGCGAAGTCCAGCAGCGCGCGGTGAAAGCGGCTGCGCTCTTCGGGCTGGTTGAAGAGGAGGTGCTCGAGGTCGCTGCTGGCGCTCATGAGCGCGATGTTACTAGGAGGGGCGCGCCGCGTCGTCCTCGAAGAGCTTCTCCAGCTCCTCGGCGGTGCGCTTGGCGGTCTCGATGAGCATGGCCTCGTCGCCGCGGTGGTGGAACGCGTCGCGCACGGCGGCCTCGTCGTGGTCGCGGAAGCGCTCCACGGCCTCGCGCGCCTGCACTGCCGGAAGCCCCACGGCTTCGAGCGTGAGCGCGGCGGCCTCGAGGCTCGAGTGGAACGTCTCGCGGATGACGTCCTTGATGCCCAGGCCCATCAGCGCATAGGCGTGCGCGCGGTTGCGCGCGCGGGCCACGATGCGCAGGTCCGGGTAGGCGTGCCGCACGGCCTCCGCCACGCGCACGGACTCTTCCGGGTCGTCCACCGCCAGCACGAACACCTCGGCCTGCTCGATGCCCGCGGTGCGCAGCAGGTCCATGCGCGCGGCGTCCCCGTAGTAGATGCGGTTGCCGAAGCGGCGCACGAAATCCACCTGCGTGGGGCTCTTCTCGAGCGCCGTGAAGCGGATGCGGCGCGCGCGCAGCGTGCGGCTCACGATCTGACCAAAGCGCCCGAAGCCCGCGATGATCACGCGTGGGTTCTCGCCCTCGATGGTGTCGAAGGGGCGCGCGGTGCCGGCCTTCTCGAGGCGCCGGATGGCCACGTCACGCAGCAGCACCAGCACCGGGGTGATGGCCATGGAGAGCGTCACCGACACGATCAACAGGTCCACCAGCGGCTGCTCCAGCAGGCCGGACGTGGCCCCCGCGCCGAACAGCACGAACGCGAACTCACCTCCCTGCGACAGCAACACCGCCAGGCTCCACGCGGCGGCGCCCTCGAGCTTGGCCTGCCGCGCCACCAGCAAGAGGATGAGCCCCTTGCCCAGCACCAGCGCGCTCACCACGCCCAGCACGGCCAGCGGCCGCGTCAGCAGCACGCCCATGTCCGCGGACATGCCCACGGCCATGAAGAAGAGCCCCATCAGCAGGCCCTTGAACGGGTCGATGTTGGCCTCGAGCTCGTGGCGGTACTCGGAGTCGGCCAGCAGCACGCCGGACAGGAAGGCGCCGAGCGCCATGCTCAGCCCCGCTGCTTCCATGGCGAGCGCCGTGCCCACCACCACCAGCAGCGTGAGCGCGGTGCTCAGCTCGTGGCTGTGCGTGGACGCCACGATGCGGAACAGTGGCCGCAGCACCAGGCGGCTCATGACCACCAGGCCCACCAGCGCGCCCACCGCGAGGCCCAGCTGAACGAGCGCACCGCTGCTGTCGGCGCCGGCCTGCGCCGACAGCAGCGGGATGGCCGCCAGCGTGGGGATGGCCGCCAGGTCTTGAAAGAGCAGCACGCCGAACGCGGTCTGACCGTGCTTGGTGGTCAGCTCGCGCTTCTCTGCCAGCAGCTGCATCACGAACGCGGTGGACGACAGCGCGAGCCCGATGCCCACGATCACGGCCGGCGCCATGCTCAGCCCGCACGCCATGGCGATGCCCGCGCCCACCAGCGCGGTGAGCAGCACCTGCAGCGTGCCCAGCCCGAACACGCGTCCGCGCATGGCCCACAAGCGCGCGGGCGCCAGCTCGAGGCCAATCAGGAACAACAGCATCACCACGCCGAACTCGGCGAAGTGCAGCGTCTCGTGCACGTCGTGCACCAGGCCCAGCAGCGAGGGCCCAATCAGCACGCCGGCCAGCACGTAGCCCGGCACGGTGCCGAGCCCGAGGCGCTTCGTCAGAGGGACACACAGGACGGCGGCGGCCAGCAGGATGGCGGTCTGCAACAGCATGGGGGCCGCCACGCTAGCACAGCTCCCGCGGCGCCCCCTGGCTCTAGGACGCCCGCTCGGCGTGAGGTACCGTTCCGCCCATGCATCTGCGGCGGCTCTCCCTGGTGTTGCTCCTGGTGGGCTGCGGTGGCGCGCCGAGCGGCGCTGCCGAGGTCGACTCCGAAGGCACTGGCGGCCAGAGCGCCGTGGGCTCGGGAATCACGCCCGCCCCCGCCGGTGACGAGCTGCTGGCGGCGCTGATCGAGTCGGAGGTGCTCGCGCTGCGCGGCGACAACGGCCCCGCCATGGAGGCCGCGTTTCAGCGCGCGGTGGCCGCGGCGGCCGCGCTCGGCATGGAGGACGCCGAGTACGCCGTGGTGCACGCGCTCGAGGACGCCGGAGAGTTGCTGCCCATGAAGCTGGGGTTGCCCTACACCATCGCGGGCCAAGACCCAGCGTCGCGCTGTGCGCAGGCGCGCCTGATCGCGTGGGAGCACTGGCGTGGCGACAGCCTGGCGGACCTCACTCCGGCGCAGCGCCAGTCGCTCGGCGAGATCCGCGCGCGCCTCGAGCGGGAGCCCGTGTCCCTGGCCCGCGACTCCGAGGCCGACCGTGCCCTGATCGCCGCCGGGCGCGATGGTCTGCTGGACGACCTGCGCCGAGAGTGCCGCAGCTTCCCGCGCCAATGGGACCTCGGCCTCGCGCCCGCCGACCTGCTGCGGGTGGCAGCGCTGGTGCGCGGGGACCTACGCGCGACCGGCGACCTCGCGGGGCCGTTCCGCTTGATCCACGGCATCCGCGAGCACACCGAGAGGGTGGCCGACGCAGCCGACTGGGAGCGCGTCCTCGCGCACCATCGCAGCGAGACCGACGTGGGGATGGGCTTCACCATCCAGGTGCCCGAGCGCGAGCTGGACGATGCCGCTTACGAAGCGCTGAGCGAAGAGGAGGTCGAAGCCCTCGGCCAGCTGCGCGAGGGTGACATCCTGTGCGAAGACCGCTGCTGCGCCATTCGCGGGGACATCGCGCTCCAGCACGGCGGCGGGCTGTACCTTGCGGGCGCCTGCTGGGTGCCCACACCCGCAGGGAAGCGCCTGTCGCGCATCCTGTTCCTCGACGGGATGTGAGCCGCCCAGCCGGGTCGGCGCTCAGGCCACCGTGCCGAAGACCATGTCCGGCAGCGGCGTGATGGACGCGTAGTTGCCGCTCAGCATGCTGTGGTGGTGGCGGTCGTGCTTCACGGCCAGCTCACCCAGCGTCTTGAAGGGGAAGCGCGGGAAATTCACGCCCGCGTGGTTCAGGATGTTGAACACCGCGTACGTCGCGAAGATGACCGCGAACGTGTAGAGGTGGATGCCGCCCACCGCCGCGATGGAGCCGAACAGCAGGCTCAGGCCGCCCACGGTCTCGATGGGGTGCAGCAGCAGGCTGTCGATGGTGCGTGGGTTGCGGGCCGCGTGATGCACCGCGTGCACCCAGCGCAGCAGCTTCCACTCGTGCAGCGGGTAGCGGTGGAAGAAGTAGTAGGCGAAGTCGTAGATGAACACGACCGCCAGCGCCTCCACCACCATGACCCACAGGGGCGTGGGCGCGCTGTAGAACAGGTAGTCGCCGAGGCCATAGGTCACGCTGAAGATGAGCGCCACCGACACGCCGGTGTTCAGCGCGGCGTCACGGTACAGGCGCTTGTCGTCCACGCTGCGGTGCGGGTCGTCGCTGATCATGTGGCGGCGCCCCACCTCCGAGCGGTAGGTGAAGTGCAGCACGCCGAGGGCGATGCCGGCGCACACGTAGCTGAACATCAAGATGGCGAACATGGTCATGGGGGAATGTCTCCAGTCTAGATCATGGCGTGTAGCCAGCGCACCAACAGCGCTGCGCCCACGCACAAGCTGACGACGAGCGCAGCACGAGAAGCGGACAGCGGGGGGGTCATGGCGTCGCCGTCGCCGCCCGCGCGGAACGACACGGCGTCGAAGTCCACGTGCAGGAACTTGGCGCTGGTGGGGCGCGCTTGGCAGGCCAGCACGCGCCCGCGGGCCACGTCGCTGTCGGTGAGCGCCAGCGGGTTCAGCATGGCCACGTCGCCCTCCACCAGCTGGCACATGCAGCTGCCGCAGAAGCCGTCTTCGCACGAGGAAGGCGCCTTGACGCCCGCGGCCTTGCACGCGCCCAGCAGCGTGAGCGAGCGGCTGTAGGGCACGCGCCGAATGGACGAGCCGAGCGTCACCAAGAAGTCTTCGGGCACCTCGCCGGTGCCGGAGGTGGGCGTCTGGGCTGGCTCCGTGTCACGGCGGTCCGGGTCTGCAGGCGATACGAAGCGCTCCACGCGCACGCGCCCGTCATCCACCGAGACCGACTGCAGCGCGGCCTCCACGGCGTCCATGAACGGCGTGGGCCCACACACGTAGTGGTCGCTTCCTCGGCCGCTCTCGGGCGCTCCGCGCAGCCAGTCGGCGAGCGTCTCGGCGGTCAGGAACCCGCCCGCGTCATCGTGGTGGTGCCGCAGGCTGAAGCGCCCCGCGTGCTCCTGGGCCAGCGCGTCCAGCTGCGCCGCGAAGATGGTGGAGGCCGCGTCGCGGTTGGCATACAGCATGCGCACTGGGCGCCGCGTCTCGCGCAGGGCCGCCTTCAGCAGCGAAAAGATGGGCGTGACCCCGCTGCCGCCCGCAAACAGCGAGAGCGGCCGCATGCCGGCGTCGCGGTCCAGCGTGAAGCGCCCCGCGGGCGGGTGCAGCGTGAGCGTGTCGCCGGCCGCCACGCGGTCGATCAGGGCATTGGACATGCGCCCCTCGGCCACGCGCTTCACCGTGAACTGCGGCTGCGCGTCCACGCCCGGCGCGCTGCTGAACGAGTAGCAGCGGTGGATGTGGAAGCTCTCCCAGGGGATCTCCACGGTCACGTACTGCCCCGCTCGGTACGTCAGCTCGCTGCGCAGCGTGTCGTCGCTCACGTCCAGCACGAAGGAGCGCGCGTCGGCGGTCTCTTCCACCACGCGGGCCACCTTCACCCTCAGCGGGGCGCGGCCGGCTTGCTCAGCGCTCTTGGTCTCGGTCGCCATCGGCTGTGTCACCTCGGCAGGCTCACGCGCTCTTGCGCGCAGGCGCCTTCTCTTCGGCCGGCCACGTGGCGATGGTGCGGGTGATGCCCTCGCGCACGCTCACCTTGGGCTCGTAGCCCAGCACGCGGCGCGCCTTCTCGATGGAGAAGTAGTGGTGCGTGCACATGTACTTCACGGCGAAGCGGCTGAGCCCGTTGGCGGTCCCCAGCTTCCCTCCGCGCAGCGCGTCGATGCCCTCGGCCACGGCGGCCGCGGCATAGGCGATGTGATAGGGCATGGCCGCGCGGATGGGCGGCAGCTTCATCTCGGCCAGTACGTCGCCCACGAAGTCCCAGAAGCCCATGGGCTCGCCGTTGGTGATGAAGAAGGCCTCGCCGTTCACTTCGTCGGGCTTCTTGGCCAGCGCCTCATCGGCGAGCAAGAGCGCGTCGATCAGGTTGTCGATGTACGTGAAGTCCGAGAGCTTGGGCGTGCGCCCCACGCTGAAGATGAGCCGGCCCTGGCGCGCCCGCAGCACGATGTTGGGCATCAGCCGCTGGTCCTCGGGCCCGAAGATCACGTGCGGGCGCAGCGAGCACGCGCGGATCTCGCCGCGCTTGGCGGCCTCGAGCGTGGCCTTCTCCGCCGCGATCTTGCTGTCCGCGTAGCTGGCCTGCGAGATGCTGGAGTACGGCATGCTCTCGTCGCCGTTCTCCACGTCCTTGCCTTCGTACACGGCGCTGGCCGAGCTCACGTACACGATGCGTGGGCCGCCCTCGCGCGTGCAGGCCTTGTTGATGTTCATGGCGCCGCCGTAGTTGATGTCCCACACCAGCGACTCCATGGTGGCGTTGGTGTGCACCACCGAAGCGCAGTGGAACACCACGTCCACGTCGGCGCACAGCTTCTTCATGGCCTCGGCGTCGCGCAGGTCGGCCTTCACGAAGGTGATGCGCGTGGCCACGCTGGAGAGCGCGTCGGGCGAGCCGATGTCCGTGGCGATGACGGTGTCACCGCGCTCCACGAGGCGTCGGGTGAGGTGGCGGCCGACGAAGCCGCAGGCGCCGGTGACGAGAGAGCGTGTGGTCATGAGGAGTCTCCGAAAGTCTTGGATGCGGTTGCGCTTGGTCAGCGCGGTTTCTTGATGAGGTCGCGCAGCGCCTTGGCTCGCTCGCCCAGCGACGCGCCGTAGAGCAGGCGCACGGCGTTGCGCGTGGTGTCGTAGTCGGCCTCGGTGGCTGGGAAGATCTTGGCCGGGAAGCCGAAGGAGAAGCGATCCACCAGCACGCCCTTGCTGGTGCAGAAGGCGCGCAGGCCCTCGGCGCCGTTCATGCGGCCGAAGCCCGAGTCCTTCACGCCACCAAAGGGCAGCTCTTGCGCCATGTAGGTCATGCCGCCGAAGTCGTTGATGGCGGCCATGCCCGCGTGCACGCGGTCGGCGATGCGCTTGGCCCGCGCGCCGTCGCGCGAGAACACCGAAGACGACAGCCCGAAGGCCGTGTTGTTCGCGATCTCGATGGCCTCTTCGTCGCTGTTGAAGGCGCACAGCAGCATCACCGGGCCGAACATCTCCTCGCGCATGATCTCCATGTCGGGGCGCAGGTCGGACAGCACCGTGGGCTCGTAGTACCAGCCGTGGGTGCCGGGCTGCCGCTTGCCGCCCGTGACGATGCGCGCGCCCTCGGCCACCGCGCGCGCCACCAGGCCCTCCACGTGCGCGAGCTGGAGCGGCGTGATCATGGCCCCCACGTCCACCAGGCCGTTCTCGGACGCGCCCTGCCGCATGGCGTTCACGTGGCTGGCGATGCGCCCCTCGAACCACGCCATCTTCGACGCGTGCACCAGGATGCGCTCCGAGGCCACGCAGTTCTGGCCGCAGTTGATGAAGGTGCCACCCAGCGCCGCGTGCACCGCGCGCTCCATGTCGGCGTCGTCGCACACGATGAGCGGGTCCTTGCCGCCCAGCTCCAGCACCACCGGCGTGAGCGTCTCGGCCGCCGCGCGCAGCACGCGCCGCCCGTTGGGCACGCTGCCGATGAAGAGCAGCACGTCCACGCCGCCCGCGATGAGCGCCTGCGCGGTCTCGGCATAGCCGTGCACCACCTGCACCAGCTCGGGCGACTGCCCGGCCTTCTCGATGGCTTCGCGCACCAGCGTGTGGAAGCGCGCGCTGCTCCAGCTCACCCACTCGCTGGGCTTGATGACGATGGCGTCGCCCGCCATGAGCGCGGTGATGATGGGGTTGAGCAGGTTCTGGAAGGGGTAGTTCCAGGGCAGGATGGCGCCCGCCACGCCGGCGGGCAGGTACTCGATCTGGGCGCGCTTGTGCACCAGCATGCCGCTCGACACGCGCTGAGGGCGCAGCACCGCTTCGCCGCGCTTGATGGTCCAGCGCAGCTTCTCGCAGATGGGCATGACCTCGCCCAGCATCGCGTTCTCACGCGTCTTGCCCGAGTCGCGCACCACCGCGTCGCAGATGGCGTCCGCGTTGCTGACCACGGCGTCCAAGATGGCGCGCAGCACCTTGCGGCGGTCCGCGAACGACGACTGCCCGTAGGCCTCCTGCGCCACACGCGCCCGGGCGATGGCGGCCTGCACCGCGCGCGCGTCGTCCACCGGCAGCTCGGCGAAGCGCTCACCCGTGATGGGGCTCTTGCACTCGATCACCGTGGGGCTCACGTCGTTGGCAGGGGTGGGATGTGGGCTGGTGCTGGGCTGCATGGTGGGCATCTTCGCGGTACTCTATCAGCTGGTAGACGCAGCCTAACGTGTGTTAGGTTGGACCGCAAGCCCCACGATACAGCCCGTGTGCTTCTTGTGCCGAGCGCCCTGATGCAGACCACCAAAGAACGAATCCTGAGCGCCGCGGCCCGGCAATTTGCCCTCTACGGCTACGAAGGCGCCCCCCTGCGCGCCATCGCCGACGAGGCGGGCATCCGCGCCGCGTCCATCTTCCATCATTTCCCCGGCGGCAAGCAGGAGCTCTACGACACCATCACGGCCGAGCTCATGGAGCTGGCGCAGTCGCGCCTGCTGTCGGTCGCGGGGCTGGGCCTCGGGCCCGCGCAGACGCTCACGGTGTTCGCCGCCGTCTTCTGGGATGCCCTCGCCGAGAAGCCGGACCTCGCGTCGCTGCTGCTGCGCGAGGCGTTCGAGACCGTGAGCGACCGCAACGCCGTGAAGCGCGACCTGGCGCGCGCCTTCGTGCAGCAGATGATCAGCGTGCTGCGCGCGTCGCGCGATGCGGGGGCGCTGCCGGACATCGAGCCCGAGGCGCTGGTGATGGCGATCGCCGCGTACGGCGTGGTGGCGCATGGCGCGCCGGTGATCCGCCAGATGCTGTACGGCGAGGTCGCAACCAGTGCCGCGATGCGCGAGGACTTCTTGACGGTGGTGCGGCGGTTGGTGGGCGCACCAGCGGTCTAATCAACCAGTGAACATCCTCCTGTTACTGGTAAATCGATATGCGTACTGCTAAACCAGTACGCGTGGCAGCCTCGAGTTCCATCTCTGACCGTGATTGGGATGCCCTCCGCACGGAGATTGGCTCGAAGGTGCGTGCGCTCCGCACCCAGCGACTGTGGACCCAGGCGGAGCTCGCCAAGCGCTTGGGCCTGTCGCAGGCGCGGCTCAGCGAGATCGAGCGCGGGCTCGGCTCTTTCTCGGCAGAGCACCTGCTCGAGCTACTTCGGCTCTTCAATGTGGATGTGTCGCACTTCGAGTCGTCGCCACCCGATCCGACTTCCCAGCTCCAGAACGCGCTCGCTCGTTTGGGTGCACGCCACCTTGTCGAGAGCGAGAACGTACTCCCGAGCAGCCGCATCGCCCACGTGAACGAGGTGGTGCTGGAGGTGCTTGCTGACGCGAGGAATCCCCGCCTCGTCACGGCGCTCGCGCCGGTGCTGGTCGCGCGCATCGACGAGGTTCAGCTCGACCTCCTAGCGTCACGTCTTGAGTTGCTCGGGCTCGCCCATCGTCTTGGCTGGCTGGTGGACAACACAGTGGCGGCGCTCGAGGAACTCGAAGCAGGCCAGCCGACCCCGCGCGCAACGCTCATGCAAGTGCGCCGTGCAAGCCTCGTGCTGGGGACGTGGCTTGCGAGAACAAAGACGGCGAAGCCCAGCGCCGCGCGAGACGACATCCTCGACTCCTCGATTCGAACCAAAACTACGTCATTCGCGGTGTTTACCGCTCGCTCGAGTATCTCGCAGCGCTGGGGGATCATCAGCTCGCTCGCGGTGGATGACTTCCTCAAAGCGCTCCGAGAAGCCGCGTGAAGCAGCTCCGCTACTTCCTTCAACAGTTGGATGACGCTTGGAAGCCACTGGGCACATCGCGGCAGGAGTTGCCCCTCATCGGTTCTGGTGCGCTGATGCTGCTGACGGACTACGAGCGCGGAACGAAGGACGGAGACGTCTTCCAGACGTCGGACATCACGGACTCTGTGAAGTCTCAGCTCCTCGCGCTCGGTGGCAAGGGCTCCTCACTGCACACACGGCATCGGCTCTACATCGACGTCGTCAGCAATGGTCTGCCGTTTCTCCCTCACGCTCCAGTCTGGCATGCACTGTCGGAGCTGAACGCTACTTTGGAGCACTTCGACATCTTGGTGCTCGACGTAGTGGACGTCGTGGTGAGCAAGCTGAAGCGTTTTCACGCGAACGACCGAGCCGACATCAGCGCGATGATCGAACGCGGACTGGTCGAGCATGCCCGACTGGTCCAGCGCTTCGAGGCGGCCGTCGACATCTGGAAAGACGGGGCGGGTGCCGATGACCTGCCCCGCTACGTCGCAAACCTGCACACACTCGAGCGAGATGAATTCTTCGTGCCGGAGTCCGACATCGACTTGCCTTCGTGGATCTAGCGAGTGGCCCTCACGGTGCCTCGCCCGCACTGCCTGGCGAGGATACCGCCCCCACCCGCAGCGCCACCGTCCGCGGCCAGTCACTCTGCGGCAGTCGCGCCGTCACCAGCACCTGGCTCACGCACCGTTCGCTCGCGGCATCCGCCAGCGCGGCGTGCGCGCCCACGCGCCCCTCGGGCAACACAAGCATCTCCACCAGCGTCTCCTGCTGCACGCAGTCGCGCAGCGCGTTGGCCAGCGGCTCGAGCGACGGCTCCACCGGGAACTGCAGGCGGTTCACGAGGTCCTCGAACTCGTCGTGGTGCGCACCGAACGCGGCCGCGTGGTTGGCGTAGCCCAGCACCATGAGCACCGGGAAGAACGCGGCGGTGGAGCTGCCGCGGGTGCGGCTGTACTGCTGGTCGCTGAAGGTCAGGTCGGGCCGCACCAGCACCACGTGGCCGCGGCTCCACACGGTGGCGTCCGTCACGCGCCCCTCCGGCACGTCTGCGATCTCGAAGAGGATCTCGTGCGCGGGCCGGCCAGCCACCTCGCGTGCACGTGAGCCCAGCACGCGCGACGCCATGGGCTGCGCGCTGCGCGGGACGGTGCGCGGGAAGCCATACGCGACCTGCCCCGCGCGCGCCGCCGTGGCCACGTAGGCCGTGAGGATCTGACTCAGGTCGCCCGCTGCGGCCTCGCGCGAGGTGGGGAACGTGCTCACGAACACCGACCCGCCAGCAGCCCCGCGTGTGTACAGCAGGTCGAACACCGGGACCTCGAGGGACGCGTCGAGCACCCCGTCGCCGTCCTGGTCGGCGGGCACCTCACGCGCCTCGCCTGCGCGCACGTGAGGCTGCCACTCGGGCGCGAGCACCCCCGCCCCGTCGGCGCGGCGCGCGAGCACATAGCCGTACGTGGGGTGCTGGTAGCCCGCGGCTTGCTCCTGCAGCGTGGGGAAAGGCGCGCCGCACGCGCCGAGGGTCAACAGCAGGCACAGCCCAGGGACGCGGGCCGAAGAGGCAGTCATGCCGGCGACGCTAGTGCACGCCCCTCGGGGGAGCAACCGTGCCCTCTCGTGTCAGCGCCCCGGCCGCGGCGGGTCTCGCCAGCCTTCACTCCCGTGGCCCAGCACGCCGAGCGAATGCACGGTGCCGCCACCCAACACGAAGCGCGCGATGCTCTCCACCTCGCCGCCGCGCAGCGGGAGCGTGGCCAGCTCCTCGAGCGTCACGAAGCGCGCCTCCTCCGTGTGCTCGTCGGGCACGCTCTTGGGTGGCGTGTCGTCGCTGGGCCGCGCCGTGAAGATGGCGCGCACGCGCACACCGCGACCAACCGGCGCGTACTCCACGCGCACCACGCCCTCGAGCGTGATGGGCACGCCCGCTTCTTCCAGGGTCTCGCGCACCGCGGCGTCCATGAGGCTCTCGCCGGGCTCCACGCGCCCCGCCGGCAGGTACCAGCCACCGCCGTGCCTGGTCTCGCGCACCACGAGAACGCGCTGGTCCCGCCGCACCAGGACGAGCGCAAAGGCGTGGAGTTCGAGCGGGTCACGGGCCATGGCCAAGAGTCTACGACCAACTCGACACCCCAGGACCCGTCACGTCGACTGAACGCGCGCGAACGAAACCCGTGATATGCGGTCTGGTGACCTCTACCCCGCCCCCAGCTCCTCCTCCGGAAGACCCGATGCATGCCCTCGCGCGGGTGCGCGTGGTGCTGCTGCGGCCCGAGCATCCCGGGAACATCGGCTCCGTGGCGCGCGCCATGGCGAACATGGGGCTGTCGGACCTCTGCCTCGTGGCGCCGCGCGAGTTTCCGAGCGCCATGGCCACGGCGATGGCCGCGGGTGCGGACCACGTCCTCGGGCGAGCCGAGGTGGTGGCCAGCCTCGACGAGGCCTTGGCGCCGTGCTCGTGGGTGGTGGGCGCCACGGCGCGCGCGCGTGTGCACCAAGTGGAGCAGCGCGCTCCCGAGGAAGCGATGGCGGAGCTGCTTCACCCGCGGCATGCGCGAGTGGCCGTGCTGTTCGGCCCCGAAGGCAGCGGGCTCGACAACGAAGCCCTCGAGCGCTGTCAGCGCGTGACGCGCATCCCGGTGGATCCCGCCTTCTCGTCGCTCAACCTCGCCGCAGCGGTGACGGTGCTCTGCTACGAGCTGCGGCGACAGGCCGTGGCGCTGAGTGAAGCTCCGCGCGAGCTGCCGGTGTCCCCCGCACAGCGCCCCGCCACGGCGGATGAGATGCGTCACCTCATCGAGCATGTGCGTGAGGCGGTGGACCGCACGAGTGAGGACCCCGAGCGCGCCGCGGCGGTGATGAAGAAGCTCACCCGCCTGCTGAACCGCGCGGCCCCCGAGCATGGTGAAGTGCAGCTCATGCGCGGGCTCCTGAGCGCGACGCTGGGCAGGCCTTCTCGCGCCTAGAAGCTCACCATGCCCTGAAAGCCGTAGAGCGAGCGCTCAGGGTGGATGACGGGCGCAAATCCGTATCGGACGCGCTGCTCCATCCGCCTCCCGAAGACCGCCCCAGCGACAGCGAGGTGAAGGAGGGCCGTTGCCCCGAGCGAGACGCCGAGGCCAATCTGGAAGCCGCCGCTGTCGGAATCGAGGTCGAGGGCGGCGACATACACGGCCCCGAACAGCAGCAGGCCGCCGATGGACATCGCCACGATCGGCCCACCCAGGCGGGGCGCGCGGCGCTTCGGCAGCTCGAGCTGATGCGGCTGCTCGCTGGGCTGATCGGCCCGCTCAGTGGGCTGACCGTGCCGAGGGGGCTGCTGCGCAGACCGATAGGTCCGCTGCTGCGCATCCGCCGCAGAGGGAATGAGCAGGAGCACGAGCGCGAGCGGGCACAGAGCCGAGAACGAGTGCAGCCTCGCCATGTGACCGCTCCTCGGGGTTCTAGAAACTCACCGTGCCTGCCAAGCCGTAGAGCTGGCGCTCCGGCGCAATGATCGGCGCAAACCCATACTGTGGCTGGACCGGCGCCGCCTGTTCCCGCGTCCAGCGCCGGCGCTGGCCCAGACGAATGATCAAGAACACGACGCCCAGCGTGAAGAACACACCGCCCGTCGCGGCGAGCGCGACGCCCGGGTAGAAGAGGCTCTCGTCCGTGCCGTAGTCGCCGTAATAGTCGTAGGTGTCGAAGGAGAGCGAGATGAGCGCGCCCCCCGTGATGGCCATCACGGCGCCGACGGACAGGAACACGATCGGCAGGCCCAGGCCCGGCTTGCGGCGCGCGGGCGCGGAGTAGGGCTGCTGCAGCTGGTACGGCTGATAGGGCTGCTGCACGGGCTGGTACGCCTGCTGCTGCTGCGGGGGCTGGTAGGGCTGCGTGGGCTGGGGCGCAAAGGGCTGCGGCGGAGCAGCGGTCTGTCCCATCTCCACGCGCGCGATGTTCGCCTGCGGGATGACGATGGGCGGGGTGGCCCCAATTTGCAGAGTGATGTGGTCACCGGGCACGAACTCGATGACCTGCCCCGTGAGCACGCTCCCGTCGTTGAGGTACACCGTGCCCTGCTGCTGCGCCTCCGCAGCAGCAGGAATGAGCAGCGCCAGTGCGAGGGCGCACAGGGCCGAGAATGAGTGCAGTCGCTTCATGTGTCCTCGCCTCAATCCGTTTTTTCAGCGGAGCGAGCCCGTATGCACTCCCCGGCCCTGCGGTTCCTTCCGCCGAGCCTGTGCTGCTCGCACCCCGAATGTCGTACGCACGAGTCTGCCCATGGTCTTTCCCCGCGTCTAGCGATTCCTCCGCGTATACCGGGTGTATACGGAAGCGGTGCTCGCCCGGCTGTGGGGTCCCTCCCCATCGGCTACCTTGAGGGGGTGAGCGACCAACCCCCCGAGGTCTTCCGCTATCTCGACTACCGCGCGTACCTGCGCGACTTCTACGAGCACAAGAAGGCCGGGCCGCGCTCGTTCTCGTACCGCGCCTTCTCGCGGCGCGCGGGGCTGAAGTCGCCCAACTACTTGAAGCTGGTGATGGACGGGGACCGCAACCTGACGGCGCCCATGGCAGGCAACTTCGCCGACGGCTGCGGGCTCACGGGCGAAGCCAAGGCCTATTTCGTGGACCTGGTGGCGTTCAACCAGGCGACCACCGGGCCCGAGCGCAACGCCGCGTACGACCGCCTCAAGAGCCACCGCCGCTACCGCACGGTGCAGCGCCTGGAGCTGGCGCACGCTGCCTACCACGCGAGCTGGTACGTGCCGGCCATCCGCGAGCTGGCCTGCCGCGCCGACTTCAAGGGCGAGGCCGCGTGGGTGGCCCCTCGGCTGCGGCCGCGCATCACCCTGTCGCAGGCGGAGCGCGGACTGCGTATACTGCGCGAGCTGTCCATGCTGATACAGAACGACGACGGGCGCTGGGTGCAGACCGAGGCGCTGGTGTCCACCGGGCCCGAGACCCTGGGCGTTCACATCGGCAATTACCACCGCACCATGATGAGGCAGGCGGCCGAGGCCATCGACGAGTTCCCTCCGGCGCAGCGCGACATCAGCTCGCTCACGCTGTGCTTGGGTGAGGACAAGCTGGCCGAAGTGAAGGCGCGCATCGTGCGCTTCCGCCGTGAGCTGCTGGAGCTCAGCGTGGAAGACCCCGCGCCGCGGCAGGTGGTGCAGATCAACTTCCAGCTCTTCCCGCTGAGCGACGCCTCTGCCCTCTTCGCCGACGACACGGAGGGGCATTGATGCGCTCGCTCCTTCAGCTCCTGCGCGGTGTGTGCAGGAGCCCGCTGGTCGCGGCCGCGTGGCTACTGCTGCTCACCGCGTGCGCAGGCACCGAGACGGGTAACCCGCCCGCCGCCACCGACATCGACGTGCTCCCAGCCGAGATGTGGCAGGGACCGCCCCTCTTCGACAGCGAGGCGCTCGCCGGCGCCCCGCGGCTCGGGAGCGCCACCATGACCTTCGCGCGCGTGGAGGCGCTGCCCGAGGGCACGTGCGCAGCGCTGGCCAGCAACCCCGGCGCGCCCGTCCCAGGGGCCATCGTGCTCGAGATGGACACGGAGCTGGGCTTCGATCTGCCGGCCGGGCGCTACTGCGGGGTGCGCCTGTTCCCGCAGCTGGCCTCGGCGGAGGACGCCTCGGTGCCGCCGCTCTTGGTGGGCCACAGCCTGGTCTTCGAGCTGCGCAACCTCCAGGGCGCGTCCTACGTGCGCGTCCGCAGCCAGCGCGTCGCCCCCTTCGTGTTGCTGGTGGGCGGCACCGACGCGAGCGCGGTCTTCGAGGTGCCTGCCGAGGGGCTGCACGTGCGGCTCGCGGTGGACGCGGCGAGCGCGCTGATCGCCCTCGAGTTCTGGGAGACCATGCCTCAGGCCGACGGCAGCTTCCTCTTCGACGAGGCCAACGCGGCCGCGTTCTTGCGGGCCTTCGAGGCCTATCCCGGTCTCCTGCGCGTCTACTCCACGGGCCCGCGCTCCGCGGTGGGCGATGCCGGCACCTCCACCGAGGGCTACACGCCCGAAGACGAGCTGGTGCGAACGCCGTGATGCACGGTGCGACAGCTTGCCACATGGCTCGAGAGACGCCCCGCGGCTAGGCTGTGCCCATGCTGAGTGTGTCGCGACCCCCCTCGAGCGCTCTGGCTGGCTTGCTGGTGGTGGCCGCCATGGGCCTGGGCGGGTGCTCCGAACCGGCGGGCCAGGAGGACGACGCCGGCCGTCAGCGCGACGTGCTGCGCCCGCCCGTGGAGTGCGACGCCACGGCACCCACCAGCTGCCCGGACACCATGCCCCGCTGGGCCGACGTGCAGCCCATCTTCGCCGTGCGCTGCGCCGTCTGTCACGGCGAGGTGCTGGGCCTCTGGCCGCTCGACGAGTACTCGCACGTGGTGGACTGGAACGTGGAGATCCGCGGGATGGTGCTGGACTGCACCATGCCGCCCGTGGACTCCGACGTGACGATGACCCTGGAGGAGCGCCAGCTGATCCTCGAGTGGCTGCGCTGCGGCTTCCCCCGCTAGGCCCGCGTGCTCGTCGAGTGCGACAACATGCCACGGTGTCAGCGGCCCGCTACGCTTCTAGAATCGTTCCCGCAGCGCTGGGAGACGGCGCGGAAGGATGAATTGAAATGAAGAAGACGGGATTGTTGGTCATCGCGCTCGGACTCGCCGGCGCGTTCGTGGGCGCCGCCCAGGCACACATCGGAGTGGAAGGTCGCCTCACGGCGGACTCCTCCACCATCGTGACGTTCGGCGTGAGTCACGGCTGTGAGGGGCTCGACACCGTGCGCGTGCGCATCGAGATGCCCGAGACGGTCACCAGCGTGCGCGGCTTGACCAGCGCGTGGGGTGAAGGCACCGCCGAGACCGATGGGACGGGCCGCATCGTGGCGTTCATCTTCGAGAAGGAGACCGCCCGCGCCGTGGACGACCAGTACTACCAGTTCTCTCTGCGGGTGCGCGCGCCGGCCGCGCCCTTCACCACGCTGTACTTCCCCGTCACGCAGACGTGCCGCAACGCCGAGGGCGTCGAGACCGTGGTGGAGTGGGACGACGTGGGCGCGCACGACGACCCGGCCGTGGTGAGCCCGGCCGCGTCCGCCGTCATCTTCCCCGTGCGGACGATGGGCTGGAACCGCTACGTGGCCCCCGACCACGTCCATGACCTGAGCGTGTTCGACGACGCCCGCATCGTGTGGGTGGGCACCGCCGCGTACAGCGCCAATGTCGAGACCACCGCGCTCATCGAGAGCGACCCGGACGTGGAACTGCTGACCGAGATCCACACCGACGACGAGATCTGGGTGCTCTACTGATGAGCTACGCCATGCGGAACACCACCTCACGTCTCGTGCTCGTGCTCGGCCTGCTCAGCGTCCTCGCCAGCGGCTGCGGCGGTTCGAACGCCGACAACAACGGCCAGTGTGCCGACCTGCCGCGTCCCGGCGACCCCATCGCCAGCCCGGACGAGCCTGGCCGCGTGCCCTGCGCGTTGCGGCCGCCGCACCTGCGCTGAGCTGCAGGTTCGCACCAAGCAAGAAGCCCACCCTCGGCACGCCGGGAGTGGGCTTCTCTTCGTTTCTTCTCTCATGGGCTGGGCCAGCGCCCGCCGCTTGACCTCAGAAGGTGCGCACCTCGCCGTAGTAGCCGCTGTACCACTGGGGCTCGGGCAGGTTCACCGTGGCTAGCGTGCTCGTCAGGTCCGTGAGCGCGTGCACGGTCACGCCGCCCAGGCTGATGGTGTAGACGAAGTCCTCGATGAAGAGGCCGCGCCGCACGGTGGGGCTGTAGCTGCAGTAGTAGTCGCCCACGCCGTCCACGCACCCGCTGTAGAAGCTGCTGTGCGAGATGGAGCCGGCCGGCGCGATGCCGCCCGCGACCGACACGCTGAAGAGCGCGAGCGTGGAGTCGAAGGTGGTGTCGTAGGTGTCCACCGGGATGGCCAAGAGCCCCAGGCGCGCGTCGAAGTTGAACGCGAGGTGGTCGTACTGCGCCTGGCTGTAGGCGCCCGGCACCGTGTACACGTGCGTGCGCACCGGGGCATCGGGGTTGCTCACGTCGAAGATCTGGAGCGCCATGCCGTTGTCCTGCTGCGTCACCGGGTCGATGTCGCGGCCGATGGTCAGCAGGTGGCCAGCGTCCAGCGGGTGCATGTAGGTGCTGAAGCCGGGGATCTCGACCTCGCCCTGCACCACGATGTCTGCCGGGTCGCTCAGGTCCACGACGAAGAGCGGGTCGATCTGCCGGAAGGTCACCACGTACGCCGTGTCGCCCACGTAGCGCGTGGAGAAGATGCGTTCGCCCGGCGCGAGGTCGTGGCTGCGGCCCAGCTCGCTCAGCTTGCCCGCGGCGTCGCCCAGCGTGAGCACGCGGCTCACGGGCGATGCGCTCACCAGGGTGCCGTCACCCCAGGGCTGGTCCTCGTTCGGCTCGATGACGTTGCCCTGGGCATCCAGCCAGCGGTCCTCGGTCACGGCCACGCGCACCACGCCGTCGCTCTCGTCGAGCGAGAACTGGTTGAGCAGCTGCCCGGTCACGCGCCCGGAGGCGGCGTAGCTCGTGGACGCGCCGCTCAGGTCGAAGCGGTGCAGGCGCGTGGACACCGCGCCACCCCAGGGGACCAGCCGTTCCACTGCCAGTCGGCCTGCGCGATGATCAGCGCCTCGTGGTTGGCGGACACGATGGACGCGTCGCCCAGCACGAACGCGCTGCGTGAGACGCCCGTGTCGCTCGCGTCGAGCGTGAGCCCCAACACCTGGGTCATGCCGTAGTCGGTCTGGCCCGGCGCAGCGGCGTAGAAGTCGGTGCAGCGTGGCGCGACCGCCACGAGCTCGCTGCCCTCGCGCACCCACTCCTCGGGAAGCCAGCCGTCGAGGTCCTGCGTGGCGATCTCGGCCAGGCGCTCGCGGCGCCAGGCGGCCACGCGGCGCGCGAAGGTCTGCTCGCTCACCAGCTCGCCGCCGTCGTTCCAGTAGTAGGGGCGCTCGCCGCTCCACTGCGGCTGCCACGTGTCGGAGCGCATCACCAAGCGCACCACGGCGTCGTGGCGGCGCGCCGCGCGATAGCTGCCCTCCACGTAGCGCTCGCCGCTGAGCACGGGCACATCGCCGCTCACGTCGAACAGGCTCACCTTGGTGAACTCGCGGTAGAACATGGGGTAGTACGGGCCCCAGCTGTCGGCCGGGAAGGGCAGCGTGGCGATGGGCCCCTGACCGCCGTCTGGGTCGGCGAACTGCACGCTCGAGAACACCACCAGCGTGTCGTCACGCAAGAACATCGACAGCGGCGAGCCCTCCACGCTGGCGGTGCCGGTCTCCACGGTGTCGGCCGCGGGCCACGAGCGCAGCGCGTGCACGGACTGCCCATGGATCAGGAAGATGCGTCCGCCGTCGGTCTTCACGAAGTCGGGCTCGTCCACGCCGGCCACCTGCGTGTTGGTCTCGGTGAAGTGTTCGGGGCCCGACTCGGGCGGCGCGTCGGCGCGCGGCGTGGGGGAGCCGCCATCCGCGAAGTCGAAGGCGGGCTGTGGCCAGCCTCCATAGTTGCCGTCGCGGTACATGTCGTAGTCCGCCAGCATGCGGTCGGCCTCGGCGTGAACCTTGGCCTCCGCGTCGGCGCGCAGCTGCACCAGCAGGTCATCACAGCTCTCGACCCGGTGCAGCCCCGCTTCGGCCGGAGCCACCGGCGGTGCCGTGGTGCCCGAGGCACACGCCCCGAGGCCCAGCGCAAAGAGCAAAGAGAGTGCCCCGGCGCGAGTGGTTCTTGGGCGCGCGCCGAGCCGACTGGAGTAAGCGAGGTGTTCCATGTTCACAGCATCACCCTCACCGCGTCGCCAAGCCTGGGAATGGCGCTCGGGTACCCTGCAAAGCGTATTCCTCTCGTATACGCCGGACCGGGCCCGGGATGGACGGCTCACTGAATCTAGTTCAGCGAAATGAGCAGAACAGGCCGGAATTCCCGGGGCTTGTACCCGTTGACTTTTTCGGCGACCGGCCGAATACCAAGCGGTCGAAAGAAGTTGGCACCATCATGCAGCACCGTCACTCCCTCCTCCCGCTCCTCCTCCTGGCCACCGCGCTCGCGCTCCCCGCGTGTCGCAGCGAAGCCCCCGAGGAAGAAGAAGAGACCTCCGGCTCCGAGGACACCGGCTCCCGCGACGCGAGCCGTGACGTCACCCTGACCCCCGAGAACACAGACCCGACCGCCGAGGCTTGCAGCCTCAGCCGGGTCTACTTCGGCTTCGACGCCGACGAGCTGGACAGCGCCTCGCGCGCGGCCATCCAGCAGGCCGTGGACTGCTACCGCACCCGCGGCGTGCCGGCCCGCCTGCACCTCACGGGCGCCACCGACCCGCGCGGCACCGAGGAGTACAACATCGCCCTCGGCGACCGTCGCGCCCAGGCCGTCCGCGCGTACCTCGTGTCGCTCGGCATCGAGCAGGCCCGCATCGCGGTCACCTCGGTGGGCGAAGAGATGGCCCAGGGCTCCGACGAGTCGGGCTGGGCGCAGGACCGCAGCGTCAGCGCCAGCGAGTGATGCCCTCCGTCCTCCTGCAAGCCACAGCACGCCCGGCGCTCGACCCCTGGCAGCTGGTGCTCGACGCCACGCCGGTGGTCAAGCTGGTGATCTTGGTGCTCATCCTCATGGCGGTGGCCTGCTGGTACGTCATCGGCGCCAAGCTGGTGCGGCTCCACAAGCTGGACGACCAGAGCCGCCGCTTCCTGCAGGTGTTCTGGAAGGACGAGCACACGCGCCAGTGGGACATGGACGTCATGGGCTCGCTCAACGGGCAGCTCTCGCGCTTCGCCAGCTCCCCCATCGCCACCGTGTTCGGCGCGGGCTATGCCGAGCTCGGCCGCATCGCGCGCACGGGCACACCGGACCTGGCCGACGTGGACAACCTGGAGCGGGCCCTCAAGCGGGCGCAGAACGCCGAGCTCACGCGCCTCGAGAACCAGATCCCCTGGCTCGCCAGCACGGGCTCCACGGCGCCCTTCATCGGCCTGTTCGGCACGGTGTGGGGCATCATGAACGCGTTCATCCAGCTGCACGGCCAGCAGAGCGCCACGCTCGACGCCGTGGCGCCGGGCATCGCGGAGGCCTTGATCGCCACGGCCATCGGGTTGGTGGCCGCCATCCCGGCGGTGCTCGCCTACAACTACTTCGTGCGCCGCCTGCGCGTGGTGGAGAGCGAGGTCGAGGCGTTCGCCAGCGACTACCTCAACATCATCCGGCGCCACCTGCTGGTGGACTGACATGGGGTTCTCGAGCGGATCGGGGCGCGGGGGCCCGCTCAGCGAGATCAACGTCACGCCGCTCGTGGACGTCATGCTGGTGCTGCTCATCATCTTCATGGTGGCGGCGCCCATGATGACCACGGGCGTGTCGGTGGACCTGCCCAACGCCGACGCGCCGCGCATGGAGATCGACGAGGAGCAGCCCGTCATCTCGGTGGAGGCCGGCGGGCGCCTGTTCCTGCGCGAAGAAGAGCTCACGCTTTCGGAGCTCGAGACGCGCCTCATGACCGACGAAGACCTGCGCGCGCGCGACGAGGTCTACATCCAGGCCGACGAGACGGTGCCCTACGGCGACGTGGTGCGTGTGCTGGCGCTGGTGCGCCGCGCGGGCATCGGAAAGATGGGCTTGGTCACGGACCCGCTCGACCGGGAGCGAGCGGCGGAATGACGCCCGGCTTCGAGACGCGCAGGTCACTCGCGCTCGATGAAGTCGCGGGTGGGGTGCTGGCGGTGCTCATCGCGCTCGGGGCGTTCCCGCTCACGGTGGTCATCATCTCGGCTGCCGTCTCGGACATCTACGGCGCGCTGGTGGAGGACACCGTCGAGCTGCCCGAGGAGGCCGAGGTCCCGCCTGTTCCGGTGGTGGAAGCTCGCTTCGTGCGCTTCGGGGCGCCGCCGGACCCGCGTCGCATGCCCGACCGCTACGTGCCCTCGGCGGCCACGGCGCCACCGCCTTCGGCTACGGATGTGCTTGGGGAAGCGCCTGCCGATGCCCTGCCGGGCGCCGAGCCGCCGCTGGCCGACGGCACAGGGCTCCGGCCCACCACCGACGCCAACCCCGCGCTCACGGCGGAGCAGCGCGCGGCCGAGGCCCGTGAAGACCTGCTCACGCGCCTGGGCGACAGCGCGGCGGCCACGGCGGAGTTCGCCGAGCCGCGGGTGCGCGAGGGCGACGCCGAGGGCATCACCGAGGGCACGGCCGAGCGCGGCGAGGCGGACATCTATCCGGGGCGTCTGTACACGTACTTCCGGCGCGGCTGGCAGGCACCGTCCAGCATCCCCGAGGAAGAGCTCAGCACGCTGCGCTGCCGGGTGCGCGTGGAGATCACCGCCGACGCGCGCGTCGGGGACTTCAGTATCTCGGGGCCCAGCGGCAATGACGCGTTCGACGCCTCCGTGCGGCAGCGCATGGCACAGGCTGCGGGCGCTTCGCTGCCCCCGCCTCCGCCCGACGAAGCCGAGCGCTACCTGGGCGGCGCCATCACCGTGACGTTCATCGGGCCGCGCAGGAATTAGGAACCACCCATGTCATCGCCCACCCATCGCTCGACGCACCCTTGGCTCACCCTGGTCGGGCTCGCGCTCGTGCTGGGCATCGCCGCCACCCCGTTCGAGTCGCGCTCGCAGACCGCGGGGGATGGGAGCCCGCTGCCCGAGTCGCTCGTCGAGATCGTGGTGGACTCCCCCGAGAGCCAGATGTACCGCATCGGCATCCCGGACGTCTTCGGCAGCTCCTCCGACGTGGCCGACGTGCTGCGCAACGACTTCCGGCTGATGCCCGGCTACACCGTCATCGACACGCGCTCCATCCGGCACGACCTGGTGGCCGAGGGGCTCGACATCCGCGCGGGTGCGTGGGCCACGCTGGACGCCAACGGCGTCATCAAGGGCGAGCTGCGCCAGGGCGCGGACGGCGTGGAGCTCACGCTGCGCTTCTTCCGCGTCTCGGCGCCGGGCACGCCCGCGTTCGAGCACACCTATCGCGGCCCGCTCACGCACACCCGCCGCTGGGCCCACGAGTTCGCCAACGAGGTGCTGCGCGTGCTCACCGGGACGCCGGGCGTGTTCGGCACCGAGATCGCCTACGCGCGGCGCGCCGGCCCGGGCGCCAAGGACGTGTTCAAGTCCTTCATGGACGGCTTCGGTGAGCGGCGCGTGTCCACCGGCACCGGCATCTCGCTCCTGCCTTCCTTCGGGCACAACCGCATCTGGTTCACGCGTATGACCGAGCGCGGCATGTACATCACCAACGGGCGCGCGCGCGACGCACGCATCGTGCAGGGCGACGGCATCAACATGGCGCCGGCCGTGTGCGACGGGCGCATCTACTTCACGTCTTCGCGTGACGGCAACTCCGAGATCTACAGCACCGCGCTCGACGGCAGCGACGTGCGCCGCCTGACCGACCACCCGGCCATGGACCTGAGCCCCGCGTGCGGTCCCAACAACCAGCTGGCGTTCGTGTCGAGCCGCCACCGTACGCCGCAGATCTTCACCATGAATCGCGACGGCAGCAACGTGCAGCGCGTCACGTTCCGCGGCACACACAACCAGACGCCCACGTGGTGCATGGACCCGGAGCGGCCGTGGATCGCGTTCACCGGTCGCGATGGCGCTTACGACATCTTCATGGTGAACACGCGGACCCAGGAGTACGTGCGGCTCACGCAGGGGCAGGGCGACAACAAGGACCCAGCGTTCTCCCCGGATTGCCGCCTGGTGGCGTTCGTGTCCGACCGGCGCGACGCCGCGGGCGTCTACGTGGCCAGCCCGCAGGGCTACAACCAGACACGGGTGGTCACGGGCAACGCCGAGACGGTGCGCTGGTCGCAGTGGGAGACGTATCCCGCCACCACGCCGGTGCCGGCCGAAGCGCCCGCGCCAGCAGCGTCCACGCCCGCCGCTGCAACGCCTGCACGCTAGACCGGAGGCCTCACTCCGCGCAGGCGCGCGCTGGCAGCCGGCTGATCTCCCGCAGGCGGTTGCGCGCCCGCGTGATCAGGGAGGACTCCGGATACGCCGCGATCAGCGCTTCGAGCGACTGCCGTGCGTCGGCGCACGCGCGCACCAACACGAACGCCTCGGCCATGTCCGCCAGCGTCTTGTCCATCACGTCGCCGGTCCGGTACGTGGTGAGGATGCGGCGGAACTCACCCAGCGCTGCGGCCGGCTGGTTCTGCTGCAGGTAGCTCGAGCCGATGCCGTACTGCGCGTCGTCGGCCCGCTCGTCGGTGGGGTAGCGGATGACGTACTCGCGGAAGAGCGCGCGCGCGTACGAGTGCGAGCCCACGCGCAAGGCCTGGCTGCCCGCCTGGAAGTGCGCGGCGCGATCCCGCGGGACCTCGCTCGGCTGTAGCGTCACGTCCATGCCTGCCGCGCGCGCGATCTGGTCCACGCGGCGCTCGATCTCCTGGCGCTGCGCGTCCAGCTGCTGGCGCTGTTCCGTCATCTCGCGGCGCTGCTCGGCGGACTGCCGCTCGGCCATCTCGGCCAGGTGACGCGTCTCGGCGATCTGCCCCTCCAGCTGGCCCAGCTGGTCGCGCAGCTGCTGGAGCGCCAACCCCTGGTCTGCGCTGTTGCGCAGCAGCACCACGTTGGCCGTCTCCAAGAGCCGCGCCAGCTCTGCGGCCTGGGCTTCCACGCGCTGCTCCAGCGTGGCCATGCGCTCGGTCATCGCCGCGAGGTCCGCTTGCACGGCCCGGCCATCGGCCCGCGACATGCAGCCGCTGGCCAGGAGCGCGGGAGAGAGCACCACGAAGAGCCACGCGGCGCTCGCGGTGAGCGCCCCTCGCACGGCCCGGGAGGATTGAGTCTTGAGTACCGCCACGGCCCCATCCTGAATCCGGAAGGCCGGCGGCGCCAGCGACAGCGCCCGGCGGCTACTCGGCGACGGTGACCTGCAGGCGATAATTGAAGAGTGTGTTCAGCTCGGTGGTGGTCAGGCGCAGGTAGTAGTCGCCCGCCGGCAGGTTGGTGGCGAAGGGCGCGCCTGCGGCGATGGCCGGGCACGTGCCGCCTGCGCCGCCCAGGCTGCCGGTGCCGAGGGTCTGCACACCGCTGTCGTCCAGCAGCTCGAGCTGCAGCTCTGGCGCGTCTGCCGCACACACCGCGCCGTTGCGGTCGAGGACGGTGGCCGAGAGGTCGCCGCCGGCCGGCACCTCGACGAGGAACATGTCGAGGTCGCACAGGTCCACCACGGTGGCGCGCACCTCGAACGAGCCCGCGCCCACCTGCGTCACGTTGGAGGACGTGAAGTCGTCGTTGGGCTCCACCTCCTGCGCGCCCGTGGCCAGGATGCGGCGGCAGTCCGACCCGCACGTGGGGTCGTCGACGTCGTCGCAGCCCTCACTGTGCTCGACCGTGCCGTTGCCACACTCGGGGCGCCAGACCTCCACCGAGAACACGCCGCCGCCGGCGGTGCGCGCGTCGATGCCCACGTAGAACGTGCCCGTGCGGTCGGCCACGAAGCTCAGGTGCTCGTCGCGGTTCTCCACGCACGCGTCGATGGCGTCACCGCGTTGGCAGGCGCGGTCGTCGCAGGTGTTGTCCAGGATGTAGATGGCGGGATTGACGCCCAGGCCGCTGCTGTTGCGCACGTGGAAGTGCCACTTCTCGCCGGCCTGCATCTCGACGCCGAAGAAGCCGTCGTTGCCCGGGATGGGTTGCCCCGTGCAGCCAGCGAGCGCGGTGTCGAGGTCGTCCTCCATGCTGGTGGTGTCCACCATGTAGGTCATGTTCCCAGCCACCATGGGTGCGCCCGCGCCGCAGGCTTCCCGCAGCGCGAGGCCACCATGGTTCAGGTACAGGTCCTGGTCGAACAGGTCGCACGCCCCCAGCGTGGCGAGCGGCAGCAAGAGGACGAGGTGCACCGGGAGGTGCGCGGAGCGAGCGCGTAGAGAAAGCATCAGTGGGTGTAGGGGTTGCTCTCGATGGTGGTCGGGGCGGGGGTCATGACGGCGGCGGGCGCATCCGTGCCCTCCATGCCGGTGGCGCGCTCACGGCGCGGGCGCGTCGAGCCCGAGCGCGATGGGTCTTGCTCGGTGGCCTCCGGTGCGGGGGCCGGCTCGGGCGCAGCGGCCTCGGCCGCGGCAGGCACGGCAGCAGGCGCAGGTGTGGGAGCCTCGGCCACCGCAGGGGCGAGGGCGGCAGGCGCCGGGGACGGCTCGGCGGGCGTTGGTGGCACGCTGGGAGCGGCGACCGAAGCGGGCGGCTCCACCACGAGCGGCTGGTTCATGCGCCAAGCCAGCAGGCCCCCCACGGCGATCAGCGCGCCCAACAGCAAGCTGATCAGGGCCACCTTCCAGGCCTGCGGGGATGCGGGGGCGCGTGCGCTAGCGGGGGCGCTGGGGCGGCTGCTCACGGGCTTCGGCGAAGCCACGGTCTCCCGGTCGGGCGCGCTGGCGAGCGCGATGGTCTGCGACGTGGGGTCCACGCGCGCCTCCCCGCTGCGCGCCGTCTCGAACCACTGGTCCGACGTGGCGTTGGAGTCGCGCACGCCCGAGCGCAACGCCTGCATCTCGGGCGCGGAGCCCAGGCGCGGGATGCTGTACAGGTCGCCCAGCGTCATGTTCGTGACGGGCAGCTTCTCGATGGCGCTGACGTGCGCGCGCACCGACGCCTGCCGCGCGTCGAGGTCGGCCGAGAAGATCTCGCGGATGGCGTCGCTCACCTCGTGCGCCCCCACCAGCATGTTCGAGCGGGCGGCGGCCTCGGTCAGCGCGTCGATGAACTCGCGGCCCGTCTGGTAGCGCTTGGTCACGTCGCGCTCGAGGGCGCGCATGCACACCCGCTCGAGCGCCAGCGGCACCTCGGGGCACACCATGGACGGCGGCTGGATGGGCCGCTGCAGCACGGCCAAGAGGATGCTCATGGTGCCCGCGTCGGACTCGAACAGCAGCTGCCCGGTGAGCGTCTCCCACAGCACGATGCCCAGCGCGAACAGGTCCGCGCGCGCGTCCAGCTCGCGGCACTCGGCCTGCTCGGGCGCCATGTAACAGGGCTTGCCCTTGATGGTGCCGGGGCGCGAGGCCGTGATGCGCTCGGCCGCACGGGCTACGCCGAAGTCCGTGATGCGACCCGAGCCGTCGCGCCCCACCAGGATGTTCTGCGGCGACACGTCGCGGTGCACGATCTGCAGCGGGCGGCCGTCGTCGTCGGTCAGGCGGTGCGCGGCATCGAGGCCCGTGGAGGCGTCGATCAGGATGCGCACACCCAGCTTCATGCGCTCCACGTGCGAGCGCGAGCGGTCGAGCACGTCGTCCATGGAGAACCCATCGACGTAGTCCATGACCATGTAGTAGCCGAGCTCCGACTGCTTCACGTCCAGGATGCCCACCGCGTTCGGGTGGTGCAGACGCGCCGCGAGGCGCGCTTCGTCCAACAGCATGGAGACGAAGTGCGTCTCCTCCGCCAGGTGCCGGTGCAGCAGCTTGAGCGCCACCATGCGCTGGAAGCCGCCCGCGCGCGCGAGCCGCGCCAGGTAGACGGTGCCCATGCCGCCGCTCGCGATCTCCGCGACGATCTCGTACTGGTCCAGCATCCGCCGGGCGTTGAGTGCTGTGATCTCGGGCTGTGCCATCAGAAGGCTCCTCTCACCGTGAGCCCACCGCCGTCGGGAGAGGCCCACACGCTGGCTCGGGCGCGTGCCTCGTCATCGTCATCGCTGCCACCGAAGTCGGTGAGCACGCCCAGCACCACGGTGCTGACGGCCAGCGCTCCCGAGACACCCACCAAGATGAAGGTCCGGCGGCGCAGGTCTTGGCCGTCCAGGTAGCCCTCACGGGTGGGGTTGTCTTCGTAGGCGCGGTTGGCCGCGAAGGTGTCCGCCACGGACCAGGCCGTGACACCCGCCGCTACGGCGGTGAGCGCGGCGCTGGTGTAGAACATCGCGGGACCGAGGCCATCGCTCTCGCTCTCACCGGCAGCGGGCTGCGGCAGGGGTTGCGTCTCGGGTTCGTACACCGGCTCGGGGTCTGGCGTGGGCTCGGGCTCGGGCTGCGTGACCGGGGCCGCGGGCGCCTGGAACGCGAGCGTCAGCGTCCCGCCGGCGGTGGCGTCCACCTGCTGCGGCGCCGCGCTGCCCGTGGTGTAGCGGGCCACCACCGTGTGAGCGCCCGGCCGCACGAAGAAGCGCCATGAGCGGCTCTCGTGCGTGGACTCCACGGCGCCATCCACCAGCACCACGCACGGCTCGCCGCACGCGATGTCCAGCTGCGTGAGCTGCGGCTGCACCTCGTCCAGGACCTCTTGAGCGAGATCACGCGTGGACCGGTCCGCGGGGTACGTGGTGATCGCCTGCAGCGAGAGCGTGGCGGCGCGCGCGTTGTCTCCCGCCAGGCGCCGGTTTCGGATGGCGCTGCGCAGGGCGGCGGGGCTCGGGGCGGCATCGAACGCCAGCTCGAAGAGGCGCGCGGCCTCGGCGTGGTTGCCCGCCAGCTGAGCGCGCTGGCCCGCTTCGTAGGCCTGCGCGGCGGCGGCCACGTCATGCTGCGCGGGCTGCGCGACAGCACACAGAGGGAAGGCGAGCGCCGTGACCACGGACAGCTTCAGAAAGACTCGTACGACAGGACTACGCATGAACCGTGACACTCCGCGCCAGGTAAGCGCACATCATGCGCCAGCAGCGCAATATTTGCCACAGTGTGGATATGTGCCCCCATTCGTGGAGGGGTTGGCTGGCCGCGCGGCGAACAGATAGGCTCGCTTCTTCGTGTAGGAGGCTCGTCATGAAGACGCTGAACGACACCGTGCGCGCGAATCGCCTCGACGTCTTTCGACACACGCTGCGCAGCATCGCGTTGGCTTCCGCGGCTGCCTCGGGCCTGGGCGTGGCGGGATGGAGTGGGTGTGCAGCGACCAGCAGCCAATCCGGGAACCAGCGAGAAAGGGCGATGTCGGTCAACTGTGGAGCGATCGAGCTGACCGGCTTGCCTCTGCCACCGGGGGTTCAGGGTCTGGTCGCGTACGCATGGGGCCCGAGCGGCAGTTTTCCGGCCTACTTCGCCGGAGAATTCTGCATCGAGGGCGGGCACCCGGATTGCGGTGTGGGTGACGCAGGTTTCGATCGAGACGAGGGGTTCTCGGTCTTTGTCCGCCGCGCTGGCATCATCGAGCGAGTCTCGTTCGCCGACGTGGTCACTCTCCCTGTCACCAGCCCGGCGCAAGCGACGCTCCTCGCGCTCACGGTCGACTACCACATCAACTGTGCGGGTGATCCGAAGGTGGGCGTCAGCCCCAATGGCGTGAGGCACGTGGCTGGTGGTTTCGAAGTCCTTGGTACCCGCTGGGCCGGCTGCCTCGACCTCCTCCGAGGGACGGTTTTCGTGAGTGAGGCTGGTGAGGTCCGGATCCTCGAGGAGCACCTCGTCGAGGAATACGCCTGCCCAGTCAGCGGGCGCATGACCCAGGGGACGGCTGTTCCTGCGCGCCCTGCGGGGGGCAACGACGTCGGCCGGTACTTCGTGCAGGTGGCCGGCCTCGAAGCCGCTGCCGTGGATGCGTTCGAGCGCATGGCCGCGGAGCTGCAGGTGCTGGGGGCCCCCGTGGAGCTGGTGCAGTGGGCACGCGCGAGCGCGGAGGATGAGCGGCGGCACACGCGGGACATGGGCGCGCTGGCCGAGCGGTTCGCGGTGAAGCCTGCCGTCCACGAGGCGCAGCAGTTCGCGCTGCGCGGCCTGTTCGAGGTGGCGCTCGAGAACGCGGTCGAGGGCTGCGTGCGCGAGACCTACGGTGCTGTGGTGGGGCACCATCAGGCGCGGCACGCGCAAGACCCTGTCGTGCGCGCGGGGATGGCGCGGGTGGCCGAGGACGAGACGCGGCACGCGGCACTGTCGTGGGCGGTGGCGGAGTGGTCGCTGCCGCAGCTCACGGACGCGCAGCGCGACGTGATTCGCGGGGCGCAGCGTGCGGCCATCAGCGCGCTGACGCGCTCGGTGAGCATCCCCGAGGCCCACGTGCTCTTGCGCGACGCGGGTCTGCCAGCGCCCGGCGCGGCGCTCGCGATGTTGCAGGCGCTCGGCGAGCAGGTCTGGGCATAGTCTCGAAAATATATCGGTTGACATATTCCAAGGACGCGTCATTCTGGGCCCATGTCCAAAGGCGACGCGACGCGTGAGCGCATGGTGGAGTCGGCCACGCGCCTCTTCATGGCGCAGGGCTATGCGGCCACCGGGCTCAAGCAGATCATCGAGGAGGGCGAGGCCCCGCGCGGGTCGCTGTACTTCCACTTCCCCGGCGGCAAGGAAGAGCTCGCCGTGGCCGTGGTGGAGCGCCACGCCGAGCACTTCACCGCGCAGCTCACGGCCGCGCTGCACGACTCGAAGGACGTGGTGGCTGCGGCCCGCCGGATGATCGCGGCGCTGGCGCAACTGGTGGAGGGCGGCGTCGGGGCCGGCTGTCCCGTGGGTGCTGTGGCCTTCGAGATGGCCGAGCGCTCGGACGCGCTGCGGCAGGCCACGCAAGCCGCGTTCAGCACTTGGACGGGGCTCCTCGCGGCCGCGCTCGTAGACGCTGGCGCCAGCAAGAAGGACGCGCAGCGCCGGGCTCGAGTGCTGCTGTGCGCCATCGAGGGCGCGCTGGTGCTCAGCCGCTCGGCCGGGGACGCCGGCCCGCTGCGCGACGTGAGCAGCATGGTGGCGGCGCTCCTCAGCGCCTGAGCCTTTCACGATCACGCCGCACGCAGGACCGTGCGGTCGAAGACATGGGACAAAAATATGACGAACGACAGACATATTAAAACGGCGGTGGTGACTGGCGCGGCGGGCTTCATCGGGCGCTACTTGCTGGTGGAGCTCACTCGAGAGGGCACCCACGTGTGCGCGCTGGTGCGCAACCCCGTGGCTCGCTTGCCCGAGCTGCGCGCCTGGGTGGACGCCCATGGGGGCAATGGGTCCCGGCTCGCCGCTGCCGACTTCGACCTCGAGGCGGCGGACCTGGGGCTCACGCCCGATGGCGAGGCATGGCTGGATCGCGCCGACGCCGTCTTTCACTTGGCGGCGCGCTTCGAGTTCGGGCTGAGCGCGGAGGCTGCCCGCGTGGCCAACGTGGACGCCAGCCTGCGCCTGGTGGAGCGCGTGGCTCGCTCTCCACGCCTCGAGCGCCTGGTGTACCTGAGCGGCTACCGCACCGAAGGCGGGCCGGCGCGCGCCCTCGACGTGGACGACCCCGCCGCGCTGCGCCGCTTCTACCGTGACCATGGCGCCTACGAGGCGTCCAAGATGGAGGCGCACCAGCGCGTGGCCCGGCGCGCCGAGGAGCTGGGGGTGCCGCTCACGCGCGTGAGCCCGGCGGTGGTCATCGGGCACGGCGAGACGGGCGAGACCACGCAGTTCATCGGCCTGGTGGAGACCCTGCGCCTCCTGCACGCGCGTCGCTTGCCCGCCCTCCCGGGAGACGCCAGCACGTGGCTGCCGCTGGTCACCGTGGACTTGGTGGCGGCCATCTTGGCCCGTGTGCCCGCCGACCCGCGCTCGCTCGGCGAGCACCTGGTGGTCTTCGACGAGCGCTCGCCCGCGCTGCCCGACCTGGTGAAGCGGGCTGCCGCGCACATGGGTGTGCCCGCGCCGCGTCTCCGCCTGCCCGTGTGGTTGGTGCGTGCACTACCGACGGCGCTCTCGGGCGTGGACCGCGAGGGCCTCTCGTTCATCAGCAGCGATCGCTATGACGCGGCGCCCATGCATGCCTTCATGGAGCGCACGCGGCTCGCCCCGCCCGACATCGAGGTGGCGCTCACGCGCTGGGTGGACTTCTTGGTGGCCCACGCGTTCGGGGTCCCGGCGAGCGTCAGGTAGTCCGCGCGGCCCTGAGCAGGTCCGCGAACGCGTCCCGCATCCCGTCCACCAGCAGGTGCAGGCCGCCCACGTGCTCCCAGTCGGCGTTGAAGCCCCAGTGCAGCTGCCCGGCGTAGCTGAAGAGGGCGATGCCCAGCGCCTGCTGCGCGAACAGCGGCACCAGGCCGTAGATCTCGAGCAACGGCGCACCGAACAGCGGCACCGGTACAGGGGGGCCCGGCACGTTGGTCACGATGGTGTTGAACGAGCGCAGCTTCCCGGCCAGTACGAACGCGCTCGAGACGGCGCCGAGGCCCAGCGCGTCGTCGAGGTCCTCCAGCAGCTGGATGCCCCGCACCGCGTTCGACTCGGTCTTGAAGAAGCGCGTCTCGTCGCAGACGCACGCGTAGGCCTCGAGCGGGTCGCACACCGCGATGGGGAGCGTCGCGATCAACGTGGCCACCTGATTGCCACGCGCGCTCCCGGAGTCCGTCCCGCGCACGCTCGCCGGCACCAGCGCGCGGAAGCCGGCGTAGTCCTCGGGCCGCTCGCCCAGCTCACGAAAGAACCGCCCCAGCCCCAGCGCCACCGTGGTGAGCACCACGTCGTTGAGCTTGCCTCCGAGGCGCTCCTTCACCTCCTTCAGCTCTTCGAGGTCCATGCGCAGCGTGTCGAAGCGGCGGTGCGGGCCCACCTGGTGCGGGTTGAGCGACGTGACCGGCCCCGGCGCGACGACCTTCTTCAGGGTCTCGATGAGCCCACCGAGCGGCGAGCGCTGCGCCGCGCCTTCTCCCGCCCCGCGCAGCCGCAGAACCGTGAGGCGTACGCGGTCCAGGCTGGTCATGCGGCGAGCGAGCGAGCTGCGCAGCAGGGACGCGTCACTCGGCATGGGGCGCGGCGTGCGTGGCCTCTCGGGGCGCGCGTGGGTGCCCACCATGGACTTCAGGATCGACACCGCCCCCATCCCGTCGGTGAGGCAGTGGTGGACTTTGCAGATCATGGCGAAGCGGTCGCCCTCGAGCCCCTCCACCACCCAGAACTCCCACAGGGGCCGGCTCCGGTCGAGGTTCTGCGAGAAGATGCGGCCGGCCAGGCGCTTCAGCTGACGTTCGTCTCCGGGCTGCGGCAGCGCCGCGTGGCGAACGTGGTACTCGAGGGAGAAGTGCGGGTCGTCCACCCAGACGTGCTCACCCACCACAGGCAGCCGGTGGAGACGCTGCGTGAAGCGTGGCTCCGAGTGCAGGGCGCCGGCGATGAAGGCCAGGATCGCGTCGAAGTCCACGCCTCCGCTCGCGGTGCGGAGCGGCTTCGCGTCCAGGACCAGCACGGCGCCCACGTGCATGGGACAGCTCTCGCTCTCGGTGGCGAGGAAGGCTTGGTCCAGCGTGGACAGGCGCTCGAAGAAGGGCTGGTCGTTGGGCATGCCCCCGAAGGGCAAGCAATGCGTGGGCCACCGAGAACGCTCGTCCTCGCACACGATTCGAGAGGGTCGCGCGATGCCTGGGCGCAGGGCTTGCGCGCCGCTGCGGGGGATGGCGCGCCCTCGGGCTGCTCGGTCACTACGTCGTCACTTGACGGGCACGGTCCATCAATCGTATATCGTCGAATAACGATATGTCTCGCCGTCCTGCCACCCGTGCCCCTGCCGAAGCCTGCTGCCCCCCTGCGGCTCCCGCGTCGCCCCTCCCGGCGAGCGAGGCCGAGCAGAACACCGAGCTGGCGCGGCTCGCCAAAGCCCTGGGGCACCCCGCGCGGGTCAGCATCCTGCGCACGCTGCTGAAGCGCGACACGTGCGTGGCGGGCGAGATCGGCGAGGGCCTGCCCCTGGCCCAGTCCACCGTCTCGCAGCACCTGAAGCAGCTGAAGGAAGCGGGGCTCATTCGCGGCCAGGTCGCGGGGCCGCGCGTTTGCTACTGCGTGGAGCCCGCTGCCGTGCTGCTGCTGAAGGCGCTCATCACCGCGCTGTGAGCGCACCCTGAAAGTCACCATGGGCCTCTTCGAACGCTATCTCTCGCTCTGGGTCTCGCTCGCCATCGCGGCCGGCGTGGGCCTCGGGCTCTTGGTCCCGGAGCTCTTCCAGGCGGTGGCCGCCCTCGAGTGGGCGCGCGTCAACCTGGTGGTGGCCGTGCTCATCTGGCTCATGGTCTACCCCATGATGCTGAAGGTGGACCCGGGCTGCCTGCGCGACGTGGGCCGGCGCCCCGCGGGCTTGGCGCTCACCCTCGTCATCAACTGGCTCATCAAGCCGTTCACCATGGCCGCGCTCGGCGTGCTGTTCTTCGAGCACGTGTTCGCGGACCTGGTGCCCATGGAGGACGCGCAGCAGTACATCGCCGGCATGATCCTGCTGGGCGTGGCGCCCTGCACCGCCATGGTGTTCGTGTGGAGCAACCTGACCCGCGGCGACGCCAACTACACGCTGGTGCAGGTGTCGGTGAACGACCTGATCATGGTGGTGGCCTTCGCGCCCATCGCGGGCCTCCTGCTGGGCGTCACCAGCGTGGCGGTGCCGTGGGAGACGCTGATCGCGTCGGTGGTCATCTTCGTGGTCATTCCGCTCGCGGCGGGCATCCTCACGCAGAGGCGCTTGGCCGGCCGGGGAGGCGTGGCCGCCGTGGACGCGCTCGCCAGCAAGCTCAAGCCCACCTCCATGCTGGGCCTGCTGCTCACGGTGGTGCTGCTCTTCGGCTTTCAGGCGGAGACGATCGTGGCCCAGCCCGAGCGCGTGGCGCTCATCGCGGTGCCGCTGGTCATCCAGAGCTACGGCATCTTCGCGCTGGGCTACCTTGGCGCGCGCCTGCTGCGCTTGCCCTTCAACGTGGCCGCACCTGCCGCCATGATCGGCACCAGCAACTTCTTCGAGCTGGCCGTGGCCGTGGCCATCAGCCTGTTCGGGCTGGACTCGGGCGCCGCGCTCGCCACGGTGGTGGGCGTGCTCATCGAGGTGCCCGTGATGCTCACGCTGGTGGCCTTCGCCAACCGCACGCAGGGCTGGTTCCCGAGCGCGCCCCCGCTGCCACGCCGGCTTCCGTTCACTGAGGTGCCCCACATGCCCGGTCTCCGTTTCGACAGCGTGCTCTTCCTCTGCGTGGCCAACTCGGCGCGCTCCCAGATGGCCGAGGGTCTTGCCCGCGCGGTCTTCGGTGATGCGGTGCGCGTCCAGTCGGCCGGCTCGCAGCCTTCGCGCGTGAACCCGCTGGCCGTCACGGCGCTCGCCGAGCTGGGCCTCGACATCGGCGGCCAGCAGTCAAAGTCGGTGGACGACATCGACCCGAGCCGCGTGGACCTGGTGATCACGCTGTGCGCCGAGGAGGTCTGCCCCGTGTTCCTCACGCGCGCACCGCGCCTGCACTGGCCGCTGCAGGACCCCGCGCACAAGCACGAGGTGCTCGCCGACGACCAACGCCTCCAGCACTTCCGCGACACGCGCGACCAGCTACGCGCGCGCCTTGCCGTGCTGGCCGCGCTGCGGGACGTGCCCGAGGGACCCACGCCTCGAGAGTTCCATGCCAGCGTGCGGGTGCCGGACCTCGCGGCCGCGGCGCGCTTCTACACGTGGCTGCTGGGCGTGTCCCCCAAGGAGTGGACGCACCGCTACGTGACCTTCGTGAGCGAGGCGCTGCGCACCAACTTCGTGCTGCTGGTGAGCGACGGGAAGGAGCTGCACCACGACACGCTCTACCACCTGGGCGTGGACGTGGGCACGCGCGCGGCCGTCATTGCGGCGCAGCACCGCGCGGTGGCCGCGGGCATCCCCATCGAGAAGCCGGCGCGCACCACCTGGCGCGGCACGCCGCTGCACGAGCTGTGGCTCACCGATCCGGGCGGCAACTTGGTGGAGATCTACGCGCGCCTCACGCCCGAGGAGCTGGCCGAGATGCCCGCCGACAAAGAGCCGTGGACGTTGGTGAGCGGGGAGGCCGCATGAGCGTTCACTACGGCAGCCCGCCGCCGCTCGGGCGTCCCACCTTCCCCGAGCTCACCCCGAGCACGCACCCGCCGCGCATCCTCATGCTGTACGGGTCGCTGCGCGATCGCTCCTACAGCCGCCTGCTCACCGAGGAGGCCGGGCGCATCCTGACCGACCTCGGCTGCGAGGTGCGCATCTACGACCCGCGCGACCTGCCGGTGAAGGGACCGGGGCTGGACGAGCACCCGGAGGTGGTGCGCCTGCGCGAGCTGTCGCAGTGGTCCGAGGGACAGGTGTGGTGCTCGCCCGAGATGCACGGCGCCATCACGGGTGTGTTCAAGAACCAGATCGACTGGATCCCGCTGGCCATCGGCGCGGTGCGTCCCACACAGGGCCGCACGCTCGCGGTCATGCAGGTGTCCGGTGGGTCGCAGTCGTTCAACGCCGTGAACACGCTGCGGCTGTTGGGGCGCTGGATGCGCATGCTCACGATTCCCAACCAGTCGTCGGTGGCCAAGGCCTACGAGGAGTTCCACGAAGACGGCCGCATGAAGGACTCCGCCTACCGCGACCGCGTGGTGGACGTCATGGAGGAGCTCTACAAGTTCACGCTGCTCACGCGCGACCTGCGCGACTTCCTGGTGGACCGCTACAGCGAGCGCCGCGAGGCCGAGGCCAAGGCCGCGCTCGACCCCAGCAACCCCAAGCACCGGCTGGCAGGCGAGGGTCTCTAGCCGCACGGCGCGCCCTACGAGAGCTGCGCTCGCGCCTCGGGCCCGCGGTCCACGGACACGTCCACCACGTGTCCGCGCGCATCCGCGAAGGCGGTGACGATGGCCGGCACGAGCCCGTGGCGGGTGAGATCGCGGCGCAGCGAGCCGGCCGAGTGGTGAGCCACCGTGCGGCTGACCGCGTCCACGTCGTGACCCGCGAAGAGACCCAAGCGCCCTACGTGACCACTCATCAGGCGGGCCGACGACTCGTCCCGGAGCGCGTGCTGCAGCAGCCGACAGCCCGCATGAGCCAGCACGAACAGGTGCGAGATGCCGTGCTCGCGCGCGGCCCACACGATGTCGGCGGTCACGCTCGCGCTCGGCAGCGTGGCGGCGCCCTGCAGCACCAGGAGCTCACCGGGCTCGGTCCCCAAGAGCTGCTCGGGGACGTGGGGCAGATCGGCGCAGCACCACACCAGCCCCCAGGGCGATCCACCGCTCCACGCGGGCCGGTCCACTCCGGGCAACGCGAGGCTGCGCGGCACGAGCCGAGTCGGAGAGTGCAGATCGCGAGGCGCAGCCATCGCCACGCCGTGCATCAAGCTTCGTGCCAGTGGCGCGCTCGGAAACCCCGAAATTTTCGCAGGCCCCACGACGTGCGATTGGGTCGTATTGACCCGCCGAGTCGTTTTGACTCTTCGTAGCGGTGACCGCGCTCCAGCCTTCCCAACCCCCCTGGCCTGCGCTATCCCCCTCTCATGATCGAGATCGAGTTCCTCGGCGCGGCGCAGGGCGTCACGGGTTCCATGCACCTCGTGCGCACCGTCCAGGGGAACGTGCTGCTGGACTGCGGCCTCTTCCAGGGCAGACGCAAGGAGTCGGTGGAGCGCAACAGCCACTTACGGGTGGACCCGGACGAAGTGAACGTGGCGGTGCTCTCGCACGCCCACATCGACCACTCGGGCGCGCTGCCCGTGCTCTACAAGCTGGGCTACCGCGGCGCCATCTACACCACCGAGGCCACGCGCGACCTGTGCGAAGCCATGCTGGCCGACGCGGCGGCCATCCAGATGCACGACGCCGAGTGGATCAACGCCAAGGTGGCGCGCGGCGTGACCAACATGGACCCGGTGGAGGCCCTCTACGACCAGAGCCACGTGGACGGCGTGATGGCGCAGATGGTGGGCATTCCCTACCACCAGAAGCAGCAGCTCTTGCCCGGCATCACCGTCACCTTCTACGACGCAGGCCACGTGCTGGGCAGCGCGCTGGTGGTGCTGGACATCGACGACGAGGGCGACATGAAGCGTGTCCTCTTCTCGGGGGACCTGGGCCGGCACGCCATGCCCATCCTGCGCGACCCGGAGCACCCGCACGGGGCGCACGTCCTGATCCTGGAGGGCACCTACGGCGACCGCCTGCACCCGCCGCGTGCCCAGATGGAAGACGACCTCGCGGAGATCGCGGCCGGCGCTTGGGCGCGCGGGGGCAAGGTGGTGATCCCGTCGTTCGCGCTCGAGCGCGCGCAGGAGATCCTGTACACGCTGCGGCGGCTGCACGACGCGGGACGCTTGCCGGACATGCCGGTGTACCTCGACTCCCCGCTGGCGCTGAAGGTCACCGACGTGTTCCGCGAGCACGTGGGCATCTACGACCAAGAGACGCGCGACATGCTGGCCAACCACCAGTCGCCCTTCAACTTCCCCGGCCTGCGCTACGTGGAGTCCGTGCGCGAGTCCATGGAGATCGACAAGAAGCCGGGCCCCTGCATCATCATCGCGGCCAGCGGCATGTGCGAGTTCGGGCGCGTGGTGCATCACCTCAAGGCCATCGTGGAAGACCACGACAGCGAGGTGGTCATCGTGGGCTTCATGGCGCAGCACACGCTGGGCCGGCGGCTGGTGGAGCGGCGCCCCAAGGTGCGCATCCACGGCGTGGAGTGGACGCGCTCTTGCCGCGTGACCGTGCTGGAGGGCTTCAGCGCGCACGCCGACCAGCAAGATCTATTGAACTTCGCGGAGGAGACGCGGCAGCGCGGCCCGCTGCGCCACGTGGTGCTGGTGCACGGGGAGGAGCCTCAGCTGCGGGCGCTCGAGCAGCAGCTCACCGAGCGGCACTTCCCGAGCGTGAGCGTGCCGGCCGAGGGC
The DNA here is from genome assembly GCA_016706685.1 of Sandaracinaceae bacterium. NCBI lineage: Bacteria > Pseudomonadati > Myxococcota > Polyangiales > Sandaracinaceae > Sandaracinaceae bacterium. Next base: position 175,560 of record JADJJE010000003.1, on the reverse strand, counting down.
GACGTCCTCACGTTCTGACCTCCTGCTAGCGGACCACCTCCGGCGCCGGCGGCGGTGGCGGCAGGGTGGGCACGCTGGTGAACAGCACGCGCAGCGTCAGCTCGCTCGATAGCTCCACCCGCTGGTGACGCATGAGGGTGGCCGAGCGCACCACCTCGTCGTCCACCTGCACGCCGTTGGTGGAGCCCAGGTCGAAGATGCGCAGCGCCCCGCGCTCGAGGATGAGCAGCGCGTGCACGCGCGACACCTGGGTGTCGAGGGGCTGGTTCCCGAGGTCCCAGCAGCGGTCGTAGCGCCCCAGCAGCACGCCGCTCTCGAGCTGCTCGCGGGTGAGCACCAGGGTGCCCAGCACGCGCGCGTGGGAGGTGAGGTGGAAAGCACAGGCCCCCTCGGCGCGCGCCGCGTCGAGGTCCACGGAGATGTGGCTCTGCGCAAAGGGAGCCGAGGGAATGATGGAGCCCAGCTCCACGCGCCGCAGGCCTGCCAGCTCACTCACGCGGCTGCACGACTCCGACCTGGACGCGAGCGTGGGGCGCGCCGGCTCTGGCAGGGGCAGGTCCCAACGCTCGGGCTTCCGCGGCTGCTCGCGCTCACACACCGTCAGTAGCTCGGGCACGGGCAGCGCCTCCGGCAGCTCTTGCTTTGGATCCTCCGGAACGAACAGCAGCGTGAGCCCGCCCATGAGCGCCGCAAAGGGACCCACCGCGTCGAGCGCGCGCACGCTGTGGTCGCGGCCCAGCACGATGCCGTGCGGTGACTCGAGGTCCATGACGTTGAGCACCAGCTGGCCGTCCATGCGCCGCGCCCGCAGCAGCGCCTGCCGCAGCGAAAACGCGTGATGCTCCTCGGCCACCCTGAGGTCCACGCAGTGGTGGCGACCCACGATGGCGTGCGCCCCCGCGACGGCCGGCACGAAGCCGAGCGGCAGCCCACCCGTGCCGGTGTGGAACACCCAGTAGCCCGTGTGCAGCTGGGCCGCCTGCTTGCGCAGCTCCAGCACCTTCACACGCGCCCTCCGATAGAGCGTCATGGCCTCGAGCACGGACTGGTCGAGCGACCCGAGCGGCGCCACCATCGTCGCCAGATCCCGTTCGTCTTCCCGCGTGCCCATCCTTCCAGTCTGCAAGTCCGTAGCGTGCACGGCAATGGCCTCGCGCTCTCGGCTTGCACCGAGGCGCACGCACGCTGCACCCTGCCCGCCCATGGACGCGAAGGCGCAGCTCTTTCTGGTGATCTCGGTCAGCGCCATCATGCTCACCATGGGGCTCGGGCTCACCACGGGTGACTTCCGGCGCATCGCCGCGCAGCCACGCGCCGTGGTGGTGGGGCTGGTGGGGCAGCTCGTGGGCCTGCCGGCCATGGGCTTCCTGTGGGCCTGGGCGTTCGGGCTCAGCACGCCGCTGGCGCTCGGGCTGGTGCTCATCTCGGCGGTCCCCGGCGGGGCGCACAGCAACCTCTACTCCAGCTTCGCCAAGGCCGACATCGCGCTGTCGGTCACGCTCACCGCCCTGAGCGGCGTCATCACCATCGTCACCATCCCGCTGGTGCTCAGCCTGGCCATCGCCGTCTTCGCCGTTCCGGGCGAGGTCCCGCCCATGCCCATTGGCGCCACCATGCTGCAGATCTTCTTCGTGATGGGCCTGCCCGTCGCGCTGGGCATGCTGCTGCGCGCCCGCAGCGAGCGCTGGGCCAAGCGCCTCGAGGGACCCGTGAAGGGCGCGGCGGCGCTCCTGCTGGTGCTCATCATCGTCGGCTCGCTGCGCGGCAACGGCGACAAGCTCGCGGCGGCGGCGCTGTCCTCGGGGGCGGCGGTCGTGGCGCTCAACGTGTCGGGCATGCTGCTCGGCTGGGGGCTCGCGCGGCTGGCAGGGCTCCCCCTCCCGCAGCAGCTCACCATCACGCTCGAGGTGGGCATCCAGAACGCCACGCTGGCCTTCGCACTCGGGCTCGCGCTGCTGCGCGGTGACCTGTCGCTGCTGCCGCCGGTGTTCCTCTACTCGCTGCTGGTGTACTTCACGGGCGCCGTGGTGGTGGTCATCGGCCGCCGCGCGCACGCGCGCACGCTGGCCGCGGCGACTCACGCTGCCCCTGCGGAGGCGGCCACGTGACCTCCCGCGAGCGCGGGGTGGCGCTCGGCCAGTGGGTCGCGCTCGGCTCGCTGGTGGGCCTGCTCGCGGGTGTGGCGTCCGCGCTGTTCCTGTGGCTGCTGGAGCTCGCCACCGACTTCCGCACGGGTGACGAGCGCATCGTGTACCTGCTGCCCGTCGCGGGCCTGCTGATTGGCTTCGTCTACGAGCGCTACGGGCAGCCCATCAAGGCCGGCAGCAACCTGGTCATCGACACCATCCACGACCAAGGCCCCGAGATCCCGCTGCGCATGACGCCCATGGTGCTCATCGGCACCGTGCTCACGCACCTCTTCGGCGGCAGCGCGGGGCGCGAGGGCACCGCCGTGCAGATGGGCGCGAGTCTGGCGGACTGGGTGTCGCACCGCCTGCGCGTGAGCCCCGCCATGCGGCAACAGCTGCTGGCGGCCGGCGTGGCGGGCGGCTTCGGCTCGGTGTTCGGGACGCCCATTGCCGGGGCCGTGTTCGGGCTCGAGTTCATCGTGCTCGGGCGCATCCGCTACGACGCGCTGGTGCCGGCGCTGGTGGCGTCGCTGGTGGGCGACCTGACCACGCGCGCCTGCGGCATCGGGCACACGGCGTATCCGGTGGTGGCGCACCTCTCGCTCACGCCGCTCTTGGTGGCCAAGTGGCTGGTGTTCGCGTTGGCCGTGGCGGCCACCACGGCGGGGTTCATCGAGCTCACGCACTTCCTCAAGAAGCGGGGCGAGCAGCACGTGAAGCCGCTCGCGGCCCGCATGTTCCTGGGCGGCGTGGTGGTGGTGCTGCTGTGGAAGCTGGTGGGCACCAGCGACTACTTGGGCCTGGGTGTGCCCACCATCGTGCGTGCGTTCGAGGACCCGAGCCTGCCGGTCTACGTGTTCGCGCTGAAGCTGCTGTTCACGGCCGTGACGCTGGGCGCAGGCTTCCTGGGCGGGGAGGTCACGCCGCTGTTCTTCGTGGGCGCGGCGCTCGGTAGCGTGCTGGCGCGGCTGCTGGGCATCCCCATCGAGCTGGGTGCGGGTGTGGGCCTGGCGGCGGTCTTTGCGGCGGCCTCCAACACGCCGCTGGCGCTCTCCATCATGGCGGTGGAGCTGCTGGGCGCGGCGGTGCTGCCGCACGTGGTGATCGTGTGCGTGGTGGCCTACGTGTTGACGGGGCACCGCAGCATCTATCCGGCGCAGCGCCTCTTGCGGGGCAAGGGCGGCCCCGAGCTCGCGAACCTCGTGGCCCTGCGGGATGTTGCCAGCGGGGGCGCGAAGGGTGAGCCTCCCAGAGAGGCCCCATGAACACGACCAGCTTCGACATCCACGTGCGCACCCTCGAGTGCAAGCGCTGTGGCGCGCCGGTCGCCACGGACCAGCGCGGGGGCGAGATCACGTGCCGCTACTGTGGCGTGGTCAACGTGCTCAGCACGCGTCAGGCCGCAGCGGGCGCGGGGGTGGTGCGCTCGCTGGCCGACGAAGTGGCGCGCCTCTCGCGCCTCAAGGCACAGCTGGTCAACCCCATCTCGGCGCACGCCTACGACTTGAGCCTGCCCCCCATGGGCTGGAAGAAGGGCGAGGTTTACCAGCCCGCCGGCATGGAGCGCGCCAGCCGAGAGTGGCGCGCCGCGCGCGAGAAGCCGTCGCCCCTGGCCGAGGAGCAGCGCAAGCTGTGCTGGCTGACGGTGTCGCTCGCCGATGGTTATCGCCGGCTGGGCCAGCCGCTCAAGTCGCGCGCCGTGCTGGAGACCGCGCTCGAGATGCTGGCGGACGACGGGCACCGCCAGCTGGTGCGCTGCCGCCTGGCGGTCGGCGCCATCGACGAGGACGACCTCGACTCAGCGGCAGGGTGGCTCGCCGAGTGTGACCCGTTCCCCGAGGTGCTGGAGCTGGACAGCGCCTACCGCGACGCGCAGGCGCGGCTGCACACGGCACGCGGCGATGGGCCGGCGCTGCTCGGCGTGGTGGGCGCGCGCGCCACGGACATCCCCATCGCCCCCGAGCACGACCGCAACGTCACGCTCATGCGCATCCATGGCCTCGAGCTGGCGGGGTATGCGGCCGAAGCCGACGCGGAGCTCGAGCGCGGAAGTGGGACCAACGGCCGCCGCGACATGCTGGCCCACCTCGCCGAGGGCAACCTCGCGCCGCAGGTCCGTGAGCGCGCCGCGAAGGGCGCCCTCGAGCAGCAGCTGCACGACTTGACCACCAAGCGGGCGGGGCTCGCCGGCAACGTCATCGACGCGCTGCTTCCGTCGCTCACGTTCCTGCCCGTCATCGCCGCGTTCTTGATGGTCCCCATCGCCGTGTCGCGCTGCGTCGCGGACGCCGACCCGCTGCTGGGTGCCTATGGGTACCCTCTCTGCCCCAAGGTATGCGAGGGCTGTCACGGGCCCGTGCGGGTCTCCACTGCGTGGGTCCCCTCGGGTCCTGGCGAGTGGACCAGCGACGGCGCCGACTACTACTGCGCGTCCGACAAGAACGACGTCGAGGTGCTCACGGACGAACAGCTCGAGGACAGCCAGCAGACCCTCGGGCCCTACCGCATGAACGCCCTCACCGCCGCTGGCGGGAGCTACCTCATGCTGCTCGCGATCCTGCTGGTGCTGCTGCCCTTTCAAGGCGCGCGGCGCTGGGCGTTGCATCGCGGTGAGCTCGCCGCGCTGAACGCCAAGCTGGACGAGCTGGCGGAGCAGCTGGGCGTCAGGGTCCCGCCGCCCGCACCGCCGCACATGCACTCGTTCGGCGTTGGTCTCGTGGTGTTGGTGGGTGCCGCCGGCGGAGGCGCGCTGCTCATCGTGCTGGGCATGTGGATGGGCTGAGGCCCAGCCCTTCGGGTCACATCAGGATGTTGTTCGTTGGCGTGAGCGGCGGCGGCAGGTCGGTCTCACCCAGCATGTCGCGCAGGTCGATCTCGATGCCGCGGCTCATGGCGCTGATGGGCACGTCGTTGGCGGAGCCCTCGAAGGGGTTCTCGGAGGCCTCGCCGATCTTGTCCATGGTGTGGAAGACCCACGCGATGATCACGGTGAGCGGCACGGCCAGCCACACCCCGAACGCGCCGAGGCGCTTGAACTCGGTGACCAGCCCGAAGGGCAAGAGCACGATGAAGAGCCACACGAAGATGAGGTTGAGCGTGGCGAACTGGCGCGGGTAGGGGAAGTTCTTGATGCGCTCGCACTTGCCCTGCTGCTCGTAGAGGGTGCTGACCAGGCGCACGATCTCCACCTGGCGATACTCGCTCAGCCGGCCCGCTTCGTTGTGCTTCCGCAGCTCCTCGGACTGCAGCGCCAAGAGCGCCGCCGCGCGGTTCTTCTTGCCGAGCACGCGCGCACACTCGTCCGGGCTCAGCAGCTTGCCCAGCTCCTCGTCGAGCGGGGTCTTGCGCTCCGGCACGCTGAAGTGGCTCGCCTCGAATTCGAGGTTGTGCTTCATCTGCTTGGTCTCCCACACGCGCGGCTCGCGCAGCTGGTAGCGGAGCGCCGTGAGCCATGCCACGTGCCGCAGGATCATGCGCTGGTGCGTCTGGCCGCTCGCCTCCGGCGTGATCAGGTCGCGCACCATCACGCCCCAGCTGCGGCTGGCGTTCACGATGGCGCCCCAGATCTGGCGCGCCTCCCACAGGCGCCCGTAGGCCGCGTTGCACTTGAAGCCCGTCACGAACGCCACGGCCGTGCCCAGCACCACCACAGGGGCCCACGGGATGACGCCCACGTCGACCCCGGCGCTGCAGAGCCCAGCGGGGGCGCTGGCCACCAAGACGAACGTGAAGAGCTCGCGTCGAGTCCACGTGAGGATCTCGCGCAGGGAGTAGTGGCGGCCCGCGTGCATGGCGGCTCAGGGAATACCGCGGCCGGTGGGAACTCTCCAGCCGTTTGGGTGTCGGATGGCTGTGGCCTCGTTGAAAATGTTCGCTGTCACGGGTACCGTCACCGCCATGGGTCTCCGCTCGGGGCTGACGCTCATTTCGCTCATCGTGCTCGGTGCAGGCCTTTCTGGCTGCGGCGCCGACGGGCCCACCTGCAGCGGCACGGCGCCCATCGACACCGTGGCGGTGGCGAGCGCGATGGGGACCGCCACTCTCACAGGCGCGCCAGCCCTCGTGTCCGTGCGCTTGCTCTCGATGCCGACTGCGCCCGTCGAGCTTCGTCCCGAGAATCTCACGGGCCTCATCCTGTCCACCGACGTGCTGCGCTTCGAGGCGGGTGAGCAGGGCCCCAAGACGTTTGAAGTCCGGGTCCCGAGCGACTGGGAAGCCACCTCGTGGACGCTGGGCTTCGAGCTGAGCACGGGCAGCCGCGATGCTGTGTTCAGCTGTATCCCCATCACCCCCGTGTTCGGGTCCGTGGGCGCGGGAGGCTGCGCTGACGGCGTCTTGGCCGCCGACGAGGAGTGCGATCCGGGGCCCGGCGGCTTCAATCTCTGGGAGCGCTGCGACTACGGCGAGACCTCGTGCCAGGTGTGTTCGCCCTTGACGTGCCGCTACGAGCCCGGCCAGCCCAGCTACTGCGGCGACGGGATGGTGGACCCGGCCAGCGAAGAGAACTGCGACGGGGACCCCGGCCTCGACTGCACCCCACCCGTGGGTGCTCTCGGCGGGTATGCGCTGGGCGAGGTGCGCTGCGATGACTGCCGCTTGGTGCGCGACTGCACGTGGTACGGCTCGTGCGGCACCGTGACGGGCCCATGCGTCACCACGGCGGGGCCAAACTCCCCCTCGGGCCCGGTGGTCCCTCACTCATGCGTGCTGCGCGGGGGAGTGCCGGAGTGCTTTGGTGACAACACTTACGGGCAGGCGCGTCCACCCGAGGGCGAGAGCTTCGTGGCCCTGACCACCGGCCGACATTACACATGTGGCCTGCGCGCGAACGGAACCATCGCCTGTTGGGGTGACAACGCCTACGGGAAGGCGTCGCCGCCTTCCGGACAGTTCAGTGACCTAGTCACCGTTGGGGACACTTCGTGCGCCCTCACAGCAGGCGATGGGAGCATTCGCTGCTGGGGCAGGCAGGACTACTTCCTGACCCCCATCCCTAGCGGGGGCGACTTCCACTCGCTCACCGCAAACGAAGCGTTCAGCTGCGTGGTGGACGCGGACCAGCGCGCGCGCTGCTGGGGCACCATCCCGCTCGCGCCACCCGACATCGCTCTCTCCTTCGTGCACGCTGGTGGCGACACCGCATGTGGTCTCGACTCGGAGGGAACCTTGCACTGCTGGGGTTTCGCTTGGACCCGGCCGGCCCCGGTGCCGGGCGTGTTCTCACCGCAGCCCGCCGGCGATGGCTTCTGCGGCACCAACGGCGAAGAGCTGGTGTGCTGGGGAGGCGGCACCCCCACACCTGCCGTGGACGTGTGGGCCCGCGCCAGCGGCACCTGCAGCGTGACCATGGTGGGCGAGCTGCAGTGCGCCGACCCGAGCTGCCCCGACATGACGCACGCCACCTTCGTGGGCGTCAACGTGAGAGGCGACTCGGTCTGCGGTGTGACCGACGAAGGCATCGCGTGGTGCGGTGAGTGCGCGCCCGGTGGAGCGGGAGCCTCGCCGCGGCAGGTGGCCCAGGACCCGGCCCAGGACGTCGAGCGTCGCTGCACCGTGGACACGACCGGCACGCTGCGCTGCCGTGGCTTCCTCGAGGGTGTGGTCCTCGGTGACTTCGCCGAGGTGGTGGCGGGCGAACAGCACGCCTGCGCGCGGGACGTGGATGGCCGCGTCTACTGCTTTGGCGAATTTGCGAGCGCGCCTCCCGCGGGACTGATCGCACGAGCCATCGCGGCGACCCGTCGGGTGGCCTGCGCCGTGGCCACCGACGGCACCCTTCAGTGTTGGGGCGACCCGGTGGGACTCGACGACCTGCTGAGCCCGCCCTCCGGCAACGACTTCGTGGACGTGGCGATGGGCGACCAGCACGGCTGCGCGCTGCGCAGCACGGGCGAGCTCAGCTGCTGGGGCTACGAGCTCTCGGGCGAGACCAGCCCACCGAGCGCGCTGCGCCTGACGACGCTCACCGGGGGCGACTGCGGGTTCGACACCGGTGGCGCGTACGTCTGCTGGGGTGCGACGTCACCCCGCTTCGACGAGGTGGTCTGCTGGGATCGCGATTGCCGTGCGCTCAGCGCCACGGCGTCGGCGCGCGTGAGCGGCCACCAACCGGATCGGTACGACATCCTGCCGCGCGACTTCGGGCTAGTCACCGACTTCTGCACGGTGTCCCCGGAGGGCCAGCTCTCCGACATCGGCGGGGGCCTCACCGGTCAGTGCAACGCCGGGGCGTCGGAGTTCCAGCGCCCACCGGACACCGTCTCCATCCTCGACATCGCCAGCGTGCGCAACGCCGAGGGCCAGGTGTTGTGCGCGCTCACGGACGACATTCAGTCCGACGCGCGCTCGCTGCGCTGCTGGGGCGCTGGCTTCGCCACGGGGCTCTCGCACCCTGGGTTTCACGTCGGCACCTACACGGCCCTGTCGCTCGGCTTGGACCAGCTGTGCGCGCTCCAGCCGAACGGCCTGCCGCGCTGCTTCCCCGACGGCGTGACGCCAGCGCCGCCCGCCGTGGCGCTCAGCGCCATCGCGTCGAGCGTGGGGCAGACCTGCGGCGTGGCCAGCAGCGATGGGCACCTCGTGTGCTGGGGAAACCAGGCGCTGACGCCGCCCAGCGGCAGCTTCGTGGACGTGACCCTCGGCAACGGCTTCGGCTGCGCACGTGAGTCGAGCGGCGACGTGACCTGCTGGGGCAGCTCCGCCTACTACGCGCACGTGCCGCCCAGCGGCGTGCGCTTCCTCTCCATCGGAGCGACGGACACGTACGTGTGCGGCATCGACGAGGACCAGCGCCTGCGCTGTTGGGGGGAGTACGCATGGAACCTCTGAAGACGATGCGCGCGCTCGCCCTGCTAGCCGTCGGGTGGCTTGCGGCGTGCGGCGGCCCGAGTGGTGCCGACCCCGATGCCGGCACACCCGAGGATGGCGGTGACATGCAGGACGCCGGACCGCTGCCGGTGCATCCCCGCCTCGCGCCCGCGCGCCTGCCGTTCCGCCTGGCGCTGCCCGAGATCAACACGTCGCTCTTCACCACCGGCACACGCGCCTTCGATGATGGCACGCTGGTGGGCTACCGAGAGGCGTCGTTCCCGGTGCTGGGCACGCTCGTCGCCGTGGCGGCACTCCCGGACAGGCTGGTGGTAGTCTACCCGGATCTCGAGACCGGGCGCATGGCCGTGGCGCACGCCGGTCTCGACACGCCGTGGCAGCGCTTCCCGCTGGGCAGCCTCGCCCTGCCCAGCCAGGTGGGCGCCGTGGACGCCATCGTGGGCGACGACGGCAAGGTGCTGGTCGCGCTCGCGCTGCAGACCGACGTGGTCACGCTCTACGAGGTGGAGCTCGACGGCACGGTCACCACGCTCTTCGAGGACCAAGTGGGCGTGGACGTGTGCCCGGCGCTGCGCCTCGGCCGCTCACGCGCGGGCGACGTGGACCTGTTCTACAAGCGCACCTGGTGGCACCGTGACTCGGGCGCAAGCACGTGGACGCGCGAGACCCTGCCCCACCAGTTCAGCGGGCCCATCGCGGCGGAGAACGCGGACATCGGCTGCGTCATGCGCGTGGCCTACGACGAGACCGACCGACCGATGGTGCTGGGCCTGGCGCGCGTCTGGGAGCCGGTGCTGACCAGTGGCGGCGTGCCGATCGACCGGACCAACCTCCAGACGTCTGGCACCGGCTGGACGCGCACCGCGCACGGTGAGTGGGTGCACCAGAGCGGCAGCAGCACGCCGGGCGCGGGGCTGGGCTTGCCCGCCGAGTGGCACGAGGGCTGGATCGACCTCGAGAGCCACCCCGAGGGGCACATCTTCAGCGGGCCGTTCGTGTACGACAGTGGCACGCAGTTCGAGATGGAGCTGGTCTCGCTGCGGCGCGATCCCCTGGCGGTCACCACCTATCCCATCGAGAACCCGAACCCCATTCCAGACTTCATGTTCACGGAGGGTGGCGACCTGCAGGAGGAGATGCGGCTCTACGCGTACCAGTTTCGCTACCTCGGGAACTTGATGAAGCTGACCTTCAGCCCGTGCGGCACGTCCACGGTGTACTCGGTCAGCTGGCCCACGTTCCAAGAGGACCCCTTCTCCGAGATCCGCATCGCCGTGGCCCCGCGGAACCGGTGCGACTTCGCGCCGCGCGCGCCCGTCTTCGATCACGGCCAGCGCCTCCCCAACGACCTTCTCCGGCGGCGCCCCGTGTTCGCGCACGGCTTTCGCTCCTATGACGCGGCGGTTTGCGTGGTGGGCACCGACGAGATGGTGGTTTGCCAGGGAGCGTGGGGCACCGTGCGCAACAACGACCAAGCCGACCCGTTCTTCTCGAGCGGACACGCGGTCCCCGCGCTGGTCTCCACCAGCATCGCGGACGGCGCCGTCGATGTGCCGACGGACACCGCCGCGGTGACCTTCACCTTCGACGCGCCGCTCGAGGTGGACTCCATCGACGCCGAGGTCTGGTACGTGTCGAGCGGTGGTGGCTCTCGGCGCGGGCCGATCACGGGCGTGCGTGGTGACACCAGCGTGGATGTGCAGCTGGGCGAGCACGTGGGGGTGGGCACTACCATCCGGGTGGCGCTTCACACGGGCAGCGAGGCCGACCTGATGGGTATGACGCCACCGGCGGTGAGCTTCCGCTGGGCCGGCTACGTGGAGCGCGTGGACCCACGCGACGAGGCCTCGCCCCAGGTGTGTTGCCCCACCTTTCCGTGCACCACGTGCGCCACCGAGGTCGACGTGGACTACCACGCTGGCACGCTGCTCGGCTGGCAGCTGGACGCCGACCTCGACCTCGAAAACGGCCCCGCGCCCGTGCTGCGCGACGGCAACGGCGACGTGGTGTCCGGCGTGAGCTTCCGCCTCATCCGCGCGCTGCCGTCGGACCCCTACCGCATCGAGATGGAGCTGCTGCGCGACCTCGAGCCCAACACGGCCTACACGGTGACGCTCCCACCTGGCAGCCGCACGCGCTGGGGTGCGCCGTTGAACGACTTCGAGACGCTGCGCTTCACCACCCAGGGCCCCTGAGCACCAAGCTGGGCAAGCAGGCCCTCTTCCGCTACCACCCGGTCTGTGGAGACCAGCTCGATCTACCTCACCTGCCCCGGCTGTGCCGCGGCGACCCTGCTCGACCGGCGCGGCCCGGCGGTGCGCTGCGCCGCCTGTGGCTTCGACTACACCGCCTTCCGCAAGGAGAGCGCGCCCGCCTACGAGCGCTTCCTCGTGGAGCGCATGCGTGAGGGCCCTGGTGGTCAGTTGGGCGCCGCCGCGCTGCACCAGTGGACCGGCACCGCCGGCGTGGCCGAGTCTGCTGCCTCGCTGCGTGCCCTCGCCGCACAGCACGGCGTGGCCCTGCCGCCGCCCATGACCACGGACCCGCTCCTGCGTGGCGCGCTGGTGGCGGTGGCGCTCATCGTGGTGCTGGTGCTGGGCTCCGTGAGCTATTTCATCGCGCAGGGGTCGCCCTGAGACCTGTATAACGGACGCTATGATTGACGCATAGCCACTCTTTCGGTCATAATACTGTACATTATGCCGAGAACGACGGTCGCCCCCCATCCCTTCGTGACGCGCGTGCTGAGCGAGCTGGGCGAGAACATTCGCCTCGCTCGTCTGCGGCGCGGGTTCTCCATGGAGCTGGTGGCCGCGCGCGCAGGGATGTCGCGGGCCACGCTCTCCGCCGTCGAGCGTGGGGAGCCCGGTGTGACACTCGGGTCTTACGCCAACGTCCTGCACAGCCTCGGTCTGCACGAGGACCTCGCACTGGTGGCGCGCGACGACGAGCTGGGCCGCAAGCTGCAAGACGCCGAGCTGCCCATGCGCCGCCGCGCGCCGAAGCGGCCTGGGCCCGCGAAGGCCACCAAGGCGAAGGATGACGCGCCATGACGGGCCAGCGCCGCATCGAGGTCGTGGCGGACTGGGCCGCTCTCCAAGGGCCGAGGCGAGTCGGCGAGCTCACCGCCACCCCTGCCCGCGGCAAAGAGGTGTTCGCCTTCGAATACGACAAGGCCTGGCTCGCGGCCGCCCCGCGGCAGCAGCTCGACCCAGCCTTGGTGCAGTACGGAGGGCCGCAGTACCCGGCGAAGAGCCGCGACAACTTCGGCATGTTCCTCGATTCGTCGCCCGACCGGTGGGGGCGCGTGCTCATGCGTCGGCGCGAGGCGCAGCTGGCTCGCGCCGAGGGCCGCGAGGAGCGTCGCCTGCTCGAGTCCGACTACCTGCTGGGTGTGCACGACGGCCACCGCATGGGTGCGCTGCGCTTCCGCATGGGTGAGCGCTTCCTCGACGACAACGACCACCTGGCCTCGCCGCCGTGGACATCGCTGCGGGAGCTCGAGCACGCCAGCCTGCAGCTCGAGCGCGACGGTGCCGAAGACGATCCCGACTACGGCCATTGGCTCCGCATGCTGATCGCACCGGGCGGGTCTCTCGGAGGCGCGCGGCCCAAGGCCAGCGTGCGAGACGAGCGCGGGCGGCTGTGGATCGCCAAGTTCCCGAGCCGCCTCGATGGAGAAGACGTTGGCGCGTGGGAGCACGTGGTGCACGTCCTCGCCGGGCGCGCGGGCATCGTGGTCCCGCCCGCCGAGGTGCGTCGCTTCGGCACGCGCAAGAGTGGCGGCCACGGGCATCACACGTTCCTGAGTCAGCGCTTCGACCGAACCGCGGAGGGAGAGCGTGTGCACTTCGCGTCGGCCATGACGCTGCTCGACCGCACGGACGGCGCGGGCGCCCACGACGGCGCCAGCTACCTCGAGCTGGCGGACCTCTTGATGCGGCTCGGCGAAGACGCGCCGCTGGACCTCGAGCAGCTCTGGCGCCGCATCGTCTTCTCCGTGTGCGTGTCCAACACGGACGACCACCTGCGCAACCATGGTTTCCTGCTGGGCGCGACGGGCTGGCTCTTGGCCCCGGCCTACGACATCAACCCCGACCCGCACGGCGCGGGCCTGAAGCTGAACATCTCGGAGACGGACAACGCCCAGGACCTCGGGCTGGCGCTCGACGTGGCGGGTGTGTTCCGCGTGAAAGAGCGTCGTGCCCGCGAGATCCTCGATGACGTCTGCGCTGTCGTGAACTCATGGCGCGCGGTGGCCACGGACCACGGTCTCTCGCGTGCCGCGCAAGACCGCATGCGACGCGCGTTCCGTGTGGCCGACGCCTGGGCCAAGACCTGAGCGCGCGCCTTCAGCCCACGTAGGCCGCGAGGTGCTGGCCGGTGAGCGTCTTCTCCTTGGCCGCCACCAGCTCGGCCGGGGGGCCTTCGAACACCACGCGGCCGCCATCGTGGCCTGCGCCCGGCCCGAGGTCGATGATCCAGTCGGCGTGCGCCATGACCGCTTGGTGGTGCTCGATGACGATCACCGACTTGCCGCTGTCCACCAGCCGGTCGAGCAGCCCGAGCAGCTGCGCCACGTCCGCCAGGTGGAGCCCGGTGGTGGGCTCGTCCAGCACGTAGACGCCACCGTCCGTGCCCATGTGCGTGGCCAGCTTCAGCCGCTGGCGCTCGCCGCCGGAGAGCGTGGTGAGCGGCTGACCCAGGCGCAGGTACCCGAGGCCCACGTCGTTCATGCGCGCCACGATGGCGTGCGCGGCCGGGATGCGCCCCTCGCCCTTGCCAAAGAAGGTGACCGCCTCGCGCGTGGGCAAGTCCAGCACCTCGGCGATGTTCAGCCCGCCGAAGCGATACTCGAGCACGGCCGCCTGGAAACGCTTCCCCTCGCAGTCTTCGCAGACCGTGGTCACGCCATCCATCAAGCCGAGGTCCGTGTAGATGACGCCCGCGCCGTTGCAGCTGGGGCACGCGCCCTCCGAGTTGGCGCTGAAGAGCGCGGGCTTCACGCCGTTGTGCTTGGCGAACGCCTTGCGCACGGGCTCGAGCAGGCCCGTGTAGGTGGCCGGATTGCTGCGCCGTGAGCCGCGGATGGCGGCCTGGTCCACCGTCACCACGCCCTCGCGGCCCGACACCGAGCCGTGGATGAGCGAGCTCTTTCCCGAGCCCGCCACGCCAGTGACCACCACCAGCACACCGAGCGGGATGTCCACGTCCACCTTCTGCAGGTTGTGCGCGTTGGCGCCGCGTACCGCGAGCACGCCGGTCTTCTTGCGCACCTTGGGTTTCAGGGCGGCCCGGTCGCCGAGGTGCCGCCCCGTGAGCGTGCCGCTCGTCCGCAGCCCCGCCACGCTGCCTTGGTACACCACCTCGCCACCCGCGGTGCCGGCGCCGGGGCCCAGGTCCACCACGTGGTCGGCCACCTCGATGACCTCGGGCTTGTGCTCCACCACCAGCACGGTGTTGCCCTTGTCGCGCAGGCGCCGCAGCAGCTCGTTCATGCGCCCGATGTCGTGCGGGTGCAGCCCGATGGTGGGCTCGTCGAACACGTAGGTCACGTCGGTGAGCGACGACCCGAGGTGGCGGATCATCTTGGTGCGCTGCGCCTCGCCGCCCGAGAGCGTGCCCGACGGCCGGTCGAGGCTCAGGTAGCCGAGCCCGATCTCCGTGAACGAGTCCAGCGTGTGCTGCAGCGTGGCCAGCAGGGGCGCCACGGTGGGCTCCTTCAAGCCGTGCAGCCACGTGGCCAGGTCGCTGATCTGCATGGCGCACGCGTCAGCGATGTTCACGCCCGCGATCTTGGAGGAGCGCGCCGCCGCGTTGAGCCGCGTGCCACCGCAGTCGGGGCAGGGCGCGAAGGTGACCGCGCGCTCCACGAAGGCGCGGATGTGCGGCTGCATCGCGTCCACGTCCTTCGACAAGAACGACTTCTGGATCTTGGGGAGCAGGCCCTCGTAGGTGAGGTTGATCTTCTCCACCTTCACCTTCATGGCCTCTTGGTGCAGCAGGATGTGGCGCTCCTCCTGCGTGTACTTCTTGATGGGCTTGTTCGGATCGAGCCCCGCTGCGGTAAGGATGCGCACCAGCCATCCGTCGGTGGTGTAGCCGGGGATGGTGATGGCGCCCTCGGCCAGCGACTTGCTCTCGTCGTACAGCTGCGTGAGGTCGATGTCGTTGACCTGGCCCATGCCCTCGCAGCGCGGGCACATGCCGCCGGCCTGGTTGAACTCGCGCTTCTCGGTCTTGCTGCTGGCCTTGTCCACGGTGATCTCGCCCACCGCGCGCACCGAAGGCACGTTGAACGAGAACGCGTTGGGCGGCCCGATGTGCGGCTTGCCCAAGCGGCTGAAGACCACGCGCAAGAGCGCGCTCGCGTCGGTGGCGGTGCCCACCGTGGAGCGCGAGTTCGCGCCCATGCGCTCTTGGTCCACGATGATGGCCGTGGTGAGCCCCGAGAGCGTGTCCACGTCGGGCCGCGCCAGCGTGGGCATGAAGCCCTGCAAGAACGCGCTGTACGTCTCGTTGATCATGCGCTGCGACTCGGCCGCGATGGTGCCGAACACCAGCGACGACTTGCCCGAGCCCGAGACGCCCGTGAACACCGTGAGGCGCCGCTTGGGCAGGTCCACGTTCACGTTCTTCAGGTTGTTCTCGCGGGCGCCGCGCACGCGGATCATGTCGTGGGTGTCCGCCGGGTGCGGTTCGCCGGTGGGGGGCTTCTTGGGCATGTTCGCGTTCCTTTGTCGCGGGTGCGGGATGAGTGTGGCGTCAGTGCGACTCGGCCGGCAGCTCCAGCAGCCCCGGGGCGGTGAGCGTGTACAGGCGATCCGCGTGATCAGCCACCGCTCGCAAGATCTTCTTCTCGTCGCGCGGGGCGCTCATGGCCGAGAATAGATGAGTCAGTGCTCATGCATAGTCACGCGAGGTCGTCGCGGAACCAGCGCGCGGTGGCCTCGTCGGCGGGGAAGAACGACTCGATCGTCAGCTCCTCGGCGGTCACGTCGATGGGCGTGCCGATGGTGGTGAGCAGCGTGAAGAGCCGCAGCTCGTTCGCGCCGCGGCGCAGGTGCAGCACCGCCACCGGGGCCCCGACGGGCGGAACGGCGCGCGCCACCCTCTCCACGTCGGGGTATGCGCGCACCTCGGCGAGCAGCGCGCGCCGCGACTCATCGCCCGGGTGCGCATGGTGTGCCCGCTCGAGGCGCTCCAGCATCACGGCCACCAGCTCGCTCCAGTTCACGATGTACGGCCGGAGGCCCTCGGGGTGCAGCGTGGCGCGCACCAGGTTGGCGGCGATGGCGGGCGGCACCGTGCTCGGCGGCAGGAACGTGGCGAACAGCCGCTGCGCACCGTCGTTCGCTCGCAGCACGTTCCAGCCGCGGTCGATGACCACCGCGCCATAGGGCTCCTGCTGCGCGAGCAGCAGCTCCACCGCGCGGTTCACCGGCGCCATGGCCTCGTGGCCGAGCGGCGTGGTGGGGTACACGGCCGCGAAGCCGGCGCCCACCAGGAGCGTGTTCCGCTCGCGCAGCTCGAGCCCCAGCACCCCCGCGAGCGCCAGCACCATCTCCCGACTGGGGCGCGCCTTGCCCGTCTCGAGGCAGCTCAGGTGCCGGGGCGACACCTCGGCCGTGAGCGCGAGCTGTTCCTGGCTCCACCTTCGGCGCACGCGATGCTCTCTCAACAGAAGCGGGAAGGTCTCCGTCATGGCGCCAACGTACCAGGGAGCGCGTCATGCCACCCATGACCTCCGAGGTCATGGACCACCGCCGCGGAAACCCCCACGTTGCAGGGCATGCTCATCAAGCAGGAGCCACCCTCATGACCCACGCCACGCACAAGCGCTGGTTGCGCGTCACCGCCCTCGTCATCGGCTCTTTCGGGCCGGTGTTCTTCCTCGGCACCATGGCGCCCACGCTGGAGCCCGCGCGCCTCACGCTGGACTTCCTGAACTGGCCCATCGACGGAGGGACCACCTACGCCGACGCCGACACCCGCTTCCTCTCGGCGCTGACGGGTGGGTTCCTGCTGGGCTGGGGAGTGATGGTGTGGTGCCTCGCCAGCTGGGTCTACGACCTCGCGCCCGAGGGCGTCCGGCGCTCGGTGCTGGTCGGTCTGTGCTCCTGGTTCTGCCTCGACAGCGCGGGCTCCATCGCTTCCGGGAATCCCTCGAACGCCCTCTTCAACGTGCTGGTGGTGGCGCTGGCCGCCGGTCCGCTCTGGGTGCCAGCCCGCAACCCTCCGGAGTCCGCCACATGATCGCTCTTCGCGCCTTCCTCGCCCTCGTCATCCTCGCCGTGGGCACCTACACGGGCATCGTCATCGCCAACCACGGCCTGAGCCTCTTCCCCGTCTTCTTCGGCGACATGGCGGAGCTCACCTGGCGGGGGCAGTTCAACCTCGACTTCATGTGCATGCTCGCGTTCTCCGGCCTGTGGGTCGCGTTCCGACACCGCTTCAGCCCCGTGGGCCTCGTGCTCGGCTCGTGCGCCTTCTTCTTGGGCGCGCCGTTCCTGAGCGCCTACCTCCTGGTGCAGACGTTCCGCACGAAGGGTGACGTGGCCGCGCTCCTGCTGGGCGAGCAGCGCGCCACCCGCTGACCGCGCGCTGCGCTGGTGCGGCTACCCCCGCAGGATGCTCGCCAGCTTCTTCCCCTTCGCGAGCTCATCCACGAGCTTGTCCAGGTAGCGGATCTTCTGCATCAGCGGGTCGGCCACGTCTTCCACACGCACCCCGCACACCACGCCGGTGATGAGCCCCACGTTCGGGTTCAGCCGGGGCGCTTCGGCGAAGAACGTCTCGAAGTCCACCTTCGCCTCGATCGCCTGCGCGAGCTGCTCGGCGCGGTAGCCGGTGAGCCATGTGATCACCTCGTCCACCTCTTGCTTGGTGCGCCCCTTCTTCTCGGCCTTCTGCACGTAGAGCGGGTACACGCTGGCGAACGACGTGGTGAAGATGCGGTGCTTCTTGTCGGCGGTCATCGCCTCATCGATACCAGATGAAGATCCGCCCGTCGTCCCTGCCGTCTTCAGCGGTTGGGTCGCCGTGCCTTCCGTGCGGCTTGACGTTTCTTCTTGGGGTCCTTCTTCGCGCGGCTCGAGCCCTGGCTCGTGCTGGCGCGCGGGCCTCCGAAGGGTGCCGCCCGCCCCATCTGCCGGGAGTTCTGAACGCGCATCCAGTCTTCGATTCCCTCCTGCGTGCTGATGTCGAAGCCCTCCTCGCGCGCCTGCATGATCATGGCCTTGGCCGTGCCGAAGTTGCTCGGGTCCGACAGCTCCGCCTCGAGCTCTTCCACGGCGTCTTCGCCGAGCACCCGGAGACAATCGTCGGCCTGCGCCAGCCCGAACTCGCGCTTCAGGAATCGGTAGAACGAGCGGTTGACCTCGATGATCCAGCGCGCCTCGGAGGCGTCGATGCTCACCTTGCGCGGGATGATCCTGAAGACCACTTCGCGGAGCCCCTTGGCGTCGAGGGTCGCCACGGTCTCGTGGAGGTAGGTGGCGGCGTACTCCAAGACGAAGTAGCACGCGTGCACGCTGGCGTGCTCGGCTCCCTCGGGCGACTCCGCGAAGCACAGCACCAGCTCTTCCTCCAGGGCGCCTCGAGCTTCGCCATCCAGCACCTCGCTCTGCCCAAGCTCGAAGAGGTCGCGCAGCAGGCCGGGGGCGGGGGCGGTGTGCGCCACCCGGCGCTCGTGCGGGGCCCGCAGTGTCACCTCCAGGTCGCCGCCGTGGGTGGCCACTCGCAACGTGCGCTCCACGGTGTCGCCGTCGACAAAGGCCGCCACCATCGCGTCCTTCTCCGCCACGAACGCGGTCAGGGCCAGCGCGATGGCCTCCGCCGTCCGGAGGTCACGGTTGGTCAGCGGTCGCACCAGCATGTCGCCATCCACGCTCGTGAGCGTGGGATAGGCGTTGGCGCCGGCGAGCTCCCAGCGCTGCTGGCGGACCTCTTTGCGCAGCGCAGGATGCAGCGCCTTCCCCGGCTCGAACTGCACCACGAACTGGGGCGGCATCTTGGGCTTGCCTCCACGCTGCATCTTGTCAGCACCCCAGACGAAAGCCTCGAAATCCGCGAGTCCGGGCAACATGATCAGACCAAGGCTCTCCCCCATCTGTCCGATGACCGACAGCGCCGCGTCCTCGATGCCGAGCTCCGGGATCGTCACCGCCAGCGGCTCGGAGTCGCTCGTCACCACCGTCCACGGCTTCACCCGGAAGAGACCCGCAGAGGCGCGGAAGAACGCGCGCACGGCCTCAGGCGCCACCCCGGGCGCGAGATAGGTGGGCTCGTCCGCGGGCCCATGCCCGATGTGCTCCCGCATGGCGTCCAAGAAGGCGTCGACCTCCGGTGTGGCCGCGCACACGATATCGATGTGCGGGTGTCCTTCGCGCAGGGCCTCCGCGAGCGCGGGAGAAGCCACTCGCACCCGCCTGGGGGAGCGTGGCTTGCCCATGATCGGGCGCTCCATGGCGGCGCGCAGGCTCTCCGCTGCCCGGCCCAGTACTGTGCCCGGCTTGTCCACGAGGTGACCGAGGATCGCGCCCTCGGTGTCGAGCCAAAATAGCCCCTCGGGGCGGTAGGGAGCGTCCCCGTCCAGGACGTAGTTGGGCATGGAGGCCACACCCCCGAGCCATTCGATAGCGGCGGTCGTCTTCTTGGTGTTCATTTGGAGCGCTCCACTGGCTACACCCGACTTTCGCGCCGTAGTCTAGCCATGTCGTTCGCCGCGGCGAGCGGCACGGAGAGAGGTGACACCCGACAGGTGACTGACTTGCCCATGTTCGACCCGCTGGGTACAGCCTGACTCATGGAGCCCAGACTGAACTTCGTGACGCTGGTGGTGGCCGACCTCGATCGCGCCCGCCGCTTCTACCTGGACGGCCTCGGCTGGACCGCGGCCTTCACCGGCGACGACGTCTTGATGATCGCGGTGGGCACCAAGCTGGTGCTCTCGCTGTGGACGGAGTCCGGCGCCCGCGAAGAGATCGGCGAGGTCACGCGCGGGGGCACGCTGCCGTTCACGCTGGCCCACAACGTGGCATCGCCCGCCGAAGTGGACGCCGTGCTCGCCACCGCGCGCGCCGCGGGAGCCACGGTGCACGACGCCCAGCAGCGCACGTGGGGTGGCTACAGCGGGTACTTCGTGGACCCCGAGGGGTTCCGCTGGGAGGTGGCGTTCAATCCGTTTCCCATCGGGGGCGTGACGTTCCCGTAGCGCGCGGGCCAGCAGGCCTCAGCCGTGCCGCTCCACGCGCGCCTTCACGCCGAGCAGCATGCGACGGTCCATGGCGAAGCCGATGGGCTCGATCGCGGCGCCATAGGCGAGCTTCATCCCGAGGTCGTCCGAGGTCGCCGCGCGGTAGCGGCTGATGAACCGGCAGCGGTCGGGACCGAGGGGCTCGAGGAAGAAGAGCCAGCACGACTCGACCCACGCCTTGCCCGCGGCCTTTGCGGCGGCGTCGGCGGCGCCGAACGCGAGCCAGTAGCGCCCCCGCTCCACCTCGACCACCGGCAACGGCGGCATGTCGGGGTGCAGCCGGAGCCCGTCGCCGACCTTCACCTCCCACTCGGGATGGATGCGCTCTGCGTTCCGCACCTCGCAACCGACCACGTTCTCGAGCCACTGGTAGCTGTAGAAGCCGCCGCGATCGGCTCCGATCTGGGCGACCCACGGCCACACGGCGTCGGCGGGCGCGTCGATCTCGACGCCGTGGGTCCAGTGGGACGTCGGGGCGGGGACGAGCTCATCCCCGGGGTAGCTCCGCGCCGCCGTGGCCTCGTCGACGCCCCAGCGTCGCTGACCGCTCCGAAGGAACGGCGTCAGCATCGCCGCCACCATGATGGCTGCGCCTCCGGCACCCTCGACCACGTCGCGCCACCCGTCGCGTGCCCTGCCCTCGCAGCGGCGCTTCAGGTTGTGGAGCTGCGCGGTCTCCATGAGCCGGTGCACCGGCGTGATCCACGCGGCGTGCAGGCGCTGGTCGGAGGAGAAGGCCGCGCGCACCCGAGCGTGCAGACGCGTGCTGCGCGCATCGAGAGGCTCGAGCGCGAAGGCCCAGGTCACCTGCCAGAAGCGCGGAGGTCGTGGCGACGCGAACGGCAGCTGCCTCTTCGCCTCGGGATCGAAGAGCCCGCCGAGCACGAGCGCGCGCTCCGGGTCGATGGCGAGCACCTCGAAGCCATCGGTGCTCTCGGGGGTCGCGGGGATCACCTGACCGACCTCGAGCGACTGCAGCCCGGGGTGAATCTCACGCGCGGAGGGCCGGTTCGCGTTGTCGAGCGTATCGAGCGAGTAGAAGCCGGCCCTGCCTCCGCCCATTTGAACCAGCCAGGGCCAGATCTGCGCCGGCGAGGCGGCGATGGTGACGCCGTGGGTGAGCATCCCGGTGGCGTCCGGCAGCAGCGCGTCGCCGGGAAGCGACCGCTCGTCCTCCCGGCTCTCGGGTGTGCCGTGCTCTCGGGCGAGCGCCGCGAAGAGCGTGCGCCGAACGAGGTGCGAGCCGGGGCCGATCACGAGCCAGTACTGCTCGAAGCGCTTCCAGGAGGCCTCGTCGGTCGCGTCCACGCGGACCTCGATCTCCACGCGGCTGTCTCGCTCACCAAATGGCAGCACGCGGAGCGCCCACGCCACCTTGACCCAGCCCGACTCGTCGAACGCCGCGTAGGCCGCGGGCCCATCCACGTGTACGAACGGGATGTCGAGCTGCCACACCTTGCCGATCGCGCCGACGACCACCTCGCGCGGCTCCTCGATCAGGACCTGAAAACCTGGGTGCTCGGCGCTCGAGGCGATCGCGTCGAGACGGAGCTCCACCTTCTCGACCGCACCAGTCCATCGCGACGGCAAGGTGCGCAAGGCGAACAGCGCCTTCACGAACGACGAGCGCGCGAGGTCTTCGTGGCGAACGAGCTCCCAGGCACGCTCGGGTGTGAGGGCGAGTTCGACGGCGGACACCTCCAGCTTGCGCGGGGTCGGCAACACGAGATCCAGGGCGCTCATGCGCACGAGTTTACGACGCTCTAAAGGCGTTGCACAGACGGGCGCGCCACCGGGTGGAGCGAGCCCTGGTCCCGTGCACGTCCCGCCGATGCGCTAGCGCCTCGGGCCCCAGCGTCGCGCAGTCCTTGCAGGTGTGGCGCCGGTGGCCCTTGCCCGAGAAGGCCTCGTTCGGTCGGCGGCGCTCGCACACCCAGCAGTAGTGCCCCGACGAGCCCGTCCGCTTCCGTCTACCCACGTCAGGACCGTCCGCTTGTCGAGTGAAGGCTGGCTACCCCAGTGCCACACGCTCTACGGACACACAGATCCACTATGAGCGCGGGCACAGGCGGTCTCGGTGGTCCCGTCCGCGTGTCTCGTGAACGCTCGGAGAGCACCCGCGGGTGGTTGAGTCCGAGCCTTGGCCCGTTGTGGACCGCGTGGCTTGGCGTCGCGCTGGCCGCTCGGGCATCTGCCACCGCGGACACACTGCTCACGCAAGCCCCAGCGCCCGAAACTGCTCGGCCTTGGAGGACGCCCACGGGTCGTCGGGCATCGCCCTCTGGTACGCGCGCAGGAACGCTGCCGCTTTGCCAGTGTCGCGCATTTGCTCGAACACAGCGACAAGGCGTCGAAGGATCGCCGGTCTTCCCGGCAGTCTTCGATTGAGCGCCATCAGCTGATCAGCAGCGTCCTCATACTTGGCGTCGAGCGCAAGGATCGATGCGTGCTTGAGTAGGAGGTCTGGCGCTTCGGGCGTCTCGGCCAAACATCGCCCAACGAACGCGCGCGCGTGATCGACCTGACGCACCTCGAGGTACGCCGAGAGCGCGAGGCGCCGAAGCTCGGCGCCAGAGGGCGTAGTTGCGTCGACGACGTCCGGCCGGGCCTCGAGATCGCGAATGCAGTCGAAGTAGCGCCCCTCTCGATAGGACGCCTGCACCATGAGGAGGAAGGCCTGCGCGTCGCGGGTCGCCTCGAACTCGGCGCGCGCAACCAGCTCCGCTTCGCGAAAATCGCCCGCCTCGACCAGGCGCACCGCTTGCGATGACCAGTCCTCGTGCGGCGGACGCGGCAATGCCAAGGTGCGCGTGGGCGTGAACAGGAGCTGCGCGCGTCGCACAGCGCGGAACGCCTCCAGCATTCCGTCTATGCTCGGCCAGCGCTCTTCGGGCGCGAGCCTCAGGCAGCGGTCGATGAACTCGTCGAGGGGCTGCGAGACCGACGAGTTGATCTCGCGTGCGCGCGCGAACGGTAGATGGCGGGCCACCTGGCTCAAGGTGTCGTGAGGGAGCCGCGCCGTCACGAGATGGTAGAGAAGCACGCCGAGGCTGTAGATGTCGCTCAGGAAGCGTGCATTGGTCTCACGCGTCGACAGTGTTGCCCCAACCACCTCGGGCGCGGAGTAGAGGATGGTGCCGCCGTTCTCTCGTGTGCGCGCGTACATGTCCTCCGGCAATACGCTTGAGCCGAAGTCGGTCAGCTTCACACGGTCGGCTGAGACCAGGATGTTCTGCGGCTTGATGTCACCGTGGGACATCCCGACGCGGTGCAGGTGTGCGCAGCCCTCGAGCACCTGCTCGAAGACTCCGAGGAGGTTGTCGTAGCTCGCGACGAAGCCCTCATCCCCCTTGTCGAGCAGCTGGGCCAACGTCACGGAGGGGAAGTACTCCATCTCGATCGCGTACCACTCGCGCTCTGGTGGGACGCGCCCCATCCAGTACACGTCGACCACGCAACGGTGAGACGCCTGCCCTACCAGCGGCGAACCCTCGGCAAGTTCCTCGTTCCGCTTGCCCTGCGCCTTCGGAATCTTCACCGCAACGATGGCGTTGTCGGACAGGCGTTGCGCGCGCCACACCCAGCCATACGAGCCATCGCCAAGGCACTCGACCAACTCGTAGCGATCGCCGAGGCGGCGGTCTGCTCGTGGGACGAAGAACTTGGTCGTCATGATTCGCCTCTTTGAAGAATGTTCTCGAGCCGGAGCAGGCCATCCTGCCCGGCGCGGACAACGAACTGGCAGAAGAGGATCCGTGCGGCCGAATTGCCAGGGACGCGCACGCCCCCGCCGGCATGAAAGCCCCCTCGCACGATGCTGCGCAGCAGGTCGTGGTCGGGGAGAGTCACGAGCCCCACGCTCCAATAGGCCAACAGCAGCGTCGCGTTCGGACACTCCCACCGCTGCTGCGCGAGAAGCAACGTCTCGACCTTCGGGCTTAGGTCCTTGTGCCGTCCCGAGTAGCGTTCGAACTCAGCGACCAGTGCGACGTGACGCGTCGAGCGATCAAACCACACCGAGTCAGATCGCACGTCCTGGTCGACGTTGGCCAAGATGCCTTGGCGCGGAGCAGGCACCTCGGACACTGCCGCGAAGCCGAGGTCACGGCCCGCCGCCGTCAAGAGTGTGCAGCCGAGGCTGTGGACCAAGTGACCCGCGTCGCGCACGCCCCATTCGGTCCACATCGGCAGATGGGACGTGGCTGCGTCGAGCGTGAGTTCGCTCCGTGGGTCCATACCCTCAGCCACCGAACCTTCCCCAGAGGTTGATCACCTCGGGCGACTCGCCACCGTGGACCAGCGCCTTCGTACCAACATGCACCAACAGTGGAGCAGGGATCGATCGCCCGCAGATGAGAGCCTCCCCGGTCGAGAGACCGGGCAGTTGATCGAGGTCGGCTGCGCTCACCATGTCGGAGGTCTTCGCGATGAAGCGTTGGTCGTCGGGGTTCTTGAGGCGCATCGCGATCAGCGTGTTGCACTGCGAGGTCACGTCGGGATCGAGCTTCGACGGACGCTGGCTCACGACCGCGAAGCCCACGCCGAACTTGCGACCCTCACCGGCGATCTTCTTGATGATGCGGTGACTCACGGCAGCCCCCCCCGCGGGTGCAAAGCTGTGCGCCTCCTCGTAGACGAGGAAGCAAGGGCGGGTGCGGTCGGTCTTGCTCGACGCGGCGCGGAGGATCTCGCTCGAGATCAGTGCGGTGATGACTTGCTTTGCGGTATCGCTGAGGCCCTGCAGGTCGACGATGACGAGACGCCCCCGGCGGTCGGACGGTCTCCCGACCATCTCGTAGACGTCTGTCGCAGCGGGCAAGCCCGAATGGTAGAAGCTCTGCGCCTCCTGAAGCACCCGCGAGAGCTTCATGGACGCGACGGCTGCGCTTCGACCGTTGAGCGCCGTCGCCTCCGCCTGGCTCAATTCGTCCCACTGCCGCACGTCGTCGATGCCGTCGCCGAGGTAGTGGCGGAGCCGATTGATGTCGCGCGGCGTCGTACGCTCGTGGGCAATCCAGTAGCGGATGGCGACGTCCAGCACTCGCTGTTGTGGCTCGGTCAGGCCTGGGAGGATCTCGCTCAGGTCGTCCATCTCGAAATGGTCGAATTGCAGCGCCAACTCTTGGTTCGCGCCGGCGTACTTCTGCCGAAACGACGGGTTCTGCGGGCTGTACACCGTGATGCCTGCTCCCGCCTCACGCAGTCTCGTGAAGGCGTCACGGATGGCCGGTAGGGCCGCACGATCGCGCTGGTCGTCCAGCTCGTCGGGGCGCTCGTTGAAGCGGAGCTCTCCACCAGCCAGCGCGCGCCCGTACTCGCCATGGGGGTCGAACACGACGACAGTGCCGTTGTTGATGGCGACGAGACGCTCGATGATGCGGCCCACGGTGTACGACTTGCCCGAGCCCGTCATCGCCAGGATGGCGAGGTGCTCCGTGACGAGGCGATTCACGTCCAGGTAAACGGGCACGGCCGAGGCGCCGCGCTCGTAGCCAACGAGATTGCCAATGTGAAGGCTCGAGTGCTCCTGAAACTCGTAGAACGCGCTCAGGAACTGAAAATCCACGGGCTCGACGGGTGAGCCCGGATCGAGAGCGCGGCGGGGCATCTTGATCTGACCACTCTGCGGGTCGCGGTAGCCGATGGCCTCGAGCTTGCCCAGGATCTGCTCCCCGGTGACGTGCGCGCCGGGCAGCAGCTCGAGCTCCGTCACGGCCTGCCCCAGGCCAGAGTTGTAGAGGACATTGCTGCGGCTGATGCTGACGATGCGCGCAAGCACGTCTGTCTGCGGGGCGCCCTCATCCTCGCGGTGCCGCACGCGCACGAACTCCCCGCGCCTGCCTGCAAAGGACGAGTTGAGCACCATCGAGAGGTTCGTGGGGTCGCCGGTGTTGCCGACGAGTCGGCCAAGGATATGGGTGGGCATAGTCGTTCTCCTTTACGGTGCGAGGTCGAAGTCCGAGAGCCAGACGCTCTCGATCTCGCGCCGCCTCAGCTCGCCGGCGACACTCCGGCTGTAGTGTTCCAGGAAGGGGCCGAGCGCGGTCAGCTCACGCTCGGCGAGCTGCACCGGCAGCGGAGTCGCCGCCGTACCGCCCACGGCCGTCAGCGCCATCGTCAGGCCGACGATCTCGTCGATGGCCTCGGCGGTCCACGCCGGCGCATCGCCCACGAGCTGCATCAGGCGCGGCTCCGTGGTCTGTCCGGCGCGGAAGTGAAGGCCAACGATGCCGAGCTCGACGACGTTGCCTGGCTCCATGCGCGGCGCGTGGACGTTCATTCGGAACGCGGCGGTCCTCGTGAAGCTGCCGAGAATGCCATGCACGAAGCGGCGCTCGCCGACGCCTAGGATCGCCTCGCGCACGCCGTCGAGGGCAGCGAGCGCCTCGTGGTCGACCGTCTCGGTGGGCAGGATCTGGCTGCGCCCGCCCTGCAGCCGCAGGTCTTGCTGCGCCGACTGGATGATCGCACCGAAGCGTTGCGAAGCAAGACCGATGATGACTGGCCCGCTCGGGTTCCATGGGAAGAGCCGCTCTCGGTGTCGCGCCCAGAACGACTCGATGATGTCCCGCGTAGCGGCGTAGGCCGCTGGGTAGCCCGGCTCTCCGGCGCGGCTGGCGGGTGGCACCATGCTCCGGTCCATCACCAGAGCGGTGTCGAGGAAGATGAGCCGTGAGCGCCCCTCGACGACGGCCCGATCCGCCAGCTCGTACGCCTGCCTCATCGCAGCGAGCGCAAGCCGCATCGATTGATTCTCGTAGTTGATGTCGTCGATCTCGCAGGCGCTGTCCTGGCCTGCTGTCGAGACGGCGTTGTGCTCGACGAGCAGGTCGCAGCGTGCGGCCGCCGCACCGTAGAGGAATCCGCCGATGGTCTTCGTCGTGGCGGAGTGGGTGGCGATGCCCGAGGCCCGCGTGTCGATCGGGTTCGGCCGCTCGACCCTGCGCACGAGGCGTGCATCCACGAAGAGCGGCGCCACGCGCTCGAGGTCGCGGATCTGCTTGAGGAGCCTCCCGACAGTGCCCGGCAGGTGGACCTGCGACTGCACAGCGAGCGTTTGAGCCAGTGTTCGATGGGTGGTCATGGCGTGGTCACCTCGCGGAGCGCGCTCACATATGGCGCGTAGGGGCTCTGCATCACGAGCGTAGTGGCTTCGAGCGTCGGCATGGCATCGACGACCAGGCCTCGAGCGCGCAGTTCGCTCAAGAGCGCTCGCGCGCGCTCGGGCGGGATGCGGAAGACCGGTGACGCGCGCAGCGCCGCCATGGCCTGCGCGTCACCGTCGAAGTTCCCGCTGAGCAGGAACACCAGGAGCCCGAAGTGCTCGGGCGAGAGCGGTGTCTGCGCGGGCGCGAGGGTGGGCTTGGCCTCACCCGCCATCGCAACGAGGCTCGCCATCCAGTTCTGCGTCTCCTCGGGGGCATCAAGCACCGAGAGTGACCAGAGGGGCAGGCACGTGATCGCGAACAGCCCGGCCGCCGGGTGCAGACGGTGCGTGCCCACGCAGACGCTGAGGTCGCTCCACGTCGCGCCCAGCAGCGGTGGGGACTGCAGCTTCCCCTCGAGTCGATGCGTCACCTCACTGGCTAGCATCTTGGCGAGCCCCTCTCCTCCTCGTGCTCCGCCCTCCATGCGCTCGGCGCGCCACGACACGGGGCGCCCGCAGGTGCCGGCGGCGAAAGGCGGGACGAGCAACAGCACGTGCCCGGACGAACGCGTCCACTCGACGAGCCGCGCTTGCTCACCGTCGTCGGCCCCTTGAAACGCCTCGGCGAAAGCCATGACCACGGCGCCGCCCTCGGGCAACGTAGTCGTTGTCTCGGCGGAGAGCGCTTCGCGCAGGATGCTTCCACGCCTGTGGGCGGCGAGTGCGCCGTGCAGTAGCACCGGAATGGTCACGACTTCACCCCCAGCCGGTAGGTGCGCTCCACGATGTTCCGCTTCACGAGCGCGTCGGC
The DNA here is from genome assembly GCA_016706685.1 of Sandaracinaceae bacterium. NCBI lineage: Bacteria > Pseudomonadati > Myxococcota > Polyangiales > Sandaracinaceae > Sandaracinaceae bacterium. The sequence goes on along the minus strand of JADJJE010000003.1, from coordinate 147,388 downwards.
CTCTTGTGGCTCGAGCGCGGGGTCGCGCCCCGCGTCGAGGGCTCTCACAATGGCGCACCAGCGGTCGAAGCTGACCGGCGTGTCCGACAGACGACTCGAGCCCATCACCGATGCTTCGTGCACTGCCGCCTGAACGCGCTGCGCCGCGGTGGAGAGGGCGCCGGCCGCCTCGATGTCCTTGAGCGTCAGCCGATAGGGGGGCGAGTCACCGCAAGCCACCGCCAAGGCCTCGAGCCCGCGATAAGCGGCTTGGAGGCTGGGGGTGGCAAGCAGACGCTGCCGATACTCGGTCACCGCGTTCTCGAGCGACTGGACGTTCGCCACCAAGGTCGTGAGTGCGTTGCGCGGCTCCTCGAGCAGGCTGCGTGCCTGCGCCATGAGGGGCTGGAAGTTCCCATGCCGCGACGGGCCTTCGAAAGCGGAGCGCAGCCGCTCGACCTCCTCGTTCCGCGTGTCCTCGAGGAGGTCATGGATGTGGTCCGGTCGACTGCGCAGCTGCTGGAGCGGCGGAATCGTGTTCGGGTAGCGGAAGTCGGGGGGAGAGTTGTCTATGGCGACGCCGAGCGCGTCCAGCCGATCGGCAGCGTCGACGAGCCCTGCTTGGAGCCTCTCGTACACGGTCCTCACGTCGCGGTACGCGCTCGCGATGTGGCCTTCGCAGTCTGCAACCCCCCGCGTAGCCCCCGAGTTCAAGTCGAGACCCACCTCCTGTGCCAGTTGCTCGAACTGCGCCGTTGCTTCGGCCACCTTCAGGTCACGCAGGTTCTGACGCAGCGTGCCCGGCTCGTTGACCTGAACGGCCTCGGTTGCACCGGGTGTGGCCGCTTGGGTGAGTGCACCGTCGAGTATGTGGGTCAACCGCTCGAGGGACAGGGTGAAGAGGCCAATCGGAAAACCCGTGAGGTGAGCACTGCCATCCCGCATCTCCGCAGCGATCTTCTCCCCTTGCGAGCGGATGGCCTTCTCCGTGCGCCGGATGAAGTCCACGAACAGCGACGCGCGCCGGATGCGCTGCCAGAGCGGCACGGCGTCGGACTCGAAGTCGAGCGTCTTGACGTTGTAGTCCTGCTGAATCGCGTTGAAGTCGTCGTGGCGGTAGACCCAGTCAACATTGGCGATGACCCGACGTCGCCGTTGCGCGGAGGCACGGACGCCCTCGGCGCTCGCCGCTTGCGTCTCGGAATTGTCGAGCCCGTCGAGGTCCTTGGTGCTCTCGGTCAGCCTCCTGCGTGCGCTGAGCGTCTTGGTTCCCGGGGCACCCGCTTCGGGTGCGAACAGCTCCTTCACGCGTCCGACGCCGAACACGGTCTCCATGTCCGCGACCAGCGCCGCGTAGTCCTTCCTCAGCCAGTTGTCGGCCTCCTGAATGGCGCCACGCAGCTCGGCGCGCGTCGTCGCGATGTAGACGTCGGCGCTCTTGGCGCCGGGCTGCGGCTTGGCGAAGCCGAGCTCGCGCATGATGGACAGCCACTCGAAGTAGGTGTCCTTCGGCTTGATGCCCTCCCACGTGTAGCCCCAGAACCACTCGCGCTCGGCGCGGGCATAGGTCCAGTCGCCATTCAGCAGGCGCGCGATGCCTTCGACGAGGAATGGCGGGAACTGCGCCTCGGCGGCGTCATCGACGCGCGAAAAGAGGCCGGCGCGGTCGCTGTCCACGTAGCCCGCCGCGCGGGCCTTTGGCGTGACGCCGAGCTTGGCGAGCAGCGTCTTGAGCGCTTCCACGTCGACACCAGACTTGTCGTCGAGCGCAGCGAGCGTTGCCGGCGCCGCCTTGTCGATGGCCAGGACCCGCCAGGCCCGGATGAGGAGCTCCTCCTCGGTCTCCTTCAGCTTTCCCGACGAGCGCAACGGCCAGGCGATGCGACCCAGCTCGTTGAGCTGCTGACGGAAGCGGCCGACCTCCTCCGAGAACGGGCGAACGAGGCTCTGCAGCCGGTTGTTGAAGGCCGTGGTGAAGCCGTGGCCGTCGAGCCGGAAGCCGGCGCTGGCCTGCGTGGGGACGCCAATCTGGTGGAGGATGTGCTCCTCGGTCGAGGTCAGCTGATAGAGCAACACGTAGCTCTTGGCTCCTTTGAGCGTGTCGCTCGTTGGGTTCGCCATGCGGTCGACCAGCGCGCGCGACGACGTGAACGCCACGACGGGCGTCCGGCCCTCCTCGCCGAACTGCGCGCTCGCCGCCTTGCACAAGCGCTCCAGCTCCTCGTCGTTCTTCACCCACGCGAAGAGCACGCGGCCCTTCGGGTGCAGCTTGAGGCCGTCGAACGTCACGAGACCGCCGGGCTGCTTGCCTTTGGCCGCCGGCGAGGTGGCAATGACGGTCAGCGACTCATCGCGGATGCCCGAGGGAGCCGCGTCGAACGCCCAGTGCTGGTCGATGACGCGCATCGCGCCCACCAGCACCTGCTCGGCACGCTTCCGCTCGGTCTGCGTGCGCAGGGTCGAGAGCACCTTTTCGTGGGCGCTGTTCTGGTCTGGGTCACGGAAGATGAGGGAAGTCTGGCCTTGCTTTCGGTGGCGCAAGTCGAGGCGCGCGATCATCTCGACACTCGGTCCGACGTGCGTCGCGGTGTCGGCCGTCAGGTCGTCGGCACCTAGGAAGCGACGCCACAACGCGCGGGCGGCGTCCTCGGCAGCGGCGTGCGGATACAGCAGCGACACGAGGTGGACGAAGTCGTTCTGACGCAGCGGCACCACGAGCGTGTGCTTCCCGTCTGTGCGGCGGCCCCCCTTGGTCTCGTGGATGGCGTAGGTACCGAGGTTCGACAGGAGCTGGCGCAGATCGAGCGGCTGATCGACGCCGCCCAGCCGCCACACGCCCTTGTCGCGCGTGAACTTCGACGCGCGCAACGCGTCGGCCGCCTCCAACTCGTCCCACTCGACGCGGCGGAACAGGGTCGCGACCGGCTCGTCGTACTCGTTCTTCGCGCCCAGCACCGCAGTGCGGGTCTCGGGCGCATAGCTGTCGAGCGCAACCGGCAACTGGCCGTACAGCAGGTCACGTGCCGCCGGGAGCTGTGCCTTGTCGACCTTCAGCATGTCGAGTGCGTGATGGTCGAGCACGTGCTGCTGCACGCGGCCCGACACACGCACCAGCTCGTCGAACAGCGCGCCCACGGTCGGCGCGTCCTTCTCGCCCCGGGCGCGCTTGTCGCGCAGCCGCTCATCGATGCTGGCCATCACAACGTTGAACCAGCCGAAGTTCCCCGCGCTCATGGCGTAGGCCGCCTCGACCAGACCCTGAGGGTAGGACTCCGCGAGCCGCCCGTCGGCCGACAGGGTGTGCACGAAGTCACTCACGTCGGAGAACGCGTTCGATGAGAGCTCGGTCAGCTCGAAGCGCCGCGCGGTGGACTGGATCTCGCGCAGCTCGTCGCCGATGGCCGGCGAGCAGAGGGCCACGTAGCGCAGCCAAGGGAGCTTGCGGCGCGGGTCCTCCTCCTTGATGGCCTTGCCCATCAGCTTGATCGCGCGACCATCGAGGTGCTTGATGTCCGTCGAGTCGAGGCCGAAGGTCGCCGCCTCGGCGGCCGTCTCCAGCTCGTCGAGCACCACCAGGACGTACTTGATGCCCAGCGACTGCAGGTAATCGTAGGCCGCCTGGCACAGCTTCGTTGCCAACTCTGGGTCTTCGTAGAGCTTCTCGTCGGAGTGATGGGCCGTCACGTCGAGTGCCGCAGCGAGCTGCTTCGGGTCGAAGCCCGCCACGGCCAGACGGTCAGCCGCCTCCTTCGCGATCTGCCCCTGGATCGAGCCATCGAACGAGCCACGCGCCAGCGGCAGGAGCGCCTTGTAGAGCCCGAAGGCGAACCAGTTGTCGACGTTGTTGTAGTCGTTGGCCACCTGGCTGTAGCGGATGTAGAGCCCGAGGTACTGATCACGGTCCTTGTCGTCGTGAAAGAGCTTCGCTCTGTCGAGACCGCCGTCTTCGCCGCGCACCCACCATCCGCGGGAGGTGTCGTTGATCTGCGCCACCAGCTCGTAGCCAAGGCGTGACTTGCCGACGCCCCACTGGGCGATGACTGCAAACACGTGCGCGAACTTCTCGGCCTCGTCGTCGACCAGGTGGATGAAGTGCTTGAACGCACCGAAGAAGCGCCCCTGGCCCACGATGGGATGCGTGAGCGGGTACGAAGAGACGCCGGTAGCCGCCCACTGGTGCTTCGCTTTGTTGGTCGTCATCGTGTCAGCTCCCGTCGTGTCTCGAGCGCGTGCCAGGCGTTCTGGAAGGTCTCGTTGAATTCGCTGTGCGCCACCCACCGCACCAGCTTCTTCGTGGGGTCGGCGAAGAGCCCGCGCCCATGCCGAGCCTGGCCAGGCTCCACGGCGAGCAGCTCCAGCGCGCCGCGCTGCTCGGCCTCGTGGACGAGCGCGTCCATCCAACGCGCGAAGGCCTCGTCGTTGGGGCTCGCACCAAACGTGGCGAGCAGCTCCCGCAGCACCGGCTCGGCCGCGACGAAGCCGCGCACGTCGGCGTGGGCGCTCGTGAGTTCGGTGAGCGCCTGCGCCGGGGTGGCGGCGCCAGTGAGGTCAGCCTGGAGCTCGCTCGGCAGCGTCAGTGCGCCGGTGCGCGACAGCCAGCCCACCGACTCGAGCAGGAGCAGCGGCGCGGTGAGCGGCGTGAGTGAGAGGTTGTCCTTGCTCGGCTTGCGCCCGAGCACGCCCGGCGCGTAGGCGAGCGCATGGCAGTGCGCACGCGCGAGCCAGCGGCCCGCCGCCTGCCGCTCGAGCCCTCTGAACCAGAGCTCGGGATCGGCGTGCTGGTGCAACAGGAGCGAGCTGCCCGCCTTGATCCCGGCGCGGCTGCCTCGCACCTCGGACCACCCCCGAAGCTCCCAGTCGCCGCGCTCGACGCGCAGGAGCAAGAGACGCAGCCACACGCTCTCGCGCACGAGATGTGCCGCCAGTAGCGCGAGCCCGCGCGGTGGGGCCTCCTTCCAGCAGCGCAATAGGACCTTCGCTTCGTCGCTGAGGGTCCAGCGCACCTCTGTGTCGCGCGCGAGGAGCCCCACGCCGGGCAGCAGCTGGTCGAGGAGGCCGAAGAGCCCCGCGGCACCCCGCCGCGAGATGACCCCCACGAGCGCCCGGTCCGCGACGGAGCGCGGTGAGCCCAGCTCGGGTGGCTTGCTGGCGAGCACGTCGAGCGCGCGGAACCAGGCCTCGGGATCGCTGGTCTCGGTCCAAAACGCCGGACGCTCGAGGTGGAGGGTGCGTGTCATGCCGCACCGCCTGCGCGCGCCATGCGCTCCCTGGCCCAGCCCTCGGCGGCGCGGCGGATGGCGGCGGTCACCGGCGAGCCCAGCCGGTAGAACGCCCGGCTGCCCAGTGCCCGATAGCAGGCGTCGGAGAACAGCGGGTGAATGGTGTAGCCCGGTCGCCGCGCGCCCGAGCCGTGCTCGAAGCGCCACACGTCGTGCCGCAGCACGGCCTCGATGACGAGAGCGAGCTTGTCGTCGAGGGTGTTCGCCGTCACGCGGTGGCCGAGCACGGTCACGCCGAGCTGTGCGAGGGTGCGCTGGCAGAGTTCGCCGAGCGAGCCGCAGCGGATCTCCTCGCCGCTCGGCAAGCTCACCACCACCTCCACGCGCGGCGGGCTCTGAAACAAAGAAGCGTGCGCCGGCTCCAACTCGAAGGCGATGCCGCCCGATACGCGCTCGGCCTCCCACGACTCCTTGGTGAACGTGAGCTGCGCCAGCAGGAACGCCCACGGGTGATGCAGCGCCCAGCGCATGGCGTCTGCGTCGTTGGACCGCCCCTCGAGCGCGCCGCTCAACACCACCGTCGTCATCGCGGTCTCCGCGGAAGCGGGCAGACGCAAGAGGCGACCCGGGCGCCACGTGGCCTGAGGGTCGTCGTATGCCACCTCGGGCAGCGCCGTCGGCAGTGTCACCGGGGTCGGGTCGCTCGTGAGCGCGGCGGTGGCGGCCAGAACGCGGAGCAGCACCGGGAACGCGGGGGCCTCATGCGCGGGCGTCGTCAGCACCGCCCGCTCCAGCTCGCCGAACGGGGTCGCCGCCAGCGACGGCGCCTGCACGCCCACCAGCTCGCTCGCCAGCGCGCCAGCGTGAGTGATGGCCTCGGTCAGCGCCGCGACATCGCCGCGCTCGCCCATCTCGGAAAGGCGCGCCCGCACGACGCGCAACCACGCGTCGCGCACTTCGGGGACGAGCGACAGCACGGCGGGCTGCGCCTCGCCCGGGTTCGGCAGCCGGTCGATGAGGGTGACGACGGCAGGCCTCGCGACGGCGACCTCGCCATGCTCGCTCCAGATCTCGGTCGCCCGCACGGCCTCCAGGGCACGCAAGGTCGAAGACGGTGCCTCGCCCTGCACGAGCAGGGTGCGCACGTCTTCGATGAGGCGCGTGAGCATTCGTCCCTGGAGCGCCGAGAGCGTCATGCGTCCTCTACTTCCGAGCCATCAAGGAGCGCATACAGCACGTCGACGTCGGCGATGAGCTGCTGGGCGTCCGGCGCATCGCTCTGTCGAAGGCCCCTCAGGATCTCGCGATCCGCGCTGCGGTCGCCGACCTCAAGCGCCTTCTGCGCGGCGACGAGGTCGGCCTCAGTGAGGCGGCCGTCGATCAGGTTCTCAACCAAGGTCGTCGCGACACTCGTCAGGGCCTTCGCAGCGTCGAAACAGTGACCAGCCAGAAGCATCTGGTCGTCGGTCGCGAACCACGCTTCGCGATCAGCATCCGGTACCGTCGGGATGGGAATCTCGAGCAACCTCACGTCCGTCGGATACGAGTGTGCCGTGATGCCGCGGATCGTCGACTGGACCTGCAGGTGGCCGATCTCTGTCTTCAGGTAGTGGCGGACGAACGACGCTGGGAGCTGTGTCCGGTCGACGCGCACGACCATGACCTCGGTCGAGGGGTACGCTCCGTCAACTTGCGAATATGTGACGTCGCGCCCGATGTAGCTCTTGTTGTGAGCGGCATTGCAGAGCAGCAGGTCATGTGGTGCGAGCGCGCGTGAGCTATCGGCGGGGCGTTCGACGATGCGCAGCGAGCCCTCCACGAAGCTGCGTCCGAGGTTCGTGACCGTCGCCTGCCGCACGCCCTGCTCCGCTTCGGGCAGGCTCTGGCCGTTGACCACGAGGGAGCACACGCACTCAAGCGACCGGGTCGGATCGCCCAGCTGCCGGAAGTACTGCTCTACCGCAGACGGGTAGAAGTGGGCGTCGAGGCGCTCCGTGAGCGAGCGCGCGGCAAGCCGGCGCGTGCGCTTCGCGAAGTCGATTCCGGTCGGCGGAATGATGTACTGCGCGTGCGCAGTTGCTACAGCGTCTTCGAGCCGGCGCGTGCGCTCACGCAGCCGCTCGGCTCGCCGGACCTTGTCGCCGATGTAGCGCTGGGCGAACTTGTCTGGCGTGAGCAGGGAGAGCGAAAGAAGATCCTCGGCACCCAAGAACTCGACGTTGAGGTTTGTGCGAAGTCTGGTCCGCGCCATCGCTGCATACGGGCACGACAGAGCCGCCACCAAGTAGTACGGGTCGACGACGTCCCTGCGCACCAACCCTCCCCAGATCGTGCCGCTGACCAGCACCGGGTATTCCGGAGCGGTGTCGACGTACGCGGTGGTCTGGTTCGGGCCCTTCACCTTCACGAGCAACTCGCCCGACCGAAGGCGACCAGCCGGATAGTCCGCGAGAAACGCAGGCGATACGCGACGGCGCGCGCGGGTCTCGATGAAGAAGCCTTCGTCACCAAGGTCGTCGGAGGTTAGGAACGGCACCCAGTCGGGAGGCGCCTCGTCACCCTCGAGGGTCGTGGTGCCGAAGTAGAGCGTCCGTCGTCCATTTGAAACGAGGCTGCTCAGGTCGGAGCAACCAATGGCCGACGACGCAAGCCGCTGCGCGTTAGCGACATACTCGGGTCGGTAGTACGTTGCGTCGATTCGGCCGTCGAGCGCGCGCGGTGGCAGGCGTATGAACGAACCCATCACTCCCCCCGCACGTAGACGCCAACGATGGCGGCCAGGTCGTTCGGGACGCCCGCGCTGTAGTCCTCGACGTTGTTCTTCACCACGTAGCCGAGCGTCTCGGCCACGGCCATGAACACGTCGGTCTGCGGCTCGTCCTGGAACTTCTCGGGGTCGTCTTTGCGCGCGTGGCGCTTCTGCACGTAGAGCACGCTGGTCTTGGCGCCCGTGCCCGAGAGCTTGAAGGCGTCGGAGGGCAGGCTGATGACGCCCTTCACGATGGCCTTGCCACCGTGAAACTCGCCGGTCGCCTCGTCCTTCGTGCCCATGATGTACTCTCGCACGTAGCGGTCGCCGGAGTTGCAGAGCACGCCGTCGGGCAAGACGATCAGCAAGCGCCCGCCCGGCTTGAGCAGCTGCAGGCAGCGGTCGATGAAGAGCACCGCCGGATCGGTGTTGGTCGACGCCGCCTTCCAGACGCCCTTGCTGTTGGGTGATCCGCCCATCGCCAGGCCCGTGACCGTGGGCGAGTAGTCGAGCCCGCCACCGCGGCCCGCACGCTCCGACAGATCCGAGCGGTACGTCTCGAGGATCTTCTGCATCCCCTCCTCGTAGTTCTTCTTGCTCGCGTCCTGCCCCTTGCTGAACTTGGGCGTGCCGAAGGGCGGGTTGGTGCAGATGAGGTCGAAGGTGCCGGGCTCGAGCTGCGGACTGGTGAGCGAGTTCTGCGTGTAGAAGATGCGGGCCTTGGGCGCACCGAGCAGCGCCATGTTCACGCGGGCGAGCATCACCATCTGGGGCGAAGAGTCCGCGCCGACGAAGCTGTGTTCGCACATCTCCGCGAAGAGCTTCTTCTTCGCCTCGTCAGTGGCCGTGGCCTTGCCACCGAGCTCGTCGAGCGTGCGCCGCAGGTGGCTCAGCGCCACCGAGAGGAAGCCGCCGCTGCCACACGCAGGGTCGCAGAAGCGGAAGGCGGGGCGGCCCTTGCCGTCGCGAGCCACGAGGCGCGCGGCGTCCTCCGTGCTCTCCTTGATGTCGTGGAACGCGAGTGCCAGCATCGCCTGCTTCACCGGCGCCGGTGTGAGGTAGATGCCGAGGCCGCCCTTCGACTCGAAGTTGGCGCGCAGGAACACGTCGAAGGCACGGCCCAGCACATCGGCCGCGATGTGAGCGAGCGTGCCCCGCTTGTCCACCACGTTGCCCTGGTTGTCTGTGACCGGGCCGAGGTCCTGGATGAGCGACAGCACCGCTTCGTAGTTGCCGGGTTGCTCTAGGCGCAGGTGGGCGTTCTTGTCGAAGATGGCGTGCTTCTCGCCGGCGTCGTCGGTGACGACGTAGTCGGGGTGCAGCTTGAAGCGCTCGAACGCGGACTGGATCTCCGCGACGGCCCTGGCGCCGTTCGCCTTCACGTACGCCGAGGAGAAGACGTCCTTTAGACTCAGCTGCTTGCCCTGGTGCTCGAAGGTGAGCGCGCTCGAGCCGTCATCGTGGTGCAGTCGGAACGACTCGAGGAAGAGCAGTTTGGCCACCTCCTCGATGATGTCGTTCTTGCCGTTCACCCGGTCTTTGTGCGTCTGGTAGATGCGCTCGTGCAGCGCGTTGAAGCCCTTCATCAGGCGGTCGTACATGCGCATCGACCAGCGGTAGGTGGGGTCGGCCTTGATGCGCTTGTAGTCGTTGATCTCCGAGAGACTCGGCAGCCGGTCGATCTGGTGCGGCGGGTACGCGAGGTCGAAGAGGGCCTCGAGCTTGTCCTCGGCGTCCTTCACGATGGCGAACTGCGGGAACTGGTCGGCTTCTGTCTCGGGCTCCGGGAGCGAGTACGCGTGCACCAGCACATCGTCGGCGTTGGCGCGGCCCCATGCGCCCGCGGGCAAGACGAGCGCCAAGATGCGCGGCGTGACGGTGCCGTCGTGGTGACCCCAGACAAGGGCGGCCGACATACCGGGCTCGCTGGCCCTCAGGCCCAGAGACTGATCGAAGCCTCCGGCCGAGAGCCGGTGGACGATCGACTTGAGGACGCTGCTCTCTTCGGAGGCGACCGGCGCCGTGTGCGCCGTTTGCTGTTGCTGCTTCTTCTTGGTGGCCATGCGTGGACTCCTGAGCGCCTATGGGGCGATGCGGATGAGCTTCGGGCCGAAGACCTCGAGCCCAGCGGTGCGTCGAGCGATGGCGAGCACCTGCTCGTCGGTCGTCACGAAGTGTTGGGGAAGGCGCGCGCGGACCTGCGCGGCCGGCACGGGCTTGCCCGCGAACGAGCGTACGGCATCCACGATGGCGGCTGCGAGTTCGTCTTCGGCGCTGGCCGCGACGATGTGGAACCCGCCCGTTCCGTCTCGCGTGACGCCGCGCGCGCAGCACAGGAAGAGCTCCAGCTGGTCGCGCGTCCACGCGCTGCCCGAGAGGCGCGCGCGCGCGTGCAGCTCGTCGAGGCCGAGCGACGTCAGCTTCAGGTGAGAGAGCAACTCTTCGGCCTGGCGCGGCATCATTGGAACCCCTCCTCGGCACGCGGGCGCGTCACCATGAAAGGTCGGTGAGCCGCCTCGAACACGCTGGTCATCTCGGTCATGAGCGATGCCCACTGGCGGTCCTGCGTGCGACGCTGTGCGTGATGACGCTCTACGGTGCGCTGCCAGCGATCGCGCACCTCACGCGGCGGCACCGGCACTCGCAGCGAGCGCAGCGCGTCGGGCGGAACGAACTGCTGCACCGACCCCACCACGAGCCGCGCCGCCTGCGAGCGGGCTGCGTCGGTCGAGAGCAGAAGTGCCCACGCAGCCGGGGTCTCGCGGAAGCGCACGCGCACCCACCCGTCGGCCGGGAAGGTGTTCTGCGGGACGTCCTCGTCCACGTAGGCGGTGCGGAAGCTGCTGCCGAGTGTCGAGAGCAGCACCTCGCCATGAACGAGGGGTTGAGCCAGCGTGCGGCTGGGGACGAGATCCTCTTTTTCGTCGTCGGTCGCGGCGACGAACAGGTCCTCGCCGACGTCGCGGAGACGCAGCGCTCGCGCAGACTCGGGAGCATGCGTGAGACGGGCACGGTGGTCCCACGATGCCAGCTCAGCGACGGCGACCCACCCCAGATCCTCGGCGAGGCTGGCCTGTTCGGCGCGCAGCGCGGTCGCCGTGGGCAGCCAGCTATCGTGGGTCAGGGCGTCCCGTGCGAACCACGCTCCGGTACGCCGTGGGGGCGTCGTCGGGGCCGTGCTCGTCAGTTCGTTGGCCTCGGTGCGGACGTGGTGCATCGCCTCGCTCGCCAGCGTCTGGCCGTCGAGGGCTTCGCGCAGGCGGGCCGAGAGGCCATCCATCTCTGGCGGCGCCGGCGGCACGCGCAGCGCGGCGAGCGCTTTCATCCCGACACGGGCCAGGACGCCCGAGTCGAGGAGCACGAGGCGTTCGTAGCCCGAATGGTTGAGGCACAGTGCGACCCACGCCGCTTCTGCAGGCGCCAGGTTGCGTACGATCAGCGTGTTGCCGTCGACGGGGTGGCGCTTGGCGGCCGGGGAGACGAACGCTGCGCGGACCGGGGCGAGCTTGTTCAGCACCACGTCCCCAGGCCGCACACACCAGCGCCCCTCGATGTGCGGCGAGGCCCAGTGCTGGGCCCCGAGCTGGATGCGCAGCGCCTGGATGTTGGTTTGGCGATAGACCGGGGCGGAGGCCGCGCGGGGATCGTAGTCGAGCGCTGTCGGTGTCTCGCTCACGCGCCAGCCCTCGAGGATTTCGCCCCCCAGCTCGTGGATGCTGTGGCCGCCGACGCCTGCACGAAGAGCGACCGCAGTCGTGCCGGCGAAGCACGCTGGCACCCAGCCTGGGGCGGTACTCAACAGGTCCGGGGGGACGAAAGTTGCTGACACGTGCGTGCTCACAAACCAACAATGACACGGCGCTCGGCGTGTGCAAAGTGATTTTGTGAGTCCACACGTGCACGGGTTACATCCGTTGAGCGTTGCCGGCCAGAGGGTGGGAACAGGCGTGTAGCCTAGAGTGTTGCCTAGAGCGTAAACTTCAATATAGTGTGGAGCCCCGTATGACGAAGACAAAGAGGAACTGCCGGTACGTCCCGCTCAGCAAGAACCCGCTCGTCCTCGTGCTCTGCCAGGTGCGGTTCAGTCCAGTGCGCAAGATGGGCGACTACATCCCTGGCATCCAGGAGGCGTTTCGGCGGCACGGCTTCCCCATCGAGCGCGCGGGGAAGATCCAGCAGCTCACCATCACGCCTGCTGGTGTCGACATCGTCGAGCAGGACCGTTGGGAGTATCGGACCAAGGACGAGCAGTGGAGCGTGACGGTCCTCCAGGACAGCGTCGTGCTCCAGACCACCGCGTACGAGCGCTTCGAGGGCTTTGCCGAGAAGCTCGAGGCCGCCGTGAAGACCGTCCTCGAAGAGAGCGAGCAGGACAAGCTCGGCCTCATCCAGCGCGTCGGCCTCCGCTACATCGACCTCATCCGGCCAGGCGACGGCGAGAGCTTTCGCGACTACCTGCGGCCCGGCTTTCACGGCGCGTCGGACGCGCCCTTTACGACGGGGTCGCACCGGCTGCACGTCGAGAGTGTCGGTCGCACCAACGTGGGCGATACTCCCGGAACGATGGTCCTGCGTGTGGCCCAGAACGATCAGGGGTTCGACCTGCCACCCGATCTCATCGGCGGCGCGCCGAAGTTCCAGTCGCGCGCCCAGCCCGGTGAGCTCGTGACGCTGGTGGACATGGACCACTTCATCGAGGGCAAGTTCGATCCCAGCGCTGAGTGGGTGACGGCGCGCGCCTACGTGATGCACGACCACCTGATCGAGACGTTCCACGAGCACGTCGTCTCCGCGAAGGCGATCGAGGTGTGGCAATGAACCTGGTCATCGGGCCATATGGATCGAGCGGCGGCGCTGGTGAGGTCGTTGCGCTCGTGGATCGTGAGCGCGAGCGCGCACTGAGCACCGATGGGTCGTTGCAGCAGGCGTTGCTGCGTTCGATGTCCCGCGGGAGCGCGGGGGTCATCGCCTTCGACAGCGGCTATGGGCCCTACCTGCCCCACGTGGGCACGAGCCCCACGGTGTTCGACTCTCGTGGGATGGCGCGCAACTCGCCCGCCCTGGCGCCTCGAGTTCCGGCGGAAGGCGCCCGTCCGACCACTCGACAGACGGTGCTGCGGATGTCGTCGGCGGAGCAGGCACTGGAGCTGCTCGCCGCGCTGTCGCTGAACAAGTCGCTGCTCGCCGAGGTGCTCCGGGTGTCGCGCCCAACGCTGTATGACTGGCTCGGCGGCAAGGAGCCGAACGCCGCCAACACGCAGCGCCTCATTTTGCTGGCGCGGCTCGTTGCGGATGCAGGCGTGACGGCGGCCCACGCACTCAGCCCGCGCTTCATGCGCGAGTCCCTGAAGGATGGCGAGCCGTCGCTGCTCGAGCTGCTGAAGGCCGACACGCTCGATGAGGTGCACATCGCCAAGGTCCTCGCAGAGGCGAAGGCGTTGGAGGCCGAGGCGGGCCGCGGCCGGCTGGCTCGTGAGGAGCGCTTGCGTGCTCTTGGGTTCGAGGAGCCCACCGCCGAACAGCGTAAGACCAACCTTGCCCTCAACGTCGCTCTCCGCGATTGGCCGAAGGATTGACCAGCGATGTCGACCGCGTTCGATGCCAGCGCGATCGAGCAGCACGGCTGGCGACAAGGGGCCGTGCTGGGGGTGAGTCTTGCCGCTGATGTGCGCAAGCTCGCGCCGAACGGGATTGCCTTCGCCGATAGCGACTGGCTGATCGTCACGAGCCACGACTGCGACGTCTTGAATGGGAAGCTCGAGAAGGAGCCGACCGTCGAGGTGCTCCGCGCTGCTGTCGTCCAGCAGAAGAAGCCCGACAAGCAGCAGGTGTGGGGCCGCAACCCACGGGAGATGCAGCTTGCGGTGAGCGACGGCGCTGGTGGCGAGGTGGTGCTCGCCGTGAAAGTCCACGAGCGTTGGTCCATGCCCCGCGAGCTGCTCGCGTTGGAGGCGCCCCGATGTGTGCTCGACGGCAAGCCGCGCAGGCTGATCGCCGAGTGGCTCGCCAAGCGCTACATCCGTGCTGCATTTCCAACGGCCTTCGATGCGCGCTGGCGGTCGAAGATGAGGGACTGGACCAGCCTCCTCGAAGGCCAGAGCCAGTGGGTGCAAGGCGTCTACCTGCGACTCAACACTCAGGTCGAGCTGAGCGACGACAAGGCGTACCGGGTCCACCTGATCGTGGCGGCACCTGCGGGGGCGACCAAAGACCCAGCATGGGCCAAGAAGAAGGCCGCGCTGGAGACGTTGGTGGAGAAGTTCTGGGAGCAGTTCGGGCCCGGGATCGAGTGCGTCGGCGTCGAGGTGAACGCGACCAGCGCGCTCGCGCTCGCTGACATCGAGAAGTACCAGCGCTTCGACGCAGACTGGGTCAGCTTCGCCGACGACTCGCCAGCCACACCGCATGCCGCGGACATGATGGGGTGAACCGCAATGCTTCAGAGGGCGATTGCGGCGATGAGGTCCGAGGCGTGGCCATTCAGGCTCGCCCACGCCGCATCGTCGTCGCGCGGCCGACGATCAGCCGGCTCAGGCTGCAGCCTGCTCCTCGCCGAAGTAGGCGTCGGCGGCCCAACCCACCGCCTCCGTCAGTGCAACCGCGGTCGAGGCGTTGATCGCGTTGCCCCACGCTGGCACCCAGCCGACAAGCCACTGGCTGATGCCGCGCCCGACGTGGGTCGCAGCAAACGTCAGCAGGAGGTCCGCGGCAGCGGCCTTGGTGATCTGCGCGTTGTGCTCGTGAGCGATGGCGATGATCATCGTCGTCTGGATGCCCGCGAGCACCGGAGCGTCCGAGCCGGGCAGCTGCGCGAGGCCGGCGCCAACCGCGGCGGCAGCGGTGGCGGCGGTGTGAACGATTCCGTGGACCTTCTGGTTCGTCGTGAGGGCGGTGGTCTTGGTTTTGGTGAGCATCGTGGTCTGGTTCCTCTTGGGGCTGCTCCATCGCAGCTGGTGGGGTCCTTCGCACGTCCCATGCCGACGCCCAGGGTCGCCGCAAGTCGTTGAAATTGCGCCATCTGGCTTCGGTACATCGAGCCCGTCGCGCTGGAATCGGCCGACGCGTGGGCTGATTTGTGCCGTGCTTGGTAGTCGGCACTTATTTGCCTGCCAATCAGCGGTATAGTGCTCATGTGAACTTCGACTCGACGCCAAGCGCCCTAATTCCAGCGGCTTCGTCGGTTGGCACTCTCTTTGAGATGGGCCGCTGTGGAGGTTCACCATGCTCACCTACGAAGCCGATTGTCGACCCACGCAGCACTACAAAACCCGCGCTTCCGAGCGCGCTCTTCGATCCGACGTCGAGGAGTTCCTCATGACGTGGGGGACCGAGACGCGCGCGGCCGGGGCAACCCACATCACGCTGGTCTGGCGCGACCTCCCCAGCGACCTGCAGGACAGCGAGGAAGCCGCTCGCGCCGAGGGGTGGATTATCATCGCCGGGGACAATGGCGCCCTGGTCACCTGCTACCGCAGAAACGACGCGTGGCGGTTCCTTCGCCGCAAGAGCCAGATGCGCCCTGGTCGTCGAACGCGGAGGGCTGCCTGATGCTCGCTCAACGCATCGCTCAACTCGCCGAGCGCCTCGGCATCCCGCTCCCACGTGTCGTGGGGCAGGCCCGGCTCGGCCTCGCCGGGACCATCCGAGTCACACGCACCGTTCCACTGATCTTCACGCCTCGCGCCGACGGGCAGATCGCGGAGGCCGACCCTGGCTTGACCCGCCCAGAGCTCATCGACTCCATGAACGCCACGCACGTCTGGACGTGGCTCGAGGTGCGCGGCAGCGAAGGCCGATGGCGCTGGCCCGAGATGGGAGACGACCCCGAGGTGCTCGCTCGGTGCAGCGTGGGAGACCTTCCTCCTCAGGACTTCTCGGTCATCCTGTCGACGGCTCGCTGGTCACTTCGCTGCGTCCCGGCTCGTGATGGCGGCGGACTGCTGGTACTTGGCGTACTCAAGCCGCGCCGCGCACCGTGCGCGCGCCTGCTGGTCGCCAACTTCGGGAGCGGTGCCGATCTCAACTTCGACACGAAGGGCATGTGTACGCTCATCGCTCATCAGACTCGAGTTCGAGTTCGCGTGGACCCGCGAGACGTGGAGCGCGAGGCCAACGAGGACCGCGACTTCATCACCGGCGTTCGGCGCTACCTGGAGGCGCTGCGCAATCACGCGGTCTCGTCGACGCCTCGCGCGAGGTACGAGCTGCTCGAACGCTCCCCTGTTCGTGTTCGCACCGCCGATGGCGACGCCTGGCCGCGTGCCTTCACGAGGCCCGGGACTCTGCTCCAGGTGCCGACCGTAGGGGAGCAGCTCAAGACGCTCCCCATCGTCGACGTCTCAGACGACGGTGACGTGCTCACGCTAGACGGTGATGACGACCGGAACGAACTCGTGGCGCAGGGCGAGCTGAAGGTTCGGCCCGGCGATGACTCCTTGAGGCGCATGCGGGAGGCCCTCGACACCATCGCGATGGGTACGGACGAGGCGCATGGCCGTTTGCTCGAAGCGTTGACGCGCCCGGAGTCGCTCCAGCCGCTCGCCTCGCCTGAAGTCCTCACGGCTCACGACGAGCGGTCCCGTCAGCACGAGGCGAAGACGCTTGCATTGAACACCCCGGACATCGCGCTCATCCATGGCCCGCCGGGGACCGGCAAGACGACGGTCATTTGCGGGATCGTCGAGGAACTCGTGCGGCAAGGACAGCGCGTCCTCCTCGTAGCCCCGACCCACGTCGCTCTCGACAACGTGCTCGAGCGCGTGGGCGACCGGCCAGGCGTCACCGCGATCCGGCTCGGATCTCAGAACAACGTCGAGGAGCAGGCGCATCGCTTCCTTCTGCAGAATCGTAGCAAGGATCTGACGCGCCATCTGGCGATGGGCCTGCGCCTGGCGACGAGTGACGTCCCTGCTGATGATCCCGTCGCCTCCGTCCAGCGTGAGTGGGCGGCGCGCATCGCCAACGACGAAGAGGTCGGCACGCTCCTGCTGCTGAACGCGAACCTCGTGTGCGCGACGCCGATCGGCATCGCCATGGCCAGGGAGTTCCGCGAGGTCGAGGTTGTCTTCGACGTCATGATCCTCGATGAAGCCAGCAAGGCCACCATCACGGACTTCCTTGTGCCTGCGGCCCGCGCCCGAAAGTGGATTCTCGTGGGCGACCACCGCCAGCTTGCACCCTACGTCGACCTCGGCGAGTTGGAAGCCGTCGTCTCCGAGCGAGTCAAGCGCGCCGGCATCGACGAGCCCGACGCAGCCTGGGTGCGCGAGTTGAGCACACGGCTTCGGCAGCACTTCGACAACCGCATGCACCCCGACCCCGAGCGCGTGAAGTACGCGTGGAGCGATTTGATCGAGGAGCTGACGAGTCACTTCGAGGTCAACGACGCTGGTTTCGAGGAGCTGGTCGCGCTCGGCGCCGACGCGGACAAGTGGCGCGAGGCATACCGCACGACCTCGCGTTCTGGTGCCGAAGGCGACGGTGGCAAGGGAGCCGTCTTGCGCCTCGGCGCCGAGCTCCTCGAACTGCAGGCGCTCGCGTTGCCGAGCGTGTTCGAGCACCTCACGAGCCTTCCTGAGAGCCGCGCGGTGCGGCTGAACTTTCAGCACCGTATGGCTCCCGCATTGGCGGCGTTCTCTTCGGAGCTGGTGTACGGAGGCGACTACCCGTCTGCGCCCGAGACGTCGAAGCTCGGTCTCGACATCCCGAGCCTCGAGGCGCCGGCAATCTGGGTCGACACAGCGTATGCACCGGCAGTGCGTCGCTACGAGCACCCCTCGAGATCGGGACTGGTCGGGCGGTGACTACATCAACCCGCTCGAGGTTGAGATCGCCGTCGAACTCGTCGAAGCGTGCGCCGCGTGGGCGGTGCAGAGCTGGCGTGGCGACCCAAGAGAGCGTGGTCGCGGCGTCGATGCACCATTCGAGATCGGCGTGACCTCATTCTACTTGAAGCAGGCGTTCCAGCTTCGTGACGCGATCTTCCGCGAGGTCGCGAGCGGCACCGACCCTTGGCGTCGGCGCTGGAAGAGTCCCGCCGCAAACGGGGCGCCGATCGACATCCACGTGAGCATCGTCGACCGGTTCCAAGGGCGAGAGAAGGACCTCATCATCCTCTGCACGACCCGAAGCAACCCGAAGGGTCGGCGCGGTCACGTCGACAATCTCAACCGCCTGAACGTCGCAGTCACGCGCGCCCGCCACAAGCGGATCGTCATCGGTGACTCCACTACACTTGCGGGGCAGGAGGGGGGGCGGCGTCGACAGCCCGGAGACCTGTTGGTCCGGCTCTACGAGACCAGCGAGCACAAGAAGAAGTGGGGCCGTACGCTCGGAGGTGGGTCATGAGAACGCCGGAGCTCAAAGCCGTCGCCGCGTCACTTGCAGACGCCGGTGCCCCAGGGCTTCCGACCGTGGTGCTAGCGCGCGAGGTGCCGGTCCTCGAGGTCGAGTTCGCGGGCCTCGAGTTCGCTGTCGAAGCGAAGCTCCCGGCGAGCGACTGGGCCACCTTGGCACTGGCTCGCGCGCTCGGCCAGATGTCGCCCGCTGACGTCGATGCGTACCTGGGGCTGGGTGAGGACGTCTCGGAAGGGCTCGCGCGCCGCCTGGTCGACGAAGGACTCCTCGAAGAGCGCGACGACGCCCCACCGCTAGCCCAGCCGGCAGCGGTGGACTCGGGGATCGGCGGATTCTTCCGGCGCTTGTTCGGGTCGAATGTGGCGCCGGCCGAGACCCTAGCGTCGCCGGTCCGTCTCACGACGGCCGCCCGCAAGCTCCGGGAGTCACGCGCGTCCACCTCCCCGTTGTTCCGCCTGAGCGCTGGCGGCGCCCAGGCGCTCGAACGAGGAGCCGTCGCGCAGCGACGCGTTCGCCCTGCGCGGCTGATCTTCATGGCCGAGCCCCTGCTATTCCTTGGCGTCGTCAACGAGAAGACGCAGAAGCACACACAGCATCGCCGAGCGAAGCCGCTCGAGCCTGACCGTGTTCCCGAAGCGTTCCGCGTGCTCGATGCGACGTTCGGGTTGCCCGGCGCGGAGCGCGCTGCCGCGTGCGGGATTGGGGAGAGCATCCGAGGCTTTCCTGGGCAGTTCGTCGGCATCGATCCCGGCACGCAGTGGGAGGTCCGCCAACTCGAACGTCGGAACAACGGTAGGCAGGAGCAGCAGTTGGCGCTGCTCATCATCGCTGGGTTCCCTTCATCCGACGCGGATGGGCTCCACTGGCGCGCATACCTGCGCCAGCAGGAGCAGACGCAAGACTGCCCGCACCTCGCCGCGCCGCAGCTTCTCGGCCAGAACCTGTGCGGCCTTTCGAACCTGCTGTCCACGCTCGAGGCGGACGTGCAGCTTCCGGCGCCGAGCGCGCTCCGTGGCGATGGCGCGTTCTCGCTGCCATGCGACGGAGCGTTGCTCCCCAGCCTCCTCGGCGACGCAGACAGCCCCGAGGACACGTTTCTTCCCGCGTTGGCCCCGAACTGGTGGGTGGGCATCCGCGCTCACGCGATGCCTTCGAGCCTCGAGGCGGGGCGCGAGGCCTTCTACGCGTTCCTGCATCGACGCGATGCCTCTCTGCGGCGCGACTTCGATGGGACCTGCGCGAACGTCGCGACGAGCTTGATCACGTACTGGGGCCAGAACCCTGGACTCCCATCTGTGGATGAGGCAGCGATGAACCTGTGGCGACGAGCCGAACTCCGCGCGGCGCTCTGCATGCGGCGTCGTCATCGTGACCTCGTCACCCCGTACGAGCGTGAGGAGGTGGCGAGATGAGTGACCAGATGGCGACCAAACCGCGTCCCGACGGATTAGTCGATCCGACCCGCCAAGGAGAATCGAAGGGCGAGGACGGGAAGCAGAGCAACGAGCCGACCGTGAACCTCGGCAACCAGCGAGTAGCTGGCGTCATGTTTGTCCCGTCGTCGTCAAGGCAACCGCTCCCCCACCGTGTTCAGGACACGAGGCGAACAGACATCCTCCACGTCTCGACGGACGACCTCACTCGTACGTCACACATCCGAAACGCGCTCATCGAGCAGATCTCCGAGGCAAAGCACAAAGTCCTTTTCTGCAGCTTCCTCTTCGCCGATGACGAGGTCGTGCGCGCTCTCTGCGATGCAGCCGAGCGATTGCACGGCGGGGTGTACGTGCTGACGGCTCTTGGCAAGCACCTCCGTGCGGAGGTGCTCGAACTGGACGCGGATGTCGACGCGAATACGGCGAAGCTGCAGGACCGCGCGAAGCGTCACGAGGATCACCTGCAGCGACTGGCTCATGCGGGCGTGTGGCTTCGAAGCGCCGAGGATTGCCACGCCAAGTTCTGCGTGGTCGACGATGAGATCGCCGTCGTCACCTCCGCGAACGCGACGCAGGAAGCGTACGAGTCGAACCCCGAGGACGGCCTGGTCCTCGGCGAACCACGAGCTGCTCGTGAATACGGTCGGCTCTTTGCGCACGTGTGGCAGTATCTCTCGACTCTCGAGTCGACGCCTGGGGCGCGCCTTGACGTTCACTCCCTCGGCGCGCCACGCGTTCCGTCGTGGCGCGCGCTCGAGGGCGTCGGTCACGTTCGCCCAGTGACCACGCTGCGTCGCCATGAAACGTCTCTTCTCGGCGCGGCGATTGAGGTCATCGACCGCGCGAACGACCACCTCTCCATCGCGACGTACAGCTTCATGGGGATGGAGGGCCACCCCATCGGAGCTGCGCTTGGGCGGGCCATCGCTCGCAACGTCCGCGTCGACCTGCTCGTCCAGCCCCGCAACCATGTCGAGGCGCAGCGCGTATCGCTCGCGTGGCTGGTCGGCCTTGCGCCCGACCGCGTGCATCTTCATGGGCATCGCCGAACACACACGAAGTCGATCGTCGCCGACGGCGAGGTCGTTCTCCTCTGGACCGGGAACCTCGAGTCGAAGCACGGCTGGGACAATGGCATCGAGGTCGGTGTGATCGTCGAGGACGCAGGCGTTGCTTCGGCGGTCGCCGCGTGGACCGGAGACGTGATGAGACGCGCTACGCATGCCGCCCTTCTAGCGCCGTCGGCGCGTGAGTTGGTTGAGGCTGGCCAACCCTCGGCGCTGGCCGGCGCGTGGACGCTGCGCCTGTCGCCCGGCGTGTCACTTGCGCATACCGTCAACGCGCTCTCGCGCAACGCAGTCGAGTTGCTGGAGGTTCCGGGCGGCCTGGTTCTCCGGTGCGCCGACGAACTCCTGCTGGACGTTCGCATCCACGAGCCGAGCCGCACGCTCGAGATGCTTCGCGCGCGCTCTGTTCAGGGGCTCATGGGGAGCCGGAGCAAGGGCTGGCTCGCGGCCAGCGTTCTCCGAATCGTTAGTCCACCAACACCTCCACGCGACCAAGACCGTGGGCCGCGACAGCAACAGCACCAGGGACGCGGCAAGAGAGGAAGGCGACGATGACGACGAGCACGATTGGCGTGTCGTGGGTGTCGTTCAACAACGACCCCTACGAGCGCCAAAAAGATGGCACCTATCTGGAGCGCGAGGGCGAGAAGACGGCCGGGCCGACGCTGGAGTTCCTCTTCAATCCCGCATCACCGATCGCAGGGCGCATCAAGAAGCACTACGTGTTCGTGCGACGCCCCAGGGCACCAGAGCCAGGTGAGCGCCGTGTCCATCCTCGTGAAGTGGACGTCGCAGAGGAACTGGTGGCAGCCATTCACCAGCAGGGAAACGGGCCCGAGGTGAAGCTCATCTGGTGGGAGACCGATGCTCCTCCTACCGATCATCGAGAACTCTTTCTCTTCACCGCGCGCGCGCTTGTCGGCATTCGCCGCGAGAACCCACGCTCGGAACTCGTCGTGAACCTCAGCCCGGGCACGCCCGCAGCGCAGACGGTGATGCTCCTCGCACTTCAAGCCCGGCTCGCAGGCGATCAAGTGCGTGCATTCCACGGGACACCTCGTAGCAAGCGGCGCGGCGCGAACGACGTGGTGCGAGAGGTTCCTTGGAACCTGCTCGCCGAGCTCGCAGCGACCCCAACCGAGCTCGACGACGTCGTAGGACGTGCCGCCTGGAGCCTCGACCATGCTCGTTCGCCACGCCTTCGCGAGGTCGCGTCGCTCGTCAAGCAGTACAGTGGTGTCCCGTTCCCGGTCCTCATCATCGGCGCGAGAGGTACGGGCAAGACCGAAGTTGCGCGACGTCTGCGCGCTGGCTTTCGCGACTGGACCGCGAAGGCCCCGTCCGACTGGGACTTCCACCTCAACTGCGCCGAGTTTCGCGGCGACGCGAACATGCTGAGGAGCGCCCTCTTCGGGCATGTGAAGGGCGCTCACAGCACTGCGATGAAGGACGAAGCTGGCCTCCTGGAGAAGGCGGCCGATGACTGCGTTTTCCTAGACGAGATCCATTGGATGGATCCCCAGGCGCAGGGGCTGCTGCTCGTCGCCCTCCAGCGCAACGGCAGCATCCGCCGTGTCGGAGGCGACAAGTCGTTCGCCGCGAAGTTCAGGCTCATCGCTGCCACGAACCAGCAGCGCAACACGCTCCGCGAGAAGCTCACGCCCGATTTCCTAGACCGCATCTCCGACCTCGTAATCGAGCTACCGGACCTGCGTGACTGCCGCGAGGACCTCGGCGACATCTGGAAGTCCGTCGTGCGGCGCGCTTGCGAGGAGCTTGCTCAACGCGATCCTGCGCGCGCGGTCGGTCGGGGGAGTGGTTCCGCTCGTGTCGACGAGCTTGTCGCCGAGTTCCAGCCTCACCACGCCCGCATCGAGCGAGCCATCAGCGCCATGCGCCTCGCAGGCAACTTCCGTGACCTCGAGAAGCTGGCTCGTCGTCTGCTAGTTGGAGGTCTCGCGAAGGGCCGGTTCCTCTCGTTGAAGGAGGAACTCGTGCGGGTCGAACTCGACCGTCTTCGCAAGGATGAACGCGCAGACGCAGAACTGGGTGCTGGTCCGGCGACCTCGCTTGTCGATGAACTGCCGACCGTCGCGCGGTGCGAGGACTACATGCGGGAGGTACGGGACGCGGGTACGATCCTTCAGGCGGCCGTGGCGGTGAACGAGTGGGAGCGTCGTCTGCTGGTTGCGGCGCACGCGGTCGGCGGCAGTGGTGCCAAGGCTGCCGAGTTGCTCGGCATGCCCGCCCGCACGTTCAACGCGAAGATGGAGAAGTGGGACGTGGCAATAGCGCCGACGAGAGGCCGGAGGAGCGGACGCTCGAACCCAGACGTCGAGTAATTCCGCTGGGACGGCCACCCGTCGACGCTCGCTATGACGCGCCCCACACAGCGGTTCGCCCCATCCCAAGGGAGCAGTTTTCGTCGCTCCTCGGGAGCCTTCCACCCGGTGATGGACAGCGCGACCCGCGGAGGCTGCTGGCCAA
This sequence comes from Sandaracinaceae bacterium, assembly GCA_016706685.1. Taxonomy (NCBI): domain Bacteria; kingdom Pseudomonadati; phylum Myxococcota; order Polyangiales; family Sandaracinaceae; species Sandaracinaceae bacterium. The sequence goes on along the minus strand of JADJJE010000003.1, from coordinate 124,095 downwards.
TCGGGCCGAGCGCTGTTCGCTCTGTGAAAGCACCGTCGCAGGACACGCCCCGCGCGAAACGGCCCGACACTTGTGGAGAAACGGCGAAGCCCCCTCGGATTGCTCCTCGGGGGCTTCTGTTGACCGTCCCTCGCCGGTAGTCGGCGACGAGATATTGTGGGCTCCGAAAACTGGACTCGAACCAGTGACCAATCGATTAACAGTCGATCGCTCTACCAACTGAGCTATTTCGGAATGTGGGCGCGGAATGTGTCCCCTGGGGTCCCGAGTGTCAAGTCATCCGCCGACTTTTCCGCCCCCTCCGCCGCACGCCCCGAGCCACCCCGCGCGCCCTCTGGCCCGCCCCGGTCAACCCAGCGGCACCATACGGGAATTCACCCGAGCTTACGCAGCTCCTTCGGCACTCCGAACGCGCGCTCGCAGAGCCGCACCAGGCCCTCGGCGATCTCCACCGCTTGGGTCTTCTGGATGTTGTGGCCGCCTTCCACAAACCGCAGCTCCTCGGCGCTGAGCGCCTCCACCAGGGCCTCGCCCACCTCGGGCTCCACCATGGGGTCGTCGTCCGCGAACGTGACCAGCGCGGGCAGGGGGCGCAGGCCCAGCTCGTGGGCGGCGGCCACCAGGGTCTCGAAGCGCAGCGCAGCCACGCAGCGCAGGGCCTGCACGCACTCGTTCACGGGGGTGGACGCGGGGAAGCCGCCGCGCACGAAGCTGTCGTAGATGGGCTTCTGCAGCGCGCGCGCCATGCCGGGCAGCTTGAGCAGCACGCCCACCGGGCGCGGGTTGGGCATGCGCAGGTACGCCTTGTGCGGCCGGTTGCCCACGCTGGCCACCTGGCACACGCCCACCACAGCGCAGCCCGCACGCTTGCGGCTCAGCGCCGCCGCCGTGAGCGTCACGCCGCCGCCCATGGAGTGGCCCACCAGCACCACGCGCTCGAGGCCCAGGGCGTCCAGCGCCTCCAGCACGAAGCGGGCGCGGCTCGTAACGTCGTGGGCATCGGCCAAGCGCAGGTCCGTGCCGCCTAGGCCCGGCATGTCCAGGCGCACCACGCGCAGGTTCGCGAGGCTGCCTTGTGGGGTCTCGCGCAGCGCGCTCTCGAGCCAGCGGTAGTCGCGCACGCTGCCGGGCAGGCCGTGAACCATCACGAGAGCATCGCCGGGACGGTGGCTGGTGCCTTCATCGGTATAGGTGGTGACGCCACGCTCGCGGACGAGCTGACGCACCTCGGGATCGAGGGGGGACTGGGGGGTCACTGCCAAGCTGTTAGCAGAATCTCGCGCGTGTGCTCCCGGACGCCCCGGAAGGCATACTCGCGCCCCATGGAGCTGTGCCTTCTCAACGCCGCCTCGCTGCCCATTGGCCACGCGCGCGCGTTCACGTGGCCGAGCGACGTGCGGACGGGTGGTGGCTTCCTGCTGCACCACCACACCGGCTTGGTCGCGTTTCGCAACGCCTGCCCGCACTGGGGCGTGGACCTCGACATGGGCATGGGCGGCTTCTACGACGCGGCCATCGACCGCGTGTTCTGCCGCACGCACGGCGCGCTGTTCGTGCTGCCCTCGGGCCTGTGTGACCGCGGCCCGTGTGTGGGCGACACACTGGACGCGCTCGCGCTGCGGGTGGACGGGGCCGACGTGTGGGTCAGCGTGCCCGATGCGGCGCCACAGCACGCGGACTAAACACGCGGCGCTGGGTGTACTCTCGCGCGATGGTCACCCACGCTGCTCCGCCCGTCCGGCGGCTGGTCCTCTTCAAGCACGGCGTCGCGTTCCTGGAGCACGCGGGCCCGGTGCAGGGCCCCTTCGAGCTGTCGTTCGACAAGGACGCCATGAACGACGTGCTCAAGTCGTTCGCGCTGTGGGTGCCCTCGGGCGATGCCAGCGTGGGCGCCGTGGACTTCGACTCCCCGGAGGACCCGGTGGCGGCGCTGCGCGAGCGGGGCCTCGAGTTTGCGCCCGACGACTCGCTGCGCGGCCTGCTCACGTTCCTGCGCGGGCGGCGTGTGCGCCTGCACGCGAGCGCCATCGGTCCCCTCGAGGGCGCGTCCCTCGGCGAGGGCGAGGTGCTGGGCCTGCAGGCGGCCAGCCCCACGCCCTATGGCGAAAAGACGCCCCACGGCGAGACCATCACCCTGCGCACCGCCGACGCCATGCTGCGCGTGGTGCCGCTGCGCGACGTGGCGGGCGTGCAGCTGCTGGACGAGGCGGCGCGCGGCGAGCTGCAGGTGCTCATGGACAAGAGCCGCGCGGCCACCTCGCGCGCGCATCGCTCGGTGCGCGTGGACGTGAGCGGCGCGGCCAAGGCGCTGCACGTGGCCTACACCGTGCCGGCGCCCATCTGGCGCGTGAGCTACCGCTTGGTGGCGGGGCGTGATGGCGACCGCGAGACCGTCACGGTCATGGCCTGGGCCATCGTGCACAACCCGGTGGACCGCGACCTCACCGACGTGCAGCTGGTGCTCACCACCGGGCAGCCGGTGTCGTTCGTGATCGACCTGTACGTGCCGCGTCACGTCACGCGCACGGTGGTGCAGGAGGAGGTGCGCGCCGGAGCGGCGCCGCGCTCGTTCGCCAAGGCCAAGGGGGCGCCCCCGCCGCGTCCGGCCGCTGCGCCTGCGCCCATGATGGGGGGGGCCTTCGGGCCGCCCGGCGCGCAGCCGATGGAGATGATGGTTCAAGACGCGCTCGAGGACGTGGACCTCGCGCTGCGCAGCGGCATTGGGGGCTTTGGCGCCGGCGCTCCGCTGTCGGCTGCCACGGGCGAGCAGCGCGGTGAGTTCTTCGAGTATCGCCTCGACGCGCCGGTCAGCCTCACGCGCGGCGGCTCGGCCATGGTGCCCATCGCCACGGCCAAGGTGGACGCGTCCCGGCAGCGCATCTGGCGCTGGGGTGACGCGCCTGCGCCGGACATCGTGCTGCACTTCCAGAACGACACCGGCGTGGTGCTGGAGGAGGGGGCCGCCGTGATCTACGACGAGAACGGCTACGCCGGTGAGGCCATGGTGCCCTTCCGTGCACGAGGCGGGGATGTGCGCGTGAGCTTCGCCAAGGACCTGTCGCTGCGCTGCACCGGGCACCAGGAGCAGCAGCTGCGCTTCCTGGGCATCCACGCCCACGGCCTGGCGGTGGTGGAGGCGCGCGAGCGCGCGTTCGTGCACCACGTGCGCATCGAGAACGACCACGCGCGCGACGAGACGCTGTTCGTGGAGCTGCCGCGGCAGCCCAGCGACAAGCTGGAGGTGCCCGCGGACGCCAAGGTGGAGGAGCTGGCCACAGGCTACCGCGTCGCCCTCCCGGTGCTGGCGGGCGGTGTCCGCGAGGCCAAGCTGACCCTCCGCCGCCAGGAGTTCGGGCACGTGGCCGTGAGCGGCGTAGGGACGCACGAGGTGGTGCGCTGGCTGCGCGAGCGGGTGGACGGCGCCTTCGTGCCGGCCGAGCTGGACCGCATCCTGGTACGCTTCCGCACCGCGGAGGACCTGGCGCGTGACGCGGCTGCGAAGCTCCAGCACGCGGGGGACCTGCGGAAGCGCCAGGAGGCCCAGACCAAGCAGCTGGCGGTGCTCCGTGACACTGGCGAGGAGGGCCAAGAGCGCCTCGCGGTGGTGCGCGAGGTGCGGCGGCTGGAGGCCGAGGCGGGGGAGCTGGAGCGCGCCGTGGCCGAGCTCAACATGCGGGCCCACGGCGAGCGCGAGCAGGCGCGGCGCGAGCTCTTGGAGCTGCCTGGGATGACGCCCCAGGCGCCACCCGGGAAGGCGCCGTAGACGCTATCAGTCATTTCAATTGTGAAATGACGCACTGCATCTATGCACTTTTGAACTCCCGTCTGGTGTCCCCTCCGCCCTTGGGTGGCCAGCCCTTTCGCGGCCCCTCCGCCCCTCCCTGCCCGATTCAGGCGTGATTTCGTGGCGAATGCCTCGCGAGCTGCGGGACCGCGCCCGTTTGGGGTCACCCGGCAGGTGTGACAAGTGGGTTGGATCGGTTTCTGCATTGTTTCGCTCACGTCACGCGGAGGTGAACCATGGAAACGCGAAACACCTGGCATCCCCCCAAGCCCCCCCAGCCCTGGTGGACGCATATTTTTTTCAGGTGGCGACTCTGACCCCCCGGAAACCCCCAAGATAGAGCGCCTCGCTTCGCAGTGATCGTGCCCGACCCTCGGTGCCCCCCCTCCTCACCGTTGGTCGGGCACAGGTTTTTAACCCATGCGCCCCGTGGCGGGTCAGAGGTCGCGCAGCGACGCAGGGTCCAGCACCCCATCGCGCTCCGTGACGAACAGCCGCTCGCTGAGCCCGTCGCGTCCCACGTAGTAGAGCGCCTCCACCCCACTCGGGGTCTGCAGCGTGCTGGGTGACCCCACGCCGAGGGCGTCCAACGTCCCCGAGCGCGGGCCCAGCGCCTCGCCCAGCGCGCGGAAGGCGCGCAGCTCGTCGCCCACCAGCACCTCGATGACGCTGCGGGTGCCGGTGCGCCGCTCCACGTGCACGCGATAGGTGCCGCCGCGCACGCTGAGGTGGGGCGCGCGCAGCAGCACCTGGGCGCTGCGCGCGGCGCTCACCTGGGTGAGCGTGCCCAGGTTGGAGGCCGGCGCCGGGGTGAGGTCGCGCAGGTTGGACACCGTGTCGGCAGGCGACCGCCACAGCTCGAGCTCGGTCTCGCCGCTGACCGCGCGGTGACGCACCATCATCAGGACGCGTCCGCCGTGCTCGATCACGCTCGGGTCGTCCAGCGACCCACCGCCGAGCACGCTCGCCACGGCCAGCTGATCGGGCAGCGCCCCCAGCGGGCCGTCGACCCCGCGCCGGGCACGAATCACGCGCGTTCCGTCCTCGAGCTCCGCTGTGTACACCAGGAACGTCTCGCCGCCGGGGCGCACCAAGAGCGATGGCGTGAGCAGGGCGTCCTCGCGGCCGGTGTCCACCACCACGCGGTGCGCGCTGTCGAACGTGACGGTGGTGCCCACCAGCTCACCGCGATAGAGGGCCCGGTCGTTCTCCACCACCACGTAGGTGCGGCCTTCGTGCTCCACCACCGTCGGGTCATGCGGCTGCCACGGGTCCACGTCCACGGGCGCGCTCAGCGTGATGGCCGTGCGGGCACCGAACACCGAAGGCGCCTCGCTGCGGTACTGCAGCGCGTGCAGCGAGCGCACACGCGCCCCCTGCAGCTCGCTGTTGCGGCCGTGCAGCACCACCTGCGCCCCCGCGCGCGGCGAGTACGTGAACGCGCTGCTGAGCAGCTCTTCATCGCGGTGCACGCGCACCATGCCGCTCGGGTGCAGCTCGAGCGTGAAGGTCACGTTGGGGTCGGGGAGCAGCCACGACGCGCGCACCAGGCCGCCCACCACGAGCGACACGTCTCCGCGCGAGGGGCTGTACAGCAGGCCCACCAGCGGGTTCACCACGCCCAGCGAGAGCTCCTCGGCGCGCGCCAGGGACACGCCCGCGCTCTCGAGGCAGCCGTTGCCAGAGCAGGCGACGGGCGGGACGAAGACCACGCTCAGCTCCACGCGATCCACGCGCAGGTCCACGGGCTGGCCCACCAGCACGCCGCCTTCCTGTGTGGCGTCGCCGCCGGGGCGCATGCCGCCAGCCTCCACGGTGGGCGTGGAGCTGCCGAGGGGCGTGAGGGGTTGCCCGGCCAGGCACGTGAGCGCGCTGGCACCCGAGGCGCAGCTCGTGAAGAGCAGGGCGCCGGGGAGCTGGTCGTCCAGCTGCAGCTCGGCACAGTCACCCGTGGCCACACAGCAGGTGGACAGCAGCGCGCACGGGGCGGCGGCGCAGCTGGCGGGGCCGGCATAGCAGGTGGTCCACGGGGCGGGCGCGTCGTCCTGCAGCGGGCCAAAGGCGGCGTGGGCGGTGGCCAGGAAGGGCGCGAAGCGCACCGGGTCGGCGGGCAGCACGTCGGCGTCGGTAGGGTAGGGGCCCAGGTCCCGCGGGCCCTGGTCTTCTAGGGGGCCCAGGTCCGCCACCACGCCCATGTCCGGGAGACTCAGGTCGCTCTGTCCGGCATCTCTGATGGGGGCAGAGTCGCCGGCGCCGCATGCGGTGCTCGGAGCCACCAGCAAAGCCGCCAGCAGGGGGACGACCAGGCGGAGTCTCCGGCGAGGCGACCACCCGGCTTCGCGATGCGGACGGCTCATGGCGTCCTCCAGCTCTGCGTCAGCGGCACCAGCTCGCTCAGCGCGTTGTTCGCGCCCAGCACCACACGCCGCGCCACCACGAAGCGCAGCTCCTCGGGGTCGCCGGCCGTGTCGGTGACGGCCAGCCCGGTGATGCGGCAGAACCCCGGGCAGCCACCGAGCACTGCGTCGTTGCTGCGCAGCACCGGGTTCGCGAGGTAGGGCTCGAGAGCGGGCAGCGTCTCGAGCGGCGGGGCCTCCGGCAAGCCGGCGTCGCCAGTCATGATGGCGGGGAGCTGTCCCGTGAACAGCACCACCGACGTGTCCCCCTCGGCATCACGCGCCACGAGCCAGAGCTGGAGCGTGAGCCCCGCGGCGCTGCTGCGCACCATGGGCTCTGCGCCGAAGACCCCGCCGGCTGCGAGCGCCCCGAGGGCCGAGGGCAGCACCACCCGCCGTGATGCGGACGCCGGGTCTCCCACCACTTGGAGGTCGTCGTCGAGGCGGACCGCGCGGATCTCGCCCACGCCGTCGGCCGGCACGCACGTGAAGAAGAGCCAGTAGCCCCCGCTGCCTCCGCGGACGGGCACCAGGGCCGGGTCGCGCAGGTCATCGCACTCGGCGACCGACGCGAGAAGCGGCTCACCCGAGCCGGTGAGCGGTGTGTTGGGGGAGGGGCTCACGTTCGAGTCCACGCGCAGCTCGTGTCCACCGCCGGGAAGCTGGGCGGCGAACGCCAGCGTGAAGTTGCCCGAAAGCACGTCGTCTGCGCCCCGACGCAGCAACAGGAAGGGCTCGCGCACGCTCGGCTCGCTGCACGTGTCGCCGCTCACCAGACACGATGGCGGGTCGCCCCCCAGGCGGGGCGTGCTGCTGGTGGTCCAGTCGGCGGGCAGCGCGCCGAACGTGGCCGTGCGTGCATGCGCGATGGCGTATCCCACACGCGCTCCCACATCGTCCGCGAGGTCGGGAGGATCGTTGGTGGCGTCGAGGAAGAGGTCCCAGCGCCGCGCCGTGTCCGTCGCGTTGTTGTACGAGCTGCCCAGCGAGGGCGAGCCCACGTGCGCGCCGCCATAGCGGTCGGGCACCCCCAGCGAGTCGGACGTGAGTGTCGCGGTGCCCATGGGTGCGGTCTGGAACTGGCTCGGATTGGCACACTGAAGTGCATTGGCCTGCAGGGTGCCGATGCGTGCGCCGCTGCCCACCATCTCCACGGCGGGATACAGGCCGCCCAATTCCATGCAGCCGCTGGTGCCCTTCACGAGGTCGTCTTGCCAGCTGACGAACGGGATGCTCAGCGTGGCCAAAGGCTCGGTGTCGATGCTGGCACTCGCGAGGCGGAGCTCGAGAAGCGCGCTGAGGGAGGGCCTCGAGTCCTCCGTGGAGGGCGTCACGAGCAGCCTGATCCCGTAGTGCACGTCGGGATCGATCGGCAAGGCGTCCTGCTCCACACCGCCCTGGGTGACGCGCACCATGGCGTGGTTGTAGAAGGCCGGGCGGTTGGGGATGGGACGCACGTCCCCATGCACGCGAATGGCCAGGGCCTCGACGAGGGGCTGGCCCGGTGTCGTATCGCGGACGGGAGAGAGCACCACGGAGGCCTGGTGGTTGCAAGGCACGTACCGGGCCTCACACATCTCCGTGCGCGCGGTCGCGATGAAGTCGAAGTTGAGCTCTGCGCCGAGGGCGAGCGGCATGCAGCTGTGGTACGCGAGCGCGTGGGGCTCGGTGTCGGACCAGCCGCTCAGCATCATCGTGTCGCCCTCCATCTGGCGCATGGGCGAGCTGGCAGGGGCGCTGATGGGCAGGTGGTCCCACTGGAACGTCCAGTCTCCGGGGGCGCTCCAGTCCTCATGGAGCAAGGGCGCGCCATCATCGACATCACAGCACGCGGGGTCGGCCGCGCAGTCGGCGTCCGCGCAGTCGAGGAGCTGGTCCGCGTCGTTGTCGAGCCCGTCCTCACACAGCCACTCGCGAGGGCCCGGCGGCGGTGTCCCGACGTCCTCAGAACCGCACGCCGACCCATCACAACAGCCGGCCCCGCAGCAGCCCGCGTCGCAGCCGCCGGCCTCCGGTCCCATCTCAATGGCCGCATACCACTCCTGCGAAGGCGTCTCCCAACAACCCCCACAACCGAGCGCCACCGTCAGCACCCACACACCGCAAGCACCGCCCCGCGCCAGCGCCCCCATCCCACGCTTAGCCAGCCCCCTCATCGCAGCTCTCCTGCCAGCCCCAGGGACAGCCCCGCCACCTCGCCGTTCACCACCACCCGCAACCGGGCCCGCTCCACCCGACGTCCCCGCACGCTCAACCCCACCGACACCCCGAGCCCCACCAGCGTGAGCGCCGTCAGCGCCTGACTAGCCCGGTTCGCCCGCACGATGCGCGCGTACAGCACCTCAGCGCGAGCCACCAGGTCTGGGTCCGGCGCACTCTCATGTTCTTCCTCGAGCCGCTCGTGAGCCCGCGTCACCCGCCCCGCCCGCAGCCGCAACGCCAGCGCCCCCAGCCCAAGCGCCGCGGTGGTGCTCCAAGCGCCACCACGCAGCCCCGCGCTGGGCCCAGCCCCGGCCCCGGCCTCGGCCTCGGACTCGGACTCGGCCTCGGACTCGGCCTCGGCCTCGGACTCGGACTCGGCCTCGGTCTCGGTCTCGGTCTCGGTCTCGGTCTCGGTCTCGGACTCGGTCTCGGACTCGGTTTCGGACTCGGTCTCGGACTCGGACTCGGTCTCGGTCTCGGTCTCGGTCTCGGTCTCGGTCTCGGTCCCGGCCTCCCCCCCTGCCTCCACCTCGCTCGCCCCGCCCGCCACCGCGACCACCACGACCGCGCCGTCCGCCCCGCTCGCGCCGCGCACCAGCAGCACGTGCTCGCCCGGGTCCAGCGCCACCACCAGCGGTGTCCGTCCCAGCGCCTGCAGGTCCGGCCGGTCCACACGCACCTCGGCCCCGGGCGGCGTCGACCGCACGCTGACCATCATCACCCGCCCCAGCAGGGCCGCGCGCTGCTCATCCCCCGCCCGTCGCTCCTCCTCGGTGAGCCCGGGCAGCGCCAGGTACTCACCAAAGTAGCTGTACGCTTCGGCAGCGCGCCCCAACGCCGCCAGCGTGACCCCCGCGTTGAACAGCGCGTTCTTGCTGCGCACGATCGCCAGGCTCGACACGTATGCCGCGAGGGCCTCCTCCAGCAGCTCCTGTCGCCGCGCGCTCCCCATCACCCGCTGGCTGCGCTCGAACGCGCGGTTGCCCTGGTCGAAGAACGCACGGGCCTCGGCGTTCTCGGTGGACTGCGCCTGCACGCGCGACTGCCCGGCGCCCACCATCAGCACCGCGGCCAACACCAGCCCGAGGCCGAGACTGGGCCCCACGCGTTGCAAGCGCGGCCGGCAGCCACGGGCAGGAGCCCAGGGGGGAGGAGGCGAAGCGAAGTTCACGGTAAGCAGCGGCGACGCGCGCGCAGCGACCGAGGCAGTCCCATCGCGCTGACCATCCCGCACAGTGAACCATTTTCCGTCGGTCCGTGCACGTTCCGTGGAGCGTCTCCCCTCACCTCTCCGCGCAGTGGCGCACCGTCTCCGCGCGCAGCACCGTCTGCCGGGCCGCCTGCACCGCTGGCGCATACCCTCCGTTGCGGGTCATCAAGCTGGCGTGGTCGCCTGCTCGGCGGGCTTCGAAGAATGGCGTCAGATCCGGCGCGATGTCCCACAGCTCTTCACTCGGGCCGCGCGCCAGCAACGCGCAGTTCCGTGCCCGCACCTCGGCCACGAGCGCCGGGAACGCCTCGATCACCCAGGGCTTCGTGTCGTGCAACAGCACCACACCGCCGCGCGCCCGTGGGCCGTCCTCACGCCTGCGCAGCGCGCTGCGGAACGCCTCCACCACACCCCGCGCGGTGGTCTGTGACGTGTCCGCCGCCGTGATGCCCCACATCACCTGCGTGTAGTGCCGCGCCACCACCACGCGGTCGCTGTCCACGTTGCGGCGCCCGTAGGGCGGACGCACCAGGTACGGTCTCTGCCCCAGCGCGCGCACGAAGGCGGCCTCGCCAGCGCGGAACTGGTGGTCCAGCTGCGGCCCGGTCAGCCCGCTGAACGCGCTGTGGTCGAGGCCATGGAAGCCCACCTGGTGTCCACGCCGCAGGGTGTCGCGCACCATGGCCACGTTGCGCTCGCGCCGCGCTCCGCTGCCCCCCAGCTGTCGGGCCACCACGAAGAAGGTGGCGTGCACCCCCGCCGCGTCCAGGTGATCCAGCAGCGGCCCCGTGGTCTCCGGGCGCGGACCGTCATCGAACGTGAAGTGCAGCACGCGCTGGCGGGCGTCACCCCGCACCATCCGGCCGTCGCGAAAGCTGGGCGGCTCGCTGGGCGGCGCCGGCGCCGGTACGCTGGGCTCGCTGGTCTCCGTGGCGCCCGCCGCGTGCGACGTGGGCAGCCCCGCGGCCAAGAAGGCACCCAAGAGGAGGAGGCAGGCGGAGCGAGCAGTCTGCAGGCGGTTCATGCCCGTGCCCCATCGCAGGAGCCATGCCCGCCCCCGCACCCCCGCAACTCGTCGAGGAAAGCCCACACGGTGGCCCCGATGAACGTGTCACTCCGTGTCGAGTAGAAGACACGCCCGTGTCCGCTGCGCTACGCTCAGGGGATGGACCCCTCGGTCGTCTCGCGCATCGTCCACGACTCCTACGCCCAAGAGAAACCCCTACTGAAGGACGGGGTCCCTTGGTGGGAGTCGCTCGACCCGGACTTTGCCCGGCGGCCCGAGCCGTTCGACCTCGAGTTTCGCGACAAGCTCCAGGTGGGTGCCTCGGCAGCGTTCGACGTGGGCCTGCGCACGGCTGGCGCGTCCCTCATCAGCGGCCTGGCCATCCCAATCGGGTATCACCCGCTCGAGCTGCGCCGCACCATCAAGGACATCGAGTTCTACGGCCCCATCGCCGAGAGCGGTGACGCCACGCGCTTCTTCAAGCCGCCCCCCAAGAACATCCGGGTGCGCACGTCGCAGGCCGACTGGTACCCGCGCTTCTCGCCGGACGACGGCACCACCGAGGTGGTGCAGTTCGACAGCCCGTTCATGCCGGTGAACCCGCGCCTGCACAACAGCTACTTGAAGCACGAGGCCAACCGCGTGGCCTACGCGCGCTACTGGCGCCACCACGACGGGCCGCGCCCCACCATCATCGCGGTGCACGGCTTCACGGCGGACTTCTACCTCATCAACGAGTGGTTCTTCGCGCTGCCCTGGTTCTACCGCATGGGCTGCGATGTCATGCTCTTCACGCTGCCCTTCCACGGGCCGCGCCAGACCGAGCACTCCCCCTTCTCGGGCCACGGCTACTTCGCCGGTGGCGCTTCGCGCATCAACGAAGCCGCGGCGCAGTCGGTCATGGACCTGCGCGTGCTCATCGACTGGCTCATGGAGAAGCGCGGGGCTCCCAAGGTGGGCGTCACCGGCCTCAGCCTCGGCGGCTTCACCACGGCGCTCTTGGCCACGGCCGAGCCGCGCCTCTCGTTCGCGATTCCCAATGTGCCGGTGGTCAGCCTGGCCGACCTGGTGCTGGAGTGGCAGCCCATCGGCCTCGCCATTCGCACGGCGCTCAAGGTGGTGGGCCGCCCGCTCACCGACGCCCGCAAGTTCGTGGCCGTCAGCAGCCCGCTCACCTACCCGCCCGCCATCCCGCGCGAGAAGCTCATGATCGTGGGCGGCGTGGGTGACCGCTTGGCGCCGCCCAAGCACAGCCGCCTGCTGTGGGACCACTGGGACCGCTGCCGCATCCACTGGTTCCCCGGCAGCCACATCCTGCACATGGACCGCGGCGAGTACCTGCGGCAGATCGCGCGCTTCCTGCACAAGACTCAGTTCCTGCCCGAAGGCGCGTAGAGCGGGCTCTCAGAACGAGAGCGAGGCGCCTGCGTGGACCACCGCTTGTAGCCAGGCCTGACGCGCCAACACCTCGAAGTCGTCTTCGGTTTGGTAGCGGTCCACGCGGAGGCCTGCCTCCAGGAACACCCCCACGTGCTCGGTGAGCATGACGTTGCCGCCGGCGAGCGCGCCGAGCAGCAGCCCGAAGGACGGCTGGCCTCCCGTCGCCGCCCCAGCCAGCGCCGCGCTCAGGCCGATGGGCACGCCCAGGTAGATGCTGGCTTGCTGTCCGCCGAGGATGACGGGGATGCACGCTCTCACCCACACGCCAAGGCCGATGACGCTCGCGCGATCTCGCGTGGTGGGGGGCATGGGGGGCGGCATGTGCACCACGTACTGGAGCCTCAGGTAGTCCACGAACACACCGAACGCGAGGTACGGGCTGGTGGCCAGCTCCAGCCGGCCGCCCACGGTGAACGCGGCGTCGAGGCGGTCGCGTGAGGTGCCCGTGTCGTCGGTCTGTCTCTGACGCCCCGCGAAGTCCACGCCGGTGTAGAGCCACGCGCTCAGCTCGGGGCCGTCGCCCGGGGTGCGCGCTGGTGCGGAGCCCGAGGGCGCGGGGAAGGGCTCCCGATAGGGCGCCGGTAGGGGGCCCTGCGCGTGCGCCGTCCCAGACAGCAGTCCGACCACCGCCACCAGGAGCCACGCTCCACTCGACCAGCTCCTCGTCCTCGCGTTCATGCGGGCGCAGCATGCCACGGAAGCACGGTGAGCAAAGGCCACCTCACCCCAGCGCCTGGCGCCTTCGCTCGAGCTCGTCCCAGCGCGTCATGAGCGCCTCCACCTTGGCGCTGGCGGCCTGCTGCTTGTCGGTCACGGCGCGCACTTCGCCCGCCCGCTCGGCGTACAGCGTGGGGTCGGCCAGCTGCGCGTCCAGCGCCGCCAGCTCGTGCTCGGCGCGCTCGATGGCCTCCATCATGCCGTCCAGCTCGCGGCGCTCTTTGCTGGTGAGCTTGTTCAGCACCACCTTCGGCGCGGGGGCGATGGACGGTGCTTTGGCGGCGCTCGCCTCGGCAGCCCGCGCGCTCGCTGCGGCGGCCTTGTTGCTGGCGGTGGCGGCGCGTGACGCGTCCATGGTCTCGGCCAGCGCGGCGGCCTTCAGGGTGCGGTACAGCTCGTAGTTGCCGGCGTAGGGGACCACCACGCCGTCGCCCTCGAAGGCCAGGATGTGCGTGGCCACGCGGTCGAGGAAGTAGCGGTCGTGGCTGACCACCACGGCGGTGGCGTTCGACTCGGTCAGCATCTCCTCGAGCGAGCTCAGCGTGGCCACGTCGAGGTCGTTGGTGGGCTCGTCCAGCAGCAGCACGTTGGACGGCTTGAGCAGCAGCTTGGCCAGCGCCACGCGGGCCCGCTCACCACCCGACAGCGCGATGACCTTTTGTCGCATGCGGTCCGGGGCGAACAAGAAGCGCGCGAGGTACGTGCGCACGTCGATGCGCTCGCCGCGGAACGTGACCTTGTCGTCGTTGCCCGCCACGTTGTGCATCAGGTCGGCGCTGTCATCGAGGCCGCTGCGTCCTTGGTCGAAGTACGCGATCTCGGTGTTCTTGCCGACCACCACCTCGCCCGAGTCAGGCTGCAGCTGGCCCACCAAGAGCTTCAGCAGCGTGCTCTTGCCGGCGCCGTTCGGCCCCACCACCCCGAGGCGCATGCCGCTCGACAGCATGAAGGTCATGTCGCGGATCAACGTGCGGTCCCCGAACCCGATGCTCACCTCGCGCAGGTCCACGATGGTCTTGCCGAGACGGGTGGTCTCGAGCGTGAAGCCCGCGCGGCCGTGCTGCGTGGGGCCCTGCTGGTCGCGCGCGGCCTCGGCGCGGTCCACCCGCGACTGGCTCTTGGTGGTGCGCGCCTTGGGCGAGCGTCGCAGCCACTCGAGCTCCGTGCGCAGGAAATTCTGACGGTTGCGCTCCGAGCGGGCCTCGTGCGACTGCCGCTCGGCCTTCGCCATCAGGTACTCCTCCCAGGCGCCGTCGTAGGAGTGCACGTGGCCGTCGTCCACCTCGAGCGTGCGCGTCACCACGCGGTCGAGCACGTAGCGGTCATGCGTGATGAGCACCAGCGCGCCGCCGTAGCTCTCGGCCAGGTAGTGCTCGAGCCACTCGATGGTGTCCACGTCGAGGTGGTTGGTGGGCTCGTCCAAGATGGCCAGGCTGGGCTGCGAAACCAGCAGGCGCGCCAGGGCCACGCGCCGCCGCTCGCCACCGCTCATGCGGCCCACCAGGGCGTCCGGCTCCAGCACCTTGAGGTGCCCCAGCATGGCGTCCACCAGGTGACCGCGGTCCCAGCCCCCCAGGCGCTCCACCTCGGCGCCGGCCTTGGCCTGGATGTCCAGCAGCTTGTCGTAGTCGGCGTCGGGCGAAGACAGCGCCTCGCTCGCCGCAGCGTGCGTCTCGTAGGCCTCGGCCCAGGCGCGCAGCCCCTCGCGCACCACCTCGCGCGCCGTGCGGTCGTCCGGCAGCACGGGCTCCTGCGCCAGGTACTCGATGGTGGCGTCGCGGCGGCGGATGACCTCGCCCGCGTCGGCCGGCTCGATGCCCGCGAGGATCTTGCAGAGCGTGGACTTGCCCGACCCGTTGATGCCCACGATGCCAACGCGCTCGCCCGCATGGACGGAGAGGTCGACTTTGTCGAGCAGCACGCGCGGCCCGAACGCTTTGCTGATACCGGTGGCAACGAGGATGGGCATAGGGCGGGCGCCATACCATGCGCAGACGGGCTATGCTCGGCCACCCCTCATGACGCCGGTAGCGCCACCCCCCCATTCGAGCGAGCCACGACCCAACCTGGAGCTGGTGTTCAGGCACGCTCTCGAGCACGACGAGGCCCTCGACCGCTTCGTCGGTGGCCTCACGGACATGGGTGGCCCGTGCGCCGACACGCTCGAAGAGGTGCGCGCGGCGCCCGACGGAGTGGACTTGGTGCTGCACCCCGCGGCGCTCCCCGTGGAGATCCGCAGCCTGCCCGGACTGCTGCGCGCGTCGGCCTTCACGCTGTCGCTCGGGCCCGGCTATCACGCCCACGTGGCCGACGCGCTGGTGGCAGCGGCCGAAGCGGCTGGACTGGTCGCGGCGCACGACGTGATCGACAGCTACCTGGCGAGCGGCGATCTCTCGGCCGTGCGCGCGGCCTGCGAGGCCTACTGGTGCGACGCGCTGGCCTCGGCCGAACACCACGGGGGTCACGTGGCCATCGACGGGCTGCGGGTGGCGCACGAAGCGCGTCTCGTGCTGCCGAGCGGGCCCTGGGCAGTGGCCGACGCCATTGTCCCGGCAGAGCACGCGCTGTGGTGGGAGCCGGGGCTGAACGACACCATGCGAGTCCGCCGCGCCGCCTATCAGCTGCGCTTCCTCATCCCGCCGCGCCCGCCGCTGGACGAGCTGGAGGTGGGTCGCTTGGAGTCGCTGTGCGACGACCTCGACGCGCTGCACGCGAACCTGCCGCCGCACGCCGAGCTGCAGCCGCTGCGGGCCCCTTGGCGCGCGGTGCTGGACGCGCTCGACGCGCTGCGTGAGCGGCCGAGGCACCTCGACGCGGTGGTACCGGACTGGTCCATCAGCCTTCGCCGAGGTGAGCTCTGGCTGCGCGCGCGCCGGGACGCGTGGCTGGCGCTGCCCAGCGCCATGAGCGTGGCGTGGCGTGGCAACGGGACCTTCTGGGCGGCCGACGAAGGTCTCCAGCTGTGGCTCGAGGTGCACCCCGTAGAGCTCTTGCCGGGTGCGCCGCCTCCCGAGCCGTCCGAGGTGCTGGACGCCGTGGGAGACTGGGGCCCCGAGACGCAGCGTGACGCCGACCGCTTCCTCGAGTGGGAGACGGTGGAGGACGCTCAGGTGCTGCACGCCGCGGTCTGGCTCCCAGGGCAGGTGGGCCTGCTGACCATCCAGCCCGAGCCCGGCGCGCGCCCTCGCGCCGAGGCCATCGCGCGCTCGCTGGTCGTGTATCCACGTTGACGTGGGGTGGGTGGGCTGTAGGGTGGCGCCATGACCACCGCCGACAAGAAGCCGAGCGCCCTCGAGGCGCGCCTCGCCGAAGACCTCAAGCAAGCCATGCGCGACAAGAACGTGGTGGCGCGCGAGACCCTGCGCATGCTGAAGGCGGAGCTGCTGCGCGAGCAGGTCAAGGTGGACGATCCGAACGATCCGCAGACCGAGATCGACGAGATGGCCATCATCCTGCGTGCGGTGAAGACGCGGCGTGACTCGGCGGCCGACTACCAGAAGGGTGGCCGCGCCGAGCTGGCGGCCAACGAGCTCGCGGAGGTGGAGGTGCTCAACGCGTACCTCCCGAAGGCCATGGACGACGACGCGGCGCGCACAGCGCTGCGGGCCATCGCGGCCGAGCTGGGGATCACCGAGAAGAAGCAGATGGGGCAGCTGATGAAGGTGGTCCTCGAGCGTCACCGTGGGTCGCTCGACGGGCAGCGGGCGTCCAAGCTGGCCGGCGAATTCTTGAGCTGAACCTCAATAATCATTTGCCGCCCACGAACTCGTGATTCATATCTCCGAATTGCAATTCGGAGAGAATCATGACTCGTTTCAGCTTCGTACTCACGCTGCTCGCCTGCTCACTGCACACCGGCGCGCCGGCGATCGCTCAGGAAGCCACTGATTTCAGTGACTTGAGCTTGCTGATGGGGCCCGTCCAAGAGGGCCTGACGGCCGATCAGGTCGCGGTCTTGGCTGTGACGAACGCTCCCCAGGCGGAGGCGGCGGCCGCAGCGCAGGCCCGGGCAGAGGCGGCCTATCGCGAGGTGCGGGTGGGCCTCTTCCCGCAGCTGGCGCTGCAGGCCAACTACACGCGGCTGTCCGAGGTGGACCTGCCGCCCTTCGACATCGGCGGCACCATCATCGACAACCCGTTCCCGCAGATCCTCAACACGTACCTGCTGCGGGCCTCGCTCTCCATCCCGGTGACCGAGATCTTCCTGACCACGCTCCCCGCCATGCGGGCGGCCGAGCGGGGGCAGGAGGCGGCGCGCTTCCAGACCGAGACGCAGAATCGCCAGCTGGCCATCCAGGGGCGCGAGGCGTTCTACCAGCTGATCCAGGCTCGCGCGCGCGTCATCGTGGCGCAGGACTCGGTGCGCCTGCTGGAGTCGCTCTTGGCCACCACCGAGGCCATGGTCGAGCGCGGCGTGGTGGCCGCCGTGGAGCTGTCCGAGGTGCGCGCGCGGCTGTCGTCGGTGCGTGTTGTGCTGCTGGTGGCCGAGGGCGACGCGGCCATCGCCGAGGTGGCGCTGGTGCAGCGCATCGGCGGCGCTCCAGGAGACCGCGTGGTGATCGGTGAGTCCGTCTTCGAAGAGGCCGCCGCCCTTCCGCCCGCCCTCGATGGTGGGCGCGTGACGCTGGCGCTCGACGCGCGCCCCGAGGCCCAGGCGCTGCGCCTCTTGGTGGAGGTGCGGCGGGCCGAGGCACGCACCACGCTCGGCGCGCAGGTGCCGCAGCTCGCGGTGGTGGGCGCCATCGACTACGCCAACCCCAACCAGCGCATCTTCCCGCAGACGGCCGAGTTCCGTGCCACGTGGAGCGTGGGCGTGAACCTCACCTGGTCACCCAACGCGTTCGCGGCCGCACGTCACCGCGCCGCCGGCATCAACGCTACTGTGGCGGAAGCGGAGGCGCAGCTGCGCAGCCTCGAGCGCGCCGTGACCATCGAGGTCTATCAGGCAGACGCCGCCCTGCGCGCCGCCGCAGCCTCCATGCAGAGCGCGCAAGACGCGGTGGACGCCGCCCGCGAGGCCTACGAGTCGCGCGTGCTGCGCTTCGAAGCGGGCGCCGCCACCTCCAACGAAGTGCTGGACAGCGAGACGGCCGTCCGCCGCGCCCAGGTCGACCTCGTCGACGCCCACCTCGGCTACCGGCTCGCGCGAGCGCGCCTCGACTATGCCCTTGGCCTGACCCCGGAGACACGATGATCCACGCGCCGAACAGCGGAGTCGCCCCGCTCCTCTCGAACCTCCTCTCCCGCAGCGTCAAGAAGCTGGCTCCCGGCGTGCTGAGCGGCACGCTGCTGCTGGTGGCCGGCTGCTCGCAAGAGGGCGCGGCGCAGCTGCCTGCGGTCGAAGCCGAGCGCGCCACGCCGGTCGAGGTGCAGGTGGTCACCGTCACGCGCGGGCCCATCGCGTACATCCCGGAGATCGGCGCGCACCTCTTGCCGCTTCGCGCTGTGGACATCGGCGCCGACGTGACCGCGCGCGTCCAGCGCATCTTCGTGGAAGAGGGCGACACCGTGCGCCGCAACGCGCCGCTCATCCGCCTGGACGCGCGCTACGCCCGGGCGCTGGCCGCCCAGACCGAGGCGATGGCGTCTTCGGCGCAGGTGCAGGCCAGCCAGTACGCGCGCGAGTTCGAGCGCATCCAGCCGCTCGCCGAGCGCGGCGCCATGCCGGTGTCTCAGGCGGACCAGCTGGCCGCCAGCCGCGACGCCGCGCGCGCCTCGGCCGAGGCCTCGCGCTCGGCAGCGGGGGCGGCCGCCGTGTCGCTCGGAAGCTACACCATTCGTGCTCCGTTCGCGGGCGTGGTCGAGTCCATCCCCACCGAGCTGGGCGCCGTGGTCAGCCCGCAGGGCTCGGGCATCCTGCGCCTGCTGGACCTCTCCGAGGTGGACGCGCGCGTCCGCGTGGCCGAGTCGCAGCTGCCGGGCGTCCAAGTGGGCGGCGTGGCCACGGCCGAGCTGCGCTCACTGGGCATCCACATCGAGGGGCGCATCGTGCGCGTGGGCTACGAGCTCGACCCGCTGACGCACACGGCGTCGGTGATGGTGCGCTTCCCCAACGCCGACGGGCGCTTGCGCGCGGGCATGTTCGCCCACGTGAGCTTTCCGCAGGCCGCCCCGGTGGAGGGCCTGGTGCTCCCCGCGACGGGCGTGCGCAGCACCGCCACCGAGTCGTACGTCTACGTGGTGCAGGGCAACGCCGCGCGCCGCGTGGTGGTGCAGGTGCGGCCCATCGATGCGACCAACGTGATGGTGCTCTCGGGCCTCGAGCAGGGCGCTCAGGTCATCGTGCATGCCAGCCAGCCGCTGCGTGAAGACGTGGAGGTGCGCGTGGCGGCAGCCCCCGCGGGTGCAGGTAGCGCGGCGGTTCCGGCCGCCCAGCCAGAGCCCACGCCGACGCCGGAGCCGGAGGCCGCCGAATGAAGATCTCGGACGTCAGCATCGCCCGGCCCGTCTTCACGACGATGGTCATCGGCGCGCTCGTGGTCTTCGGGCTCCTGCTGTACACGCGCCTCAACGTGGACCTCTACCCGGAGGTCGACTTTCCCATCGTGACCGTGACCGTGGTCTACCCCGGCGCCTCGCCCGAGACCATGGAAGAGCAGGTGGCCGATCCGATCGAGGAGGCCGTCAACAGCCTCAGCGGCATCCGCTCGCTGCGCTCCACCAGCGTGGAGGGCGTGGCGCAGGTCTACGTGGAGTTCGAGCTGGGCGTGGACCTCGACGTGGGGGCGCAGGACGTGCGCGACCGCGTGGCCACCGTGGTCCCCGACCTGCCCGACGGTGCCGAGGCGCCCTCGGTGGAGAAGCTCGACCTGGGCGCCGCGCCGATCATGCAGCTCTCGGTGGCGGGCGATGACCAGCGCGCGCTGGCCGACTACGTGGAAGACCGGCTGAAGCCGGACCTCGAGCGCATCGGCGGCGTGGGACAGGTGCGCCTCATCGGCCTTCAAGAGCGCGAGGTCCAGGTCTACGTGGACCTCGGCGCGCTGCAGGGCTACCGCCTGACCGTGCAGGACCTGGTGATGGCGCTGGGCCGTCAGAACATCGAGATCCCCGCGGGTAATTCGGTTCCGGGCGCCAGAACATGGTGCTGCGTACTGACGCGCGCTTCGCCAGTGTGGAGGAGCTGGGCCGCACCACCATCGCCACGGTGCAGGGCATCCCCGTGTCGCTCGCCGAAGTGGCCACCATCGAAGACAGCTTCGAGGAGCGCGCCTCCATCACGCGCCTCGACGGGCGCCCGGCCGTGGCCGTGCAGCTCATCAAGCAGAGCGACGCCAACACCGTCGCGGTGGCCCGCGAGGTGCACGAGCGCATGGCCGAGCTCAACGCCACGGCGCCTGCCGGCATCACCATCCAGATGGTGCAGGACAACTCCACCACGATCGTGGCGTCCATCGAGACCGTGCAGCTCGACCTCGTGCTGGGCGCGCTCCTGGCCATCGTCATCATCTTCATCTTCCTGCGCGACTGGCGCGCCACGCTGATCAGCGCCCTGGCGCTGCCCACCTCGGTCATCGGCACGTTCGCGTTCGTGAAGGTCATGGGCTTCACGCTCAACATGATGACCACGCTCGCGCTCTCGCTCTCCATTGGCATCCTGATCGACGACGCCATCGTGGTCATCGAGAACATCGTGCGGCGGCGCACCGTGCTCAAGGAGACGGCCATGGAGGCGGCGCAGCGTGGCACCGCCGAGATCGGCCTGGCCGTGTTCGCCACCACCATGTCCATCGTGGCGGTGTTCGTGCCGGTGGCCTTCATGGAGGGCATGATCGGCCAGTTCTTCTACGAGTTCGGCCTCACCGTGGCCGTGGCCGTGCTGCTGTCGCTGTTCGTGTCCTTCACGCTCACGCCCATGCTCTCGGCGCGCTTCCTGGGCGATCACCACGGGGCCAGCACCGGGCTCTCGGCCAAGATCGAGGCCGTGCTCGACTGGTTCGACGCGCGCTACCGCGGCGTCATCCGCTTCGCGCTGCGCAACCGCACCATCACCTTCGGCGCGGCGAGCGCCGTGCTGGTGGCCAGCTTCGGCGTGGCCGGCATGCTGGGCTTCGAGTTCATCCCCATGGAGGACAAGTCGCAGTTCCTCGTGCGCATGGAGCTGCCCCCGGGCGCCAGCCTCGAGGCCACGGACGAGGCCGCGGCCCAGGTGGCCAACGCCCTGCGCGAGATCCCCGGCGTCTCGTCCACCTTCGCCACGGTGGGCGGTGGCGCCCAAGAGCAGCGCAACCTGGCGACCGTGCTGGTGCTGCTCGAGCCGCGGGCGGCGCGCGCCTATCACCAGACCGAGATCATGGCCTTCGCACGTGAGCGCTTCGCGGGCTCGACCGAGTTCACTTCGTCGGTGGAGGCGGCCGACGACAATGGATCGGGTGGCCAGCGCAACGCCGAGGTGCAGCTCGACCTGCGCGGCAACGACCTCGAGGAGCTGCAGGCCAGCGCCCAGCGCATCGTCGCGGCTCTGCACGAGCGTGGTGGCTACGTGGACGTGGACACCAGCTTCCGCACCGGCAAGCCCGAGATGCGCGTCGAGGTGCGGCGCGCCGTCATCGACGACCTCGGCATCTCCGCCGACACCGTGGCCAGCACCGCGCGCACGCTCTTCGCCGGCACGGTGGCCACCAGCATCGAGGACGAGTCCAACCAGATCGACGTGCGGGTGCGTCTGCCGGAGTCGGCCCGCAACATCTACACGGCGTCGCACGCCAACATCATCTCGGCGCAGGGCCGGCCCGTGCCCCTGGGCATCCTCGCCGACGTCTCGCTGGTCAGCGGCCCGAGCCGCGTGGACCGCCAGTCGCGTCAGCGGCAAGTCACGGTCTACGCCAACCTCAGCGGCAAGCCCCTCGGCGACGCCATGGCCGAGGTGCAGGCCATCTCGGACGACGTGGTGGGCGAGGGCGTCACGGCGGCCTTCGGCGGCACCGCGCAGATGATGGAGGAGAGCATGGCCAGCATGCTGCTCTCCATCTTCCTGGCCGTGATCTGCGTGTACATGATCCTCGCGGCGCAGTTCGAGAGCTTCCTGCACCCGCTCACCATCATGAGCTCGCTGCCCTTCTCGCTGATCGGGGCGTTCGGCGCGCTGCTCCTCACGGGCAACACCATGACCATCTTCGCCATGATCGGCCTCATCATGCTGTTCGGCCTGGTCACCAAGAACGCCATCTTGCTCATCGACTTCGCCATCCAGCTGCGCGGTGAGGGCCAGTCCATCCCGCTGGCGCTCGAGAACGCGGGCGCCACACGCCTGCGGCCCATCTTGATGACCACGGGCGCCATGATCTTCGGCATGTTGCCGGTGGCCATCGGCCACGGTGACGGTGGCGAGGTGCGCGCGCCCATGGGCATCGTGGTCATCGGCGGCCTGATCACCTCGACGGTGCTCACGCTGGTGGTGGTGCCGGTGCTCTACTCGCTGCTCGAGGGCGGCCGCCTGCGCGTGGCGCGCCTGTTCTCGCGCGCCACCGAGACCCCTCCCACCACGGAAGCGACGGTGAGCTAGCCATGATGCGTCCCACCCGACGAGAGCGTGCCGCCGAGCACACCCGCGAAGACATCCTGGTCGCTGCCGCGCGCGTCTTCGCCCGCAAGGGCTACGCGGCGGCCGGCGTGCAGGAGATCGCCGCCGAGGCAGGCTTCGCGGCCGCCTCGCTCTACAGCTACTTCAAGGGCAAGCGCGCCATCTGGGACGCCCTGCGCGACAAGATCATCGCGGAGTTCGAGGCCCTCATGGAGAAGCCGCTCCCCGCGGGGCTGTCCCTCGAGCAGCGCCTCGAGCTGGTGCTCTCCGAGCAGCTCGGCTGGGCCGAGGGGCGGCGCGACGAGTTCGTGGCCGTCATGAGTCCGCCGCCGGCCGAAGCCAGCGACGGAGAGCCGTCCGCGCAGGACTGTGACCCGGACCTCATCGCGCGCTCCGCCGACTACGTGGCGCGCATCTGCGCCGAGCACCCCGACCACCCCGCGCTACAGGGCCTCACCGAGGAAGAGGCCGGCTACGTGATGTGGGGGCTCAGCAACGCCTACTTCATGCGCTGGATCGCACGCGGCGAGGCGGCCACGCCGCTCAGCCACGAGGCCAGCAAGATCGTGACGCTGTTCTTCCGTGGCTGCGCCGGCCTCAGCGAGCTGGCCAAGGCCTGACCGCAGCGGGGTGAGTCAGGTGCCCTGACGCGCGAGGACGAAGTACCCCATCACGGTGGACTCGTCCTTGTACGCCTTGCCGATGCTCACGTGCTTGGACACGCGCCGCAGGTAGTCGCGGCAGCGGTGGAACACGAAGCGCTGCAGGCCCACCGCGTTGGGCACGATCTCTGGCCAGCCCGTGGGCACCTCGCCTGCGGGACACATGAAGTAGTCCACCACGATGTGGCCGCGCGGGTCCTTGCCGGTCTCGCGCGCCACGAAGTAGCCCGGCCCGATGACGTCGCGCAGCAGGCCTTCGTTGTAGCCGAAGACCGACCCGTCCACGCCGCGCGTGCACGGCTTCTGGAACTTCCGGAACGCCGGCTGGTTGTTCATGCCCTCGTGGATGATGGGGTGCAGCGTGCCGCCCTCGGGCGCCAGGTGGTCCAGCGAGATCACCGGGCTGGCGATGTCGAAGAGCTTCTTCTGGTCGCCGCGCGAGAGCGCCATGGTCTCGGCGGTACGCACGTCCTGCGAGAGGTTGTCCAGGTGCTGGCCGATGCGATCGAGCGAGGCTCCGCTGCGGAGCAGGTCGGTGAAAGTGGTCATGGCGCGCCCATGAGACGCTGTTTCGGGGTCAGCCGCAAGCCTGATCGTGGTAAGAGAACGCCCGAGAAAGACGCGCATGCACGGACTACGCTGCTCCCCTGAAATCGCCGGATTCACCCGCTTGCTGGACGAGTGGGTGGTGGGCCTGACGCGTTACACGGCCGAACCGCGGGGCGTCTTCGCGGACCCAGCCCTCTTCGCGCGCAGCTTCGCCGAGGCCGCCACTCGGGTGCGGGCCTTCGCGTGGGGCGCGGGCGAGGTGCAGCCCACCACCATCACCGATGACGTCACCACGTTCGAGCTCCAGGGCTACGACTACAGCGTGGCCGTGCGGCGCCTGACGGTGGCTTCCCCGGAGCAGCTCGCGGCCGAGGCCGAGGCCTGCATGGTGGCGGCGGCCCTGGCCGCCCCGAGCGTGTCGGACCACCTGCAGGTGGGCGTGGTGCTGGTCAGCGTCGCTTCGGACCCCGGCAGCACGGAAGAGGCAAGGCAGGCTCGCGCCCATGACTATCGCGACGTGACCCGTGGCCTCGCCAGCACGGGCGCGGCGTGGAGCTTCCCCAGCGCCGACGAAGGCCCCGCCTATGCCTACTGCGGGGCTGGCCAGCTCGGCGGCATCCTGCTGGTGCGCCGCCTGCCGCCGGCCTGAGAAGCGTCACGTGCCTCACAGTTGACCCCACGGGGCGGCTGCCGGACTATGGGCCGATGAGGTCCCCCAGCGTGCTCTCGCGGCTCGCCGCGCTGCTCCCCTTGTTGCTCTGCTTGAGCTTCTCCGCGCCGGCCCCCGTGGCCGCCCAGACCGAGGGCGGTGACACGCTCGAGGGTCAGGACGAGGCCGCCATCGCCGAGGCGCGCGAGCGCTATGCGCAGGGCGCAGAGTTCTTCCGGCGGGAGCGCTACTCGGCGGCCATCGCGGAGCTCACCGAGGCCTACCGGCTGTGGCAGAACCCCACCATCCTCTTCGCGCTGGCCCAGGCCTATGAAGGCGACAGTCAGGTGCTCGCCGCCATCGAGACCTACCAGCGCTACTTGGACACCACGCCGGAGAGCGACACGCGGCGTCCGGACGTGGAGAGCCGCATCCGCCTGCTGAACCAGCTCTTGGCCACGCTGCGCATCGCCTCCAACGCGCCGGGCATGGTCTTCATCAACGGCCAGGAGGTGGGGCCTGCTCCCGGCGAGATTCGCGTCCCCACGGGCCGCCATCAGATCGAGGTGCGCGCGGAGGGCTACCGCCCCGAGCGCCAGACGGTCACCATCGCGGCGGGCACGGAGGTCCAGCTGACCTTCACGTTGCGCGAGGAAGAGACGCGCACCGAGATCATCCGCGTGTCCGAGGGGCGGGCGCCCATCCGGCTCCCGCGCTCTGCGTTCATGGTCAGCGCGGGGGTCACCGTGGCGGCGGTGGGGGCCTGGGTAGGCTTGGCCGGCACGGCGGTGCGGCAGGCCAACACGTACAACGACCAGCCGGTGCGCTCGGACGCCGAGCGTCGCGACGCCCAGGCGTGGGGCCGGCGCGCGGACATCATGATGGGCGTGGCCGGCGGCTTGGCCGTGGGCACGCTGGTCATCGGTATCCTCACGGACTGGGACGGTGACGACGACGAGGATGACGGAGGAGATGGAGGCGGCGATGCTGGAGCCACGGGCCCGGCGCCCGAGGCCGACGTTGTCCCGCAGCGCGGCGGCGCGGTGCTCATGCTGGGGTGGCGCCGATGACGTGTTCCAACTCCTTCCTCCGCTCGGCGCTCGTCATCGCCCTGCTAGGGCTGGGCAGCACGGGCTGCAGCGTGCTCGACCTGGTGGACCCCCCCACCTTCGAGCTGAACGACAACGACCGCGCGTGCATCGTGGATGACGACTGCGCGGGCGTGGTCATCGTGAGCGAGCGTGGGTCGCTGCTCGCGAACTCGGATCCGGATCAGACGGGGCCCATGCCCGCGTGCCTCGAGGCGAGCGTCGGATGCAATGCGAACCGCGGCGTCTGCGAGGCCGAGGTCAGGGTGCGCAGTGGGGACGGCGACGAGTTCTTCGACCCGGCGTGCCAGGGCTACGCTTTTCCGCCTTTCGTGGAGGACTGCGACGACAGCGATCCCGCGATCGGGGCGCGCGACTCCGACGGCGATGGTCAGGTCTCCACGCTCTGTGCGCGCGAGCCGGGGAACGATTGCGATGACACCCGGGGCTCGGTGCGCAGCGGTGCCGCCGCCGAGTACTGCGACGGGTTCATCAGCGACTGCGACGCGTGGGTGGACGGGGTGAGTCCAGCGCGTCCCGAGGAGGACCGAGACGGCGACCTGGTGGCGGCCCCCGATGCGGACTGCGATGTGGCGACGGCTGGCGAGGCGGGCCTCACGTTGGTGTTCGCCAAAGACGACTGCGACGACGCCAACCCCTTCGTGTTCGCGGACGCACCCGAGGTCTGCGATGGCGTCATCAATGACTGCGTGACCTCGGGTCCGCGCGCAGGCGAGGACGGCGACGGGGATGGCTTCGGGCTCCCCGACGCCGACTGCGAGGACAGCGACGCGTTCCCGAAGACGGACTGCGACGACACGAACGCCGCGACCTACCCGGGCGCGCCCGAGGTCTGCGATCGCATCACCAACGACTGCAACATGCCCCAGGTGGTGCAGCTCGCAGAGGACCGGGACGGCGACGGTTTCGCTTCGTACGACGCACCCTGCGCGCCGGTCCCATCCCCTACGGGGAGTGCAATGACGGAGGCGACAACGACGTGACCTCGCGCTTCTGCCCCTTCCTCGAGCTGATCCCGAGCCTGGAGGACTCGCTGGCGGGCGCCAACGGGGTGGCCTTCGCCGACTTCAACGGGGATGGTCGCGGCGACATCTTGACCGGCAGCGAGAGCGGCGGAGCCGTGCGCCTCTACAACCAGCTGTCCAGTGGGGGCTTCGCCTCTCCGGCCACGCTCTCCGTGACCGCAGCGGTGCGTGTCCTGCGCACGGGGCCGCTGTTCGACGACCCAGCCTCCACCACAGACGACGCCATCGACGACCTGGTGGTGGTCAACGGCTCCAGCGGGCAGGTCACCGCCGTCTGCAACGGGAGCACGGGAGCCGCAGCCACGTCGGCCGTTCTGCCCACCGTGGTCATGGGTGCGCGCGACGCGGTGGTCGTGCGGGTCAACGCCAGCGCTCACGCGGTGGCCTACATCTCGCCGCTGCAAGGCAACCTGTACCTGGCGGAGACCATCGGGCCCTTTGCGCCCCGCTGCACCTCGCTCGCCTTCGACCCCAACACCCTCGCCATCGGCGCCGTCAGCCCCACCGCCATCACGGGGGGGCGCTTCTTGACCCGCGGGACCGCGGTCGAGGACATCGTCGTCATCACCACCACGGGCGACGCGTTCCTGTTCGCCAACGCGCCGGCGCAGGCCGGCGGCTTCCAGCTGGTGGCGGCACCCATCGCCACCGGCCTCACCGGCGCGCTGAGCGCGACGGCGGGTGACTTCAACGGCGACGGACGCCTGGACGTGGTGGTGGGCACCGCCACCGGCGCGCACTTCATCGAGAACACTGACGGCACCGCCACGGGCTTCGTGGCGAGCGCCATTTCAGGCAGCCCGGTGGACGTGGTCAGCACGTCCGCGAGCGACATCAACCTCGACGGTCGCGACGACTTGATCACGGCGTCTTCCTCGGCCGACAGCGTCGACTGGTGGGAGCGCGTGGGCACGGGGTGGCTGCGCCACTCGCTGGTCTCCGACTTCAACGGGGCCCGCGCGGCCGTCGCGGGCGACGTGGACTCGGATGGCGACCTGGACGTCATCGCGGCCGCATTCCAAGCCGCCACGGTCACTTGGTGGACCACCGAGATCGTCAGCAACGCCACGTTCGTGCGCGCCAACGTGGACCGCGCCTTCGACGGCGCCAGCGTCTCTCTCGCAGCGGACATGAACCAGGACTCCCGGCCGGACATCGTGGGCCTGGGCACGCAGCTGCTCTCCTGGTGGACCGTCGAAGGCACCGCCACGGCCCCGGTCTACACCGAGTCGGAGATCGCGCCCCTCGACGACGGTGCGGCGCTCGCTTCGGGCGACCTGAACCGCGACGGAGTGGTGGACTTGGTGGTGGCCGACGACGACGGCCTGCGCGTCATGCTCAACGACGATGATGGCGACGCGTGGATGACCCTTGCGGGGGCGAACGGCCTCGGCGTCTCGGGCGTGGGCTTGATTGCCCTCGAGCTCGGCGACGTGACCGGTGATGGCTTCGTGGACATCGTGGGGACCACCGCGACGTCGGTGCAGTACTGGGAGAGCTCGGGCGGTGGCGTGCCCACGTTCGTCCACACGGTCGTGGGCGCGCAGGCCAATGCCACTGCGGTCGCGCTGGGTGACGTGAACGGGGACGAGCGCGTCGACATCGTGGTGTCGAATGGCGCGGCGATGGCCACTCCGGGGCTGCAGGTGTTCACCCGCGCGACCCCGAGCGCGGCGTTCGCACCCATGGTCATCCCCGATGCGCCCAGCGCTTCGCACGTGGTGGTGGGTGACCTCGATGGCGACGGCATCGATGAGATCTTCTCGGGCGAGCGGAACTTCGGGGCCCTGGTGGCCTACTGGACCTGGACCGGCTCGGCGTTCGAGCAGCACGTCATCTCCACGGCGTTCCTCTCCACGTGGACGCACCGCCTCGAGCTCGCTGACATGGACTCCGACGGTGACCTCGATCTGGTGGTCGCCTTCGGCGCCTCCGTGGCCGTGCGCTGGTTCGAGAACGTCAACGGCACCGACACGGGCTGGGTCTCGCACTTGGTCACCGCGGTGGGTGCGCGTGCCGAAGGGCTGGCGGCGGCCGACTACGATCAAGACGGCGACACCGACTTGGTCGTGGCGCACGAGGGCGACTCCGAGGTCATCCTCTACAAGAACGATGGCGTTGCGTGGTGGCGTCCAAGCGGTAGATAGGGGCTCGACCGAGCCCCATGCAGGACCCCTCCGACAAGCCGCCGACTCCCGTGCTGGTGGCGCGTGACCCACGCGCCCCGCTGCCAGCGCACGGCCTCGGCACACCGCCCGCCGAGGAGGCCGACGAGGCCGAGGTGCGCGCCGCCATCCAGCTGCTGGAGTGGCTGGACGCCGATCAAGCGCGCGTGATGGCGCTCGATGACGAGCTACGCAAGCGCCTGCTGATGGCGGCGGGCAAGGTGGCGCGGCCTGGACGGGACGACCGCAAGCGCCGCGTCAAAGAGGAGCGTCGTGCGCGCCGCCGCGACAAGCGCGACGCAGACGAGGCCCAGCTCAACGCCACCGGGATTCGGCGCAAACGTGACGAGCCGGTCTACGTGACACCGCGCGCGCCGGCCATGTTGATGGGCTCGGCCGTGGGGGCGCTGCCCGATCCTGACGCCGCCCCAGCCTTCCCACCGGACGGCCCCGACGCGGAGGCCGCCGCTGCGGACGGCCCGCGCGTGCAAGAAGCCCGCGTCTGCTACGTGTGCAAGGCCGAGTACGAGCAGCTGCATCACTTCTACGATCAGCTGTGCCCCGCGTGCGGAGACTTCGGCTTCGCCAAGCGCTCGCAGACCGCCGACCTGCGCGGGCGCGTGGTGCTCATCACCGGAGCGCGCGTGAAGATCGGCTACCAGGCCGCCATCATCCTGCTGCGCGCCGGGGCTCGGGTCATCGTGACCACGCGCTTCCCACGTGACGCCGCGGCGCGCTTCGCCCGCGAAGAAGACTTCGACGACTTCCGCGAGCGCCTCGAGGTCCATGGGCTCGACCTGCGCCACACGCCCAGCGTCGAGATCTTCGCGCAGCACCTGAGCGAGCACCTGCCCACACTGGACTTCATCGTCCACAATGCATGTCAGACCGTGCGCCGTCCGCCTGGGTTCTATGCCCACCTGGTGAGCGGCGAGCGCGAGTCCACGCCGCTCAGCGCGGAGGCCGAGTCGCTGGTGTCTGCCCACGAAGCCTGGAAGCGGGCGGACAGCGCGGACGCCCTGGCCACGCGCGGCGAGGTCCCGCAGCTGCTCGAAGCGGCCGGCATCCACCACGCGGCGGCGCTCACCCAGGTGCCTCTGGTGGCGGGCGACCACGACCGCAGCGCGGCGCTCTTCCCGCCCGACGAGCTCGACAAAGACCTCCAGCAGCGCGACCTGCGCGACCAGAACAGCTGGCGGCTCACGCTGGCCGAGGTGCCCACCGTGGAGCTGTTGGAGGTGCAGCTGGTGAACGCCATCGCGCCCTTCGTGCTCAACGCGCGGCTCAAGGCGCTGATGACGCGCACGCGCACGGGCGACAAGCACATCGTCAACGTGTCGGCCATGGAGGGGCAGTTCTACCGGGCCTTCAAGACCGACAAGCACCCGCACACCAACATGGCCAAGGCCGCGCTCAACATGATGACGCGCACGTCGGCCATCGACTACGTGCGCGACGGCATCCACATGAACAGCGTGGACACCGGCTGGGTGACCGACGAAGACCCGGTGGGGCTCGCCGCCTACAAGCAGGTGGTGCACCGCTTCCACCCGCCGCTCGACATCGTGGACGGCGCCGCCCGCATCGTGGACCCCATCCTGCATGGGGTGAACACGGGCGAGCACGTGTGGGGGCAGTTCCTCAAGGACTACCGTTCCATCCCGTGGTGACCGGCCGATTGAATCCCGGGGGCCCCTCGGGCGTCTCGAACCCATCCCCTTTCGTGCCGAGACCAGGCACACTCCCCGCCAGGAGCCTCTTCGAATGACCCGTCTCAGCGCCCTCCGCAGCCTCTTGGTCCTCTGCCTGCTCGCCGTCCCGGTGGTGGCCTACGCACAGGCCCACACCTTCACCGTGGGCACCGGCAGCCGCATCGGCTTCCGGTCCGTGGCGCCGCTCGAGACCATCAACGGCACCAGCTCGCGCGTCACCGGCAGCATATCGGTGAACCCGGCCAACCTGTCCACGGCCAGCGGGCGCATCGAGGTGCCGGTCAGCTCGCTGCGCACCGGAGAGGACCTGCGCGACGAGCACCTTCACGGCGCGCAGTGGCTCAACGCCGCGAGCTTCCCCACGGCGGTCTTCGAGATCACCGGCGTCGAGGGCGCGAGCTCGCTGACCCCCGACGTGGAGGCCCGGGTCACGGTGGTGGGGCGCTTCACGCTGCACGGTCAGACCCGCAACGTGCGCGCCGAGACCCGCGTGAAGCTCGTCACCAACGACGGGCCGCACTACCTCAGCGCGCGCAGCCGCTTCAACGTCAACCTGCCGGACTACGGCGTCACCGTCCCCGCGGTGGTCCGCGCCAAGGTCAGCGACACCATCAACGTGACCATCACGCTGCGCGCCAACGCCAGCTGAGTTGGTAACGTGTTGTGGGCACCCACCGCTTAAGCGGTGGGCAGCAGACCAGGTGGCTGATGGACATAAAGTCCCCCGCCTTTCGGCGGCGGACTACGTGGCTACCAGCAGGGTTTGCCTACCCTGGGTACTCCGACACTGCGTCCCGCCACCCTTGGTAGAACACACCCTGTTGTCGATCACGTAGTCCGCCCAAGGGCGGACTTTCTGCATGTCCAGGCCTGGTCTGCTGCCCCCGGCTTCCAGCCGGGGGTGCCCATGGTGCCTTGCCGCAGTGCGAATCGGCTGCCAGCAAGATGTGTCGAATCCTCAGGCTCGAGCCGAGGGTGCCCATCAACGGCCCGTCGCCAAGCGATCATGATCGCCTGAGACGCGGTACTAGAACGCGCCCCGCTCCAGCTCGAACAGGACCACGCCCGAGCCGCGCGGGACGAACACCCCGCCGCCCACGCTGTGGAAGTGCTTGGCCAGCTGCTCCGTGTACCAGTCGGGCGACCGCAGGTGGACGTTGCCGTCCGTGATCTCTTGCGAGACGTTCTGCTCCCAGTCGGTGGTGGTGAGCGCCTCGAGGTAGAGGGCCCCCTCGGTGACACGCGCGAGCGTCTTGATGGCGGCGCGCGCTTCCCGGGCAGGCAGGTACTGCAGCACGCCCTGGCAAATGACCAGGTCGGCCGGCTCGCCGTCGTAGTCCGCGATGGAGCTCTGCACCCACTCGTACTCGGCGCAGAGGTAGTCGCTGACCTCCACGCCCGTGTAGTCGATGCTGTTGTCGATGCGCTCGAGGGCGGTGCGCCAGCGGCCCACCCCGCAGCCCAGGTCGAGCGCGGTCTCCACGGTGACGCCAAGGTACTCTAGGTACGAGCACACGAAGCGCGCCAGCGTGAGCGTCTCCTCGGCCGAGCTGACCGCGGTGCTCTCGTCCAGGTAGTGGCGCGCGTAGTACTCGGCGTCGAAGCGCCGGTGGTCGGAGGGCCCCAGCGCCGCCGGCGCCGCCTTGGCTTTGCCCTTCGCGCCACGGGCGCTGTCGCGCCGCTCTCGCTCACCCTTGCGCGGCATGCTCAGCGAACCTGCTGCACGGTGAGCGTGTACGCGCCCACTTCGCCCGGCCGAAAGCTGGTGACCAGCACTTGCCAGGTGCCCGTCTGGGTGACGTCCAGGTCGTAGCCCGCATCCGTGCCCGCTGCTTGGTTGCGGTCGTCGTTGTCGATCTGGTTGCCCGTGGGAGGCTTGATGATGAGGTACGTGTCGAAGCCCGTGGAGCGCGCGTCGATGCTGTAGCGCTGGCCTGCGGTCCACTGGAAGTCGTGACGGTCCACGAACTCGCCCGAGTTGAGCGCGGTGTCTCCGGCGGCGAGCGACCCGCTGCGGGTCTCGGGCGCGGCACCGGGAACACCCGGGGTGGGCACGGGGACCTGGGCCGAAGCGACCAGCTGCACCTGCGTGGGCACGTTGGCCAACACGTTGACGTTCTGCTGCGCCACGATGGTGCCACCCTGCGAGATGGCGACCTGGTGCGAGCCCGCGATGACCGACACCTCGCGGCCGTGCTGGGCGTCGCCGAGCGCCGCGCCGTCCACCAGCAGCTGGCCGCCGGTGATGTTGGTGATGAGGATGATGCTGCCCACCGTCCCCGAGGGCGCGACGGTGCCGCCCGTCCCCGGGGTGGTGCCCGTCCCGGGCGTGCCAGCCTGTGGGGTGGCCACGGGGCCACCCACCTGTGGGTCGGTGGGGGCGTCTTCGCCGCGGAACAGCATCCACGCCCCGCCGCCCACCAGCGCCAAGAGCACCAGGCCCACGCCGGCGCCGCCCACGATCCACGCCGCGTTGCCGCCGCCGCTGCTGGGCTGCTGCGAGTACATGGGCTGGGGTGTGGCGTGCGTGGGCGTGGGATAGCCGGCACCGCTGGCTGGAGTGGTCTGCGCGCCGAAGCCGCCGCCCGGGGAGGGCGTGGTGGGCGCGCCCGATGCACTGCCGAAGCCGCTGGGGGTGTTGCCGAAGCCGCTGGGGGTGTTCCCGAAGCCCTGGCCCCCGCTGCCGAACGGTGGGGCGGAGGGTGCCGTGGCCGGGCCGGCGGGCGCGGTGGCGCTCATGGGGGTGGGCAGCGGCGTACCCCACGAGTTGGGGGGCGGCGCCACGGGGGCGGCGGGCGCGCTGGGTGTGGCGCTCTGCGCCGGGGAGCTCCCACGCACGCGCCGCAGCTCGTCCAACAGTGCCCCAGCGTCTTGTGGGCGTTCTACAGCGCTCTTGGAGAGGCAGCGGTCTACCAGTGCGGCCAGCGCCGGCGGCGTGCTGGGGGCCATCTCCGCGAGCGGCGGGTGCGGAGCCGTGCAGGCGTGCACCACGATGGCGCTGGCCGTCTCGCCCAAGAAGGGCGTGCGCCCGCTGAGCGCCTCGTAGAGCATGGCGCCAATGGCCCACACGTCCGCCGACGCGGTGACCCCGCGCGCGCTCATGGCCTGCTCGGGCGCCATGTAGTGCGGCGTGCCCATGGCGATGCCCGTGTGCGTCACGTTCTCGGCGCTCTTGTCCAGGTCGCGCGCGATGCCGAAGTCCAGCAGCTTGGTGCGCACGCTGCCGTCTCGCTGCTGCGCGAGGATGACGTTCTCGGGCTTGAGGTCGCGGTGCACGATGCCGTTGCGGTGTGCGGCCGCCAGCGCATCCAGCATCTCTTCGAACTTGTCGAGCACGGCCGCGCGGGTGTGACCGCCGCGCCCCAGCCAGTCGCGGAACGTGTCGCCCACCAGCAGCTCCATGGCCACGAAGAGGCTGCCGTCGCTGGCGTCGAAGTCCGCGTCGTAGACCTCCACGATGCCGGGGTGCCCGATCTGCGCCGGCGCGCTGACCTCCCGCAGGAAGCGCTGCCGGGCGCCCGGGTCCTTCCCGATGTGCGGGAAGAGCACCTTGAGCGCCACGGCCTTCTTGGTCATGCGGTGGCGCGCTTCGTACACCACCCCCATCCCGCCGCGCGCTATCTCGCGCACCACCTCATAGCGCCCACCGACGATCTCGTTCTTGGCTTCCGTCACGC
The DNA here is from genome assembly GCA_016706685.1 of Sandaracinaceae bacterium. Classification (NCBI taxonomy): domain Bacteria; kingdom Pseudomonadati; phylum Myxococcota; order Polyangiales; family Sandaracinaceae; species Sandaracinaceae bacterium. The sequence goes on along the minus strand of JADJJE010000003.1, from coordinate 90,269 downwards.
CGGGTTCTCACTATTGGCTCGGGTTGACCTCAGGATACGCCGTCAGAGCTCGAAGTCGCCCTGCTCCAGGATCTCGGAGATGCGGTACAGGAAGCCGTTGGCGTGCACGCCGTCCACGATGCGGTGGTCGTACGTGAGCGCCATGTACATGACGGGGTGGATGGCCATCAGGTCCTGGTCGTCGCGCTCCACCACCACCACGCGCTTCTTGATGGTGCCGAGGCGCAGGATGCCCACGTTGGGCTGCGAGATGATGGCGCCGCCCACCAGGTTGCCCTTGAGGCCCGGGTTGGTGACCGAGAACGTCTTCCCGGCCAGGTCGTCGGGGGTGAGCTTGCCATCGCGCGCGCGCACGGCGATGTCGGTCACCGCCCGGGCCAGGCCACGCACGGTGAGCTCGTCGGCGTTGCGGATGACCGGCACCACCAGGCCATCCGGCGTGTCCACGGCGATGCCCAGGTTCACGTCGCGCAGCTTCACGTAGGCGTCGTCCAGCACGCGCGCGTTCAGCTCGGGGAACTCGCGCAGGGCGCGCGCGGTGGCGGCCAGCGTGAACGCCAAGTAGGTGAGGCTCACGCCCTCCTTCTTGTACTGGTCCTTGAACTTGTCGCGCAGGCGCGCGGTGGCGTCCAGGTCACACTCGGCGAAGGTCACGACCTCGGGCGAGGTCTGCTTCGAGTACACCATGTGGTCCGCGATGATGCGGCGGCGACGCGAGAACGGGATGACCTGGTCCCCCGGGGCGGGGCGATAGGCAGGCACCTTGAACGCGCTCGGGCGGGCGCCCATGAGGCCCGTGGCAGCGGCCAGCGGGCTCTCGGCGCGCGGGCTGGCCGACAGCGGGGCGGGGCTGGGCGCGGGCGGGGCGCTGGGCGCTGGCGCCTTGCCCTGTGAGCGCACGTCGTCGGCGGTGATGCGACCGGAGGGGCCGCTGCCCTTGACGCCCACCAAGTCCACGCCCGTCTCGCGGGCCAGCTTGCGCACCGAGGGCGACGAGGGTGCCTCTGCGGCTGCGGGCTTCTCGGGGGCGGGGGCTTGGGCCGGGGCGCTCGCAGCGGGGCTCGCGCCGGCTGTCGCGCCAGCCTCGATCTCGCACAGCACGGCGCCCACGGACACGACCGCGTCGGCCACCGCGTGGATCTTCCGAACCACGCCGGCGACGGGGGAGGGCACCTCGCTGTCGGCCTTGTCGGTCAGGATCTCGACGATGGGCTGGTCCTTCGCGACGGTGTCGCCCTCCGACACCAGCCACTTGCCTACGGTACCCTCGACAACGCTCTCGCCGAGCTGCGGCATGCTCACCTTGGTGGTCACGTCTCGTCTCTCATTCTCAGAAGTTTTTCGTGTTGGCGCAGGAGCTGCGCGAGCTTCCGGGGGGCACGATAGTACAAACCCGCTCGGCTCGCGATGGAAAGCACAAGTTCTTCACATGGTCGCGAGGGAGTTGCAGACCACCGGCGGTGGCGACACGCTCCGCCCGTGACCGACGAGCTCGAGGCCGACCTGAAGCGCCGTGATACGGGGTTCATCATCCGCATCCTGCTGCGCCTGAGCGTGCTGGTGCTGGTCATCGTGTGGGCGGTGAACGCGCTGGGCGAGCACCAGGTGGGCGGCTGCGTGGCCGACGCCTTCCGCGCCGTCACGGGTGAGCCCGCGCCGCGCTGACCTCGGCCCCATCCCGAAAAAAGACCGCGACCGCGCGGGTCGCTGAGGTATGGTTGGCGCATGGGCCTGTCCAACCTCGACCGCGAAGAGCGTCTCCGTCTCATGAAGTTCGTCTGCTCCTTTGCCTGGGCAGACCTCGAAGTGCAGGACGAAGAGCGCGACTTCGTGCGCCGGCTGGTCAAGAAGCTGGAGCTGGACGACACCGACCGCGGCATGGTGGAAGAGTGGCTCGAGGTCCCGCCGCGCGCCGAAGAGGTGGACCCGGCGGACATCCCCGTCGAGCATCGCCAGCTCTTCCTGGACGCCGTGCGCGCCATGATCGTGTCCGACGGCCGGGTGGATCAGGACGAGGCCGAAAACCTCGTCCTGCTGGAAGCGCTCCTCGGCTGAGTCAGAACACGTTGAGTGACACCATGGCGCCGCCTCGGAGCGGTGCCGCGCCGAACACGAGGCCGCGCCCGCTGTCGGTGTAGTACACCAGCTCCCGGCGCCGAGCCGCGGCCCCGATGATGATCATGGCGAGCCCCGCCCCCTGGATGAGCGTGGAGAAGGCCGCGGCGGTGCGAGCGTTCGAGTTGTCGGTCACCAACAGCGCGCCCACCAGCGGCACCCAGATGCGTTGGTCCACGGTCCCGCCGATCTCCATGGCCAGCGTCCCGATGAACCCCGTGAAGAGGTACCCCGCCCCGAAGATGGCCACACCCGGGATCCAGAGCCCCTTGCGGGAACGGCTGCGCACGTAGGCTCCGGGGGGCACTTCCATGCCGTCCTCGTAGGGGATGACCACGCGCCGTGGCCGAGCGTTGGGATCGGGCGGGGGCTGATAGGGCTGCTCGTACACGTCCACCGTGTACACCTGCTGCGGCGGCGCGTAGCCCTGCGGAGCGGGTTCTTGGGCCTGGGCGGCGGCGGTGTTGGTGAGCGCCATCAGCGCCGTGAGCGCGCCGAAGGCACCGAGTGCCGTTCGAGTCCTAGCGGTCTGCATGTGTTCCATCACCTTCCGAGAGGCAGAATCCAGGCCAGTTCCAGGAAGCCCGTGATTCTGCAGCGTTCCGCCGACCCCCGCCGGCTCAGTGTGAAACTAGCACCACAGGTGTGACCTATTCAATCGTGTTCCCTCATCATCAACGCCGCCTGGTGATGGCTGCGCAGGGCCTGGAACACGTCGCCCAGCTCCCCCGCCACCACGCGGTCGAGGTTGTGGAGGGTGAGCCCGATGCGGTGGTCCGTGACGCGGTTCTGCGGGTAGTTGTAGGTTCGGATCTTCTCGGAGCGGTCGCCGCTGCCCACCATGGAGCGGCGCTCGGCGCTCACTTCGGCGGCCTGCTTGTCCTGCTCGGCCTGGAGCAGCTTCATGCGCAGGAGCTGGAGCGCCTTGGCCTTGTTCTGGTGCTGACTGCGCTCGTTGTCGGCGCGGATCATGATGCCCGTGGGGAGGTGCTTCACGATCACGGCGCTGTTGGTCATGTTCACGTGCTGCCCACCCGGACCGCCCGCCCCGGTGGCCCAGATGTCCAGGTCCTTCGGGTCGATGTGCACGTCCTCGATGGCCTCGGTCTCGGGCATGACCACCACCGTGGCGGTGGACGTGTGCGTGCGCCCTTGGCTCTCGGTGGCCGGCACGCGCTGCACGCGGTGCACGCCGCCCTCGAAGCGCATGACGGAGTACACGCGGTCGCCGCTGATGGTGGCGACCACCTCCTTGAGCCCGCCCGCGCTGGCCTCGCTCTTGCTGATGAGGTCGATCTTCCAGCCCTTGGTCTCGGCGTAGCGGCTGTACATGCGGAAGAGGTCGGCGGCCCACAGCGCCGCCTCTTCGCCGCCGGCGCCGGCCCGGATCTCGAGCACCGTGTCGCTCAGGTCATCCGGGTCTTTCGGCAGGAGCGCCACGTTGAGCGCCGCCTCGAGACGCTCGCGCTCGGCCTCCAGCTCCGGGATCTCGAGCTCGGCCAGCTCACGCAGCTCGGCGTCGTTGAGGGCCTCGCGGTGCCCGCGCAGATCGGCGGTCACCTGCTGGTAGCGCTGATAGAGCGACACCACCTCGAACAGCTCGCTGCGCTCCCGCGTGAGCCGAGTGAGCCGCTTGTTGTCCGCCAGCACGTCCGGCTGACAGAGGATCTCTTCGGTGTCGCGATAGCGTGCCGCCAGCGACTCCAGTTTTTCGATGGGCAGCATGGCTCAGGCAGCGCTTCGGAGAGAGGGCAGCGCCTCCGTGAAGCGCTCGAACGACGGGAAGAAGAGCACTGCGTCGCCAGCCGGGGCGGAGGGCCCGACCTCACCGCGCCACGCGGCGGCCTGCAGGGCGGCGATGGCCACCTCGATCTGCGCGTCATCCGGCTCGCGCGTGGTGATCTTCTGGAAGAGGAAGCCCGGCAGCAGGAACACACGCAGGGGACCGGTGGTGCAGAAGCGCGCGCTCAGGCGCTGCAGCTCGAAGCTCAGGGCCGAGATGAACGGCAGGAGCGCGATGCGCAGCCCGAGCAGCATGGCCCAACCGAGAGGGCCCGAGGCGTTCGGCAGCACCAGCGGCGCCACCAGCGAGCCGGCCACGATGGACACCAGGATGACCACCACCAAGAAGGTGGTGCCGCAGCGCGGATGCAGCGTGGTCTGCGCGCGCACGTTCTCCACCGTGAGCGGGAGGCCCTGCTCGTAGGCGTGGATCGTCTTGTGCTCGGCGCCGTGGTACTCGAACGTCCGACGGATCTCCTTCACGCGGCTGATGAGCGCGAGGTACACGCAGAAGATCAGCAGCTTGAAGCCGCCGATGACCCAGTGGAAGCGCGCGTCGGTCAGGCCGAAGTCCACGCCGAACAGCCGCCCGGAGCCCGACGCGAGCAGCTGCGGGAGGACCACGAAGAGCCCGATGGCGAACAGCATGGCGATGACCATGGTGCCCTTGCTCTCGGCGCCCTGGGCGGCGCGCTCCTCTTCGGTCATCTGCTGCTCGGCCGAGAACTGCAGCGCACCGAAGCCGATGCGCATGGACTCTACCAGGGCCGCGACGCCGCGGAACCCGGGCCACTTCCAGGGCTTGTGATCGAAGCGCGAGGTCATGGGCCCCTCGCGCACGACGAGTGAGCCATCGGGGCGTCGCACGGCGACGGACATGCAGCCGGGGGCGCGCATCATCACGCCTTCGATTACGGCTTGGCCACCGATGTAGGGCTTGGGGTCGGTCATGGGGGGCTCACTATACCTGTGGCCGCCGATCCTGGTAGTCGAGGGGTCGCGGAGGGCCGCACCGCCGGGGTGACTTCGGCCGGGAAGCGTGGCAATTTCGTTGCCCCTTCGAACCGCTCACCCCTCGGGAACTTCGCATGTCCACCGTGGAAACCTCTCGCGACGCCGGCCTCGGCGTGTCCACCTCCTCTCTCGCCGAGGCCCAGCCCAGCACCGCGCGCGGCGTGCCGGCCGGCCTCGCCGTCATCGTGTTCCTGGTGGGCGCCACCGCCCTTCACATCTACCTGCACTACGCGGCCCACGGCGTCATCAACGTGCACCAGGCCACGCTCGCGTTCTTCCTGGTGCTCAACGTGCTCATCAACTTCTGGGAGATCGGGCTCTTCTTCCGCGGCGACCAGATCCACGACGAGTACGAGGCCACCAAGGTGTCCTACAAGGGGCGCGAGATGGTCCGCTGCGCGGAGGTCTTCACCAAGCGCATCCCGTTCTTCCAGCTGCTCTCGTTCCGCCAGTGGACGCTGGTGTGGTCCAGCTACGCGCTCTTCGACCCGGGCTACTCGCAGCGCCACTCGTTCGGCTTCAACATCGACGTGGGCAACGGGTTCTCCACCATCATCCCGGCCACGCTCTTTGCGTTCGGCATGACGTACGACATCGTCTCGCCGCAGATCCTGGGCATCCTCGGTGTGGCCATGTTCTGGCAGATGTTCTACGGGACGGTCGTCTACTTCTTCCAGTTCTTCCACTCGGGTCGCCACCACGGGCACAGCAAGGGCGACCTCTGGCTCTTCGTCGGCACGTCCAACGGCATGTGGTTCATCTTCCCCATCTGGGGCATCGCCATCTCGGTGTGGATGATCCTCAACAACTCGACCGCCATTCTGCAGTGATGCGCGGGCGCACGAGCAACGTGTGAAGTCTCCCCAGCCCAGCATCCTCATCGCCGGTCCCGTGAATGTTCGCGCCTCGCTCGAGCAGGCGCTCACGCAGCACGATGTCCGCGTGCACGGTTGCTCGTTCCCGGACCTGATCGCCACCTGCGCCGGCACGTCGCCGAGCCTGGTCGTGCTGGCCGGCACCATGAAGGGCGTGGAGCTGGGCATGGCGGCCACGGCGCTGGCGGAGCACGTGGCCACGCGGGCCATCCCCGTGGCCATCCTCACGGCGGAGCCCGGCGTTCCGCCCGTGCGTCGCGCGGACGCCGCGCCGCTCACGCTGGTGCTGAGCCACCAGGGCATCACCTCCGTCGTCGAGCGGTTGGTCGAGCTGGCGCGTAGTGGGCAGCGGCCGCAGGGGCGGCCGGGTGCCATCGCCGAAGAGGCCGGTGCGTCGAAATCAGGCGGAGAACCGCAGGTGGATGATAGACTCGATCCATTCCTGAGCGGTGAGCCTACCGAGGACACTGGTTCAGGACCCATTCGAGCTCTCCACCTCCAGGCTTCCATCGCTAGCGAGCCGTCGACCAACGTCACTCGTTCTCGCGATTGGACGTGGGAGGACAGCCCCCAGGGTACCGCCTTGACCGACGACAACGACGACCAGAAAGCCGCGAAACAACGTCGACTCGCCCGCACCATGATGGGCGTCGCACCCGCTGCGCCTGGCGGTGCGTCGGGGCAGGGGCCCGCGCAGGGCCCTGGCGTGGATGGCGGTGAAGGTGACGGCGACATGCCAGCGCCGGCCGCGAGCCGTGCGGGCGCGTGGGGAGCCAAGTCCGACTCCGTGATGCCCACGGGTTTCCCGCCCTCTCGCCCCAAGCCGCTGGCGCGCGCCGCGCTGCGCAAGGCCGAGCCGTCCACCGTGGGTCCGCTGCCCACCGACGAAGAGCAGGCCCCGGTCATCTCGCCCATCGTGGGACCCCCGCGCACCGCGGCCAAGGCGCGCCCGAAGACCATGCTGGGGGTCGGCCTGCCGCTCCCCGGCGCCACGCCGGCGGCGCGTCCGCCCGAGGCCCCGGCGGCAGCGCTCGCCCCGGAAGCTGCCGCACCCGCAGCGCCTGCTCCAGCCACCGCCACTCCTGCTGCGGCTCCAAGTGCTGCGGCCACGCCTGCGGCCGCTGCCCCGGACGCCAAGAAGGCTCGCCCCCGCACCATGCTCGGGCTCGGGCTCAGCGCTCCGCAAGCCGCTGCCCCACCTCCCGCGTCGGCTCCTGCAGCGCCGGCCCCTGCAGCCCCCGCCGCCCCGGCACCGTCTGCCGCCGCGCCCGTGAAGTCTGCGAGCTCCATCAGCTCCACCAGCCTGCCCGCCGCGCCCGCGAAGTCCGCGAGCTCCATCAGCTCCACCAGCCTGCCCGCCGTGCAGGGCACGCCGCCTGCGCGCACACCCAAGTTCACGCCGGCCGCGCCCATGGCAGCCGTGTCGGGCAAGTCGCCGGCCGCCGCGCCGGCCGCGCGCCCCACACCGGCGGCGGCGACCGCCAAGCCGGCCTTGCCCGCCGCCCCTGCGCAGTCCGCCGCCAAGCCAGCCGCGCCCGCGCCCGCGCCCGCCGCTCCAGCGTCCGCCACGCCGGCCGCAGCGTCCGCCGCTCCCGCTCCACGCTCGGCCGCCCCCGGGCCGCGGCGCAGCGCCAACCGCACCATCATGGGCGGCATGAGCAGCCCGCTCAGCCCGCCTCCCCCCGTCAACCTCCCGTCGCATCGGCCCGATGACACGGCCGTGGTCGTCACCGAGTCCGAGCGTCCTGCGGCGTCCATCACGGCGTCGGGCGGCTTTGCGGCGGCCACGCCCACGGGCCCCGCGGCGGCTCAGTTCGGCGGCGCGGCCTCCATGGACTTCACCGACGAGCCCACGGTCGTGGGGGACTCCGTCAAGCGCGCTGCCGCCAAGGACCTCGACACGCCGGACGACCTGCTGGAAGACGAAACGGCCAAGTCCAGCGCCACGCAGATGGCCGGCGCGGGCGACGACTTCGACGACTTCGACGACCTGGGTCTCGGGATGGACCACGACGAGGCCACCCAGATCCTCGACCAGAGCTCCATCGCCGCGGCCAAGCTCGAGGCGCTGCGCGCCAAGTCCGCGCAGCCCGACGACACCGAGTTCGACACGCTGCGGCCGCCAGCCACACCGGCTGCGCCGCCGTCCCCACCGGGCCAGCGCGCAGCTCCCAAGCCGTCGCACCACGATGACTTCGAGGTTGCGGCCACCGAGCCGCCGCCACCGGGCATCGGCATCGACGGCATCGTCCCCGAGGGGACGCTCAGCCTGACCGACGCGCTCGAGCTCGACTTCGACGAGCCCGACCGCCTGGGACGTACGCTCGAGATGGGCGACGAGCCCATCACGGGTGGCGCCGCCAACCCCGAGCCGCTCCCCCCGGTCCGCCCGAAGGCCTACCAGCCGAGTCAGAGCGGCACCGAGGAAGACACCGAGATCGTCGCGGGTCTGACCAAGCAGCTGGAGCAGAAGGCCGTGAAGCAGGCCAGCTCGGGCAGCTCGAGCCGCGGCTGGCTGTGGGCCACCATGGCCATCGTGCTCGTGGGCGGAGTGGCCGCCACGGCGTGGTACGTGGCCCCCACGTTGCTGGGCACGGCAGCGCACTCGGACGACACCGTCGCGCACACGCCCGTGCCCACGCCCCCCGGCGCAGACCCGGTGCCCACGCCGCCCGTCACGCCGCCGCCCACCCCCACCACGGACGTGGCGGCTCCCACCACCGACACACCGCCCACGCCGCCGGTGGAGCCGCCGCCCGAGGTGGTGGCCGTGGCCGAGGTGCCGCCCACGCCACCGGTGGAGCCACCGCCCGTGGCCGAAGTGCCGCCCACGCCGCCCGTCACGCCGCCCGTGGCCGCTCCCGCCACCGGCGACGAGGCCCGCTTGCGGCAGGCGCTCGCGGCCAACGACGAGGACTACGAAGCGATGGCCGCGCTAGCCGAGGTGCTGCTCGCACGCGGCGGCAACGACGAGGCGCTCACCCTCGCGCAGGCAGCGGTCCGCGGCCGTGCGCGCGTGGGTCGGTACCACATGATCTATGGTGACGCGCGCGCCGCCACGGGTGACCGCTCCGGTGCCTCGCGCTCCTGGTCGCGCGCCGTCGAGGTGGACCCAGCCCTCGCTGCGGAAGTGAACCGCCGCCGTAGCGCCAACTGAGCCGCACTCTCTCGAGTGCCCGAGCGCGCCGCCCCGTCAGAACACCAAGACGGTGCACGCGGACGGGTCTGCGTAGAGCGGAAGCCCCGTGCGCAGCGTGAGCGTCTGCTCTTCGTCGCAGCGGCTCGGCGCTTCGGGAGAGCGTGGCGCTTCTTCATCGAACTGCCGCGTGCGCGTGTAGACCCAGTCACGCCCCTCGGCGTGCATGCTGTGCACCACCCGACCGCCGCAGCTGGGGTCGAGCGTCTCGCTGCCCCAGCGCATGGCGCCCGTGGGGGTCAGGTCCAGCACGTCTTCCTCGGTCTCGAGCTCGCACGTGGACACGTTCAGCTCGGTGACGATGGCCTCCACCAGGTCGCGGCACGACGGGCCGCTGCACGGCTGGCAGAGCCGGGTGCGCAGGGCGCGCAGGCCTTCGTTGTAGCGCTCCACGCCACGCTGGCGGCTGGCGGACCAGGTGGGCTGCGACCGCTCGTAGGGGCGCGCCTCGGGGCCGCACTCGCGCCGCTTGCGGGCCTCCAGCTCGCGCTCGAGCTCACCGGGCTGCGTGGACGCTAGCAGCGCCGCATACGGCTCCACCATGCGCTCCACGCGCAGCACGCGGCTGCGGGCGGTGCAGCGCAGCAGGCTGGGTGACGTGGCCGGGAAGGGTGCGCACTCGAGCGTGAGCGAGCGCGTGCCCTGGGTGGCCACGAAGGGCACGTACTGCACCGGCCAGAGCGTGTTGTCCGAGACCCAGCGCGGCGGCGGGGTCACGCGCCGCTGAGCGCCCACGCCCGTGACGCTGGCCAGTGGGGCCAGCGAGGCCAGGAGAAACGCGAGCAACGAGAAGGAGAGCAGACGGCGCAGTGTCATAGGCGGGCCCAGGGGTCAGGTCTTGGCCGTGGACGTGCGAGACGTCGCATGATTCAGCGCTTCGCGGACCTCGCGTCGATCGAGAGGCTCTGTGGGCGTGGGCTCGAACAGCGGCAGGCCCTCGGCCATGGCGGTGTGCGCCAGCGTCTGCACCTCGCTCACCATGGAGCGCACACCGCTGAGGCCGGTGCGCTTGCTGATCTCGGCGATGTGGTTGGTGACCGTCTTCTCCGTGCGGCCCAGGTCCCCCGCGATTTCGCAGGCGATCTTGCCCTGCACCAAGCCGAGGAGCACCTCCTGGTGCCGCTCGGTGAGGGTGTGACGCCGCGCCAGCTCCCAGATGGCCCAGTTGATGGCGTCTCCGGGGCCGGGTGAGCGACGGTGGTCGCACAGGTCCAGGAAGGGCTTCACGCTGGCCGGCGACGGAGGCGGCGAGGAGTACAGGAACCCCCGTTCGCTGGCGAGGCGCAGGTGCTCGGCGCTGGGGTTGGCCGACAGCCACAGCACGACCGGCTGGCGCAGCGACGTGGCCTTCAGCCGCGACGCCCACTCGAGCGCGACGCCGTCGTCTTCGAAGCCGGGCCCGAGCACCAGCCCCACCCAGCGGTGCCGGCGGGGGTCTTGCAGCAAGCGATGGGGGGCCGAGCCACTGCGGACGGGCACGGGGCCGGCCAGCGCGTCCAGCAAGGACATGGCAGAGCGCGCCACAGGGTCTACGACCATGATGAACACCTTGCGGGTGTCGTCGGTGAGGTCGGGGTCCGAAGTGCGCCGGGTTGGCATCCTCGGGCGAGGATAGCAGGAAATGGACCCTGGGATACGGGGTCCGTGGCTAGCGCGCCCACCCGTCGGCTGTCATATCCTGGCCCATGGCGAACTCTCCCTCCATGGGTCCCGTGGGCCCGAGCCTCCCTGGCACGACCCTCGAGCGGCACATCCTCGACCGGCAGCGCGCCAACCCGGAGGCCACCGGCGACTTCACGCGGCTCTTCCAGCAGATCTCGCTGGCCGCCAAGATCATCGGCAGCCGCGTCAGCCGCGCGGGCCTCTCGGGCGTGCTCGGGACCACCGGCAAGATCAACGTCCAGGGCGAGGTGGTGGCCAAGCTGGACGAGTTCGCCAACAACACGCTGGTCAGCGTGGTGCAGTCCGGCGGGCAGGTCTGCGTGATGGGCAGCGAAGAGGTGGAGGAGCCCATCGCCATCCCGGCCGAGTACCCCTGCGGCAAGTACGTGCTGCAGTTCGACCCGCTGGACGGCTCGGGCAACATCGACATCAACGCGTCCATCGGGACCATCTTCTCCATCCACAAGCGCGTCACGAAGGCGGGCGGCCCCGGCACGCTCGAGGACCTGCTGCAGCCCGGGCGCGACATCGTGGCGGCGGGCTACGTCATCTACGGCTCGTCCAACATGCTGGTCTACAGCACGGGCGACGGCGTGCACGGCTTCACCTACGACCCGGGCATCGGCGAGTTCTTCCTCTCGCACGAGAACATCCGCATGCCGGAGCGCGGCAACACCTACTCCATCAACGAGGGCAACTACCACAAGTGGTCGCCGGGCGTGCAGGCCTGGGTGGACTGGATCAAGTCGCCCACCGATGGGCGCTCCGCCTATGGGCACCGCTACATCGGGGCCATGGTGGCGGACCTGCACCGCACGCTGCTGCGCGGCGGCATCTTCGTGTACCCGGCCGACAAGAAGAACCAGAGCGGCAAGCTGCGCCTGCTCTACGAGGCGTCCCCCATGGCGTTCATCGTGGAGGCCGCGGGTGGCATGGCCAGCACGGGCACCGAGCGCGTGCTCGACCTGGTGCCCACGGAGCTGCACCAGCGCACGCCGCTCTACATCGGCAGCATCCGCGACGTGGAAGACGCGCTGCGCATCGCGCACGGCTGAGCCATGGGCAGCGACGACACGCACGAGAGCGGGCTGACCCACCTGAGCGCGCGTGGCGAGGCCCACATGGTGGACGTGGGCGACAAGGCCGTGACCCAGCGCGAGGCGCGTGCCCGCGGCGCGTTGCGCATGGCCCCCGAGACGCGGCGCCGGCTGCTGGCCGAGGACACGCCCAAGGGCGACGTGTTCGCCAGCGCGCGCATCGCGGGCATCCAGGCGGCCAAGAAGACGGCGGACCTGATCCCCCTGTGCCACCCGCTCCAGCTCTCGGCGGTGAGCGTCACGCTCGAGCCCGACGCGGACGGAGAGCGCGTGTGGATCGAGGCCACCGTGCGCTGCAGCGGCAAGACCGGCGTGGAGATGGAGGCCCTCACGGCGGTCAGCGTGGCGGCGCTCACGCTGTACGACATGCTCAAGGGCATCGACCGCGAGATGGTCATCGAGAGCATCGCGCTGCACGAGAAGAGCGGTGGGCAGCGCGGGCACTACGTGCGCTCTACGCCCAGTTCGTGATCAGACCCCGAGGGCGCTGCGCCCGGCCTTGAGCTCCGCCTTGCCCAGCTCGCCGGTGAGCACCAGGCCCAGCAGGAACGCCGCGAAGCCGCCGGCCAGGGCGACGATGCTCATGACGCGGCTGCCGTGCGGGATGAAGGCGGCCGCAGCGAAGGCGCCGGCACCCGCGAGGGCACCGCGCACCACCGAGAGCGGCGGCAGGAACGCGCGGAAGCGGGCGTAGACCGCGGCGCCCGCTCCCAGCAGCGCGAACACGGTGCCGGCGCAGGTGCCGAGCGCGGCGGCCAGCAGGGCGTCGTTGTCTGGGCCCGCGGCCACGATGAAGAAGCGCGTGGCCACCAGCACCACGCCCAGCGACACGCCCGCGATGAGCGCGGCCACGCGCGGCTGCCCGGCGCTGGTGAGCACGGTGGCGGTGATGACGAAGAGCGCGAAGGCCGCGATGCCGAAGACCAGCGCGCCCAAGGCCGGGGCGCCCGCCAGGTAGGCCTCCGGGTAGGCGATGCGCATGACGCCGTCGGACGCGCCCGCGATGGGGCAGGCGATGGCCAGCAGCGCCAGCATGGAGAAGCGCAGGGCCCCCTGAATGGTGCGCCGGGCGGCGTCTTCGTCACCGCTGGCCAGGGCGCGCGAGACCATGGGGAAGACGATGAACGTCATGGAGAGGATCAGCTGATACGGCACGAACGCGAAGGTCTGCGCGGCGCGGTAGTAGCCCACCAGCGTCTGCGCGTTCTCGCCCGCGGCGGCGCTGGCCATGCCGGCCTCACGGCCGAGGTCTCCCAGGGTGCGCGAGAGCACCTGGATGTCGATCTGCAGGATGCCGTTGAGGAACCCCTGATAGAGCCAGATGGGCGCCATGAAGGCCATCCACGTGCGCAGGTGCGTGCCCTTGCCGCGCTGGCCGATGCCCACCACCAGCAGCGCCGCCACGCAGATGGTCACGGCGGCGCTGGCGAAGCCCGTGAACGCGCCGAAAGCCCCGAAGCCGAGGGCCGCGCCGCCCACGATGCCGAGCGTGCGCAGCGTGGAGAAGCCGATGTCGAACTTGGCCTGGGTGGCGAAGCGCTGCCGCCCGTTCAGGTCACCGATCAGCGCCGCATACAGCGCGTAGGCCAGCACCACGGACGACGACACCCGCATCATGGGGGCCAGCGCCGGGTCGGCGTGGAAGTCCGCGAAGTAGGGCGCCGCCGCGAACAGCAGCGCCGAGAGCAGGCCGCCCACCACCAGCTGGATCTGCAGGCCCTGGCGCAGCACCGCCGGGCCGCGGGCCTCGTCTTCGCTCACCAGCTTGCTGACGGACTGGATGGTGGCCGCGATCAGCACGTTGTTGAGGATGCTGATGGCCGCCATGATGGTGCCGAACTGACCGAACACGCGCGGGCCGCTGAAGAAGCTGGGCAGGGCGAGCTGGATGCCGAAGCTGGTGACGACGAAGTAGACCTTGGCGCCCGTGATGACGAGCAGGCCACGGCCGGCCTTCTGGCTGGTCACCTTGGTGTCGCTGGGGGCGTCCGACATGCGGCGGGTTGTGTGGGCAGGCGCCGCACGGGTCAAGCGGGCGGTGGCCGCCACGATTGCCGGAGCGTGACCCAGGGGCCACACTGCCCGCGTGACGTTACGCTTGGCTTCGGTGGTTGGATTCGTGGGTTGCGGGCTGCTGGCGGGGTGCCTCGAGCCGTTGCCCATCATCCTTCCAGACCAAGGGGCCGAGCAGGGCACCCCCGACGGCGACGTGCCCATGGACGCCGAGCCCGAGGACCTGGGCCCGCCCGCCGACCTGGGTCCAGACTTCATCCTCGAGGTGGGCTTCGGCGAGACGGGCAGCTTCATGGTGGCCCCCGGCAGCGGCACCGCCACCGCGGTGATGGGCATCCAAGGCGGCTACCACCTGGACATGGGCTTCCGCGTGCGCGGGCTGAGCGCGGCCGACTTCAACAGCGGCGACTGGATCATTTCGTATGAGTTCCGCTCGGCCGCGGGCGTGGCGCTGAGCGAGCCCATCACCCGCATCTTGAGCTTGGTGGGCGTGAGCTTCGACGGCACCGGGCAGGTGCGCACAGGGGACCGTGTGTTCTTCCTGTCGAGCGACCCGAGCGTGCACAGCCTGACGACGATCACGCTGGAGGTGAGCCTGACGAACGGGAGCACGAGCGTGGTGGACACGGCGGAGGTCACGCTGGTGGTGCCGTGATGCTCTGAAGACGCGCCGGGCCACCGCGCGCATCGGTGCCGAGCGACGAGACGCGTACGCTCAGACGACCACGTCGTGTCCCACGAGCTGGATCGTGCGCCAGCGCCCCGACAGGAACCGAGCCGACAGCGCGAGCGACAGCACGGCGAGGTACGCGCAGAGCGCGAGCATGGCGCCGGTGGTTCCCGCGTCCCACACGCGCACCGCTGCGAACGCGAGCGGCATGAACACCCCCCACGCGATGAAGAGTCGCGCGAGCATGCACCATGTCGTGTCCCCCGCGGCGCGCAGCGCCTCGCCCAGGGTGATCCCCACCGCGTCGAAGAGCTGCCACAGCACCGACATGGAGAGCATGGACGCCCCCACGCTGACGAGCGCTGCGGAACCCTCCGGATCGTGGGCGAACAGCGACATGATGGCCTCGGGGAACGCCAGGTAGATCAAGCCGAGCGCCAGCATGAACGTGGCGGCGGTCCCGAGGGTGAGCCGCACGATGCGCGGCACGTCCTCGGGTCGACCGCCGCCGATGGCCTCGCCCACGAGGATGGCTCCTGCGGTGGCGAGTCCGAACGCCGGCATGAAGGCGATCGAGTTCACCTGGATGACGACGTTGAGGGCCGCGAGCGGCGTGGTCCCGAGGGCCCCCACGACCACGTTGACGAACAGCGCGAACGCGGCGAACTCGAGCAGCCAGTTCACCCCGTTCGGTGCGCCGAAGCGAACGACACGCAGGAACTCGTCGCGCCGCATGCGCACGTCTCCCTTCGGGAGCTCGAAGCCCACGTCCCGCGAGAACGCCACTAGCATGACCGTGAAGCCCACGAACGTTGCGATGGTGCTCGCCGCCGCCGCCCCCATCACGCCATAGCCCGGCAGGCCGAAGCGGGGGGAGATGAGCAGCCAATTCCCGAGGAGGTTGGCGAGCATGGTGAGGATGCTGACCACCATGGGGAGGCGCGTGTTTCCGAGCCCACCGTACCAGTTGCCGAGCGCCTCCACGCCAACGGCGGCGCCGACCGAGAAGAGCCGCACGCCGACGTACTCGGTCATGCTCGCGGCGACGGCGGGCTCGTAGCCGAGAAGGCCGATCACCCGGGGGACGAGCGGCACCAGACCGAGGCCCACGACGCCCGCGGCCAGCGCGATGACGAGGCCGTAGCGCGCGTAGCGACGGATCGCACCCAGCTCACCGCGCCCGCGGAGCTGCGAGGCGAAGCTCTGGAGGATGAACACCATGCCGAGCGGGAAGAGAATCACGGTGAACATGTCGAGCGCCCCCGTGGTGGTCGCGGCGAGCTCGGCCTCGCCCAACGGGGCAACCATGTACGCGTCCGTGAACCCGATGACCGACTGCGTGGCGCGCGCCAGCACAACGGGCCACGCCAGCGTGAGCAGCACGCGGAGCGTCGGGGCGACGGGAGGCTGCGCGGTGGCGGAGGAGTCCAGCATGGGGGCGAATCCTGAGGCCATCGCTCTTGGCGTCAACGGGGGGGCGGACTGGCTGGGGGTGGCAAGTCGCACAGCTCCCACCTAGAATCGGAACGTGACCTCCACGGCCGAAAAGATCCTCGAAGACGCGCTCGCGCTTCCCGAGGCGGAGCGGGTAGCGCTAGTGTCCGCGCTCGAAGCGAGCCTGACCGGCGCCATCGACCTCAGTCCCGAGTGGAAGACCGAGATCGCGCGGCGCATCCATGCGGTGGAGTCCGGAGAGTCCCGTCTCGTCCCCGGTGAAGAGGTGGCCGCGCGCGTTCGGGCAGCCTTGCACCCTCGCTGATGGAGCTTCCAACGAGCGGCACGCGGGTTGGCGACACAGATCCCGCGCGGGACATCCGGCGCTTCGGTCTCGGGCGTTTCCCCTACTCGGTGGTTGTCGGGTTCGTGGCCGGTCGCAGAGCGGTTCTGTCCGTCGCCCACATGAGCCGAGAACCCGGGTACTGGCACGATCGCGCCAAGTAGACAGAGCGTTTCAGCCACCCGCCAATCCGGCTGCGGGGAACACAGCGCTCACCGGGCCCCGTGGCACACGCCCGAGATCAAACCCCGCAAGCAGCTCCGCCAGCGACGTGGGCGCATCCGTCTCCTGCACCCCGAGGGACCGCCCAAGGAACCCCAGCACCCGCTCCGGGGTCACCCCCCCCCCGGCGTAGTCCGCGAGCGCCACGCTCCCCAGACGCTTGGCCAGCCGCCCGCCGTCCTCCGCCAGCACCAACCCCACGTGCAGGAACCGCGGGGCCGCATGTCCGAGCGCGGCATACAACGCGAGCTGGCGCGGGGTGCTGCTCAGCAGATCATCGCCGCGCACCACCTCGGTGACCCCCTGGGCCGCGTCGTCCACTACCACGGCGAGCTGATACGCGAACAACCCGTCGCTCCGGCGGATCACGAAGTCACCACCGAGCCGCCGCTCCACCACGCCCTGCAGCACGTCTTCGAAGCGCTCGAAACGCGCGTCCTCCGGGCTCGCGGCGAAGCGCAGCGCGGCGGGGCGATCCGTCCGAGCCCCGTGCACACGGCACGTGCCGGGATACACCAGCTCGCCCTCGAGCTCTCCCGCGTGCGGGGCGCTGCTCAACGCGGCCTCGATCTCACGGCGCGTGCACGTGCACGGGTAGCACCGGCCAGCCACCCGAAGCTGCTCGAGCGCGGCTTCATACGCGTCCGTGCGGGTGCTCTGGAACACGGGCCCCTCGTCCCAGTCGAGCCCCAGCCACAGGTGGTCCCGCAAGATCGCGTCGGCGGCGCCCGGCTTCACGCGCGGCGGGTCCAGGTCCTCGATGCGCATCACGATGCGGCCGCCCTGCGAGCGGGCCCGCAGCCATGCCAGCAGCGCCGTGCGCGCGTGGCCGAGGTGCATGGCCCCCGTGGGCGAAGGTGCGTAGCGAGTGGTGTACACGGGCGTGTGCGCGCTTCCGCTTGCGTTCTCCCACGGGCGCGCGGCATGGTCCACCGCGATGCGCGGCAATCAAGACTCGGTGTGCGGCTGCTTCCCCACGGGGCGGCACTACCCTGGCATCGCGGACCTCATCGCCCGCGCCATCCAGAACATCGAGGGGCTGTGTGAGCAGTGGGGGGCGAGCGACTCGTGGTCCGAGATCCCGCTGGCCGTCATCGACTTCGAGACCACGGGCACCAACCCCGAGCAGGACCGCATCATCGAGGTGGGCGTGGTGTGCTTCCACCGCGGCCAGCTCACCCGCCGCGAGGCGCTGCTGATCAACCCCGGCATGCCCATCCCCGCCGAGGCCACCGCGGTGCACACCATCACCGACCAAGAGGTGGAGGGCGCGCCGTCGTTCGCCGAGGCGCTGCCCGCGCTCGCGGCCATGCTCGCGGGGCACCTGCCGGTGGCCTACAACGCGGCCTTCGACCGGGGCTTCCTGCTGGCCGAGACCGAGCGCAACAAGCACGCGCTGGCCGGCTTTCAGGGCGAGCTGCCGCCAGCGCTGCGCACCGACGTGGTGTGGCTGGACCCGCTCATCTGGGCGCGCGAGATCCTGAAAGACCAGAAGAGCCGGCGCCTGGGCGACGTGGCGGCCCACTTCGGCATCGCGCTCGAGCAGGCGCACCGCGCGGCGGGCGACGCCGAGGCCACCGGCTGGGTGCTGCTGGCCCTGGCCGACCACATGCCGCGCGTCTACGGCGAGCTGGTGCGCCTCCAGACCCGCTACGGCGCGTTCCAGGACGCCGACCGGATGAGCTGGCAGCGCCGCTGACACGCAATCTTCGGTTGTCCCGCGCTCGCTTTCTGCGCATAAACAGCGTCTTGGTTTTGTCGCGCGAAGGGCTCGCGCGCAGGTCACCAAGGACGGAGAACGCGGAATGAGCAAGGTCCTGATCGTCGGTGCGGGTGGTGTGGGTGGCGTGGTGGCGCACAAGTGCGCGATGAACCCGGAGGTCTTCACCGACATCCTGCTGGCCAGCCGCACGGTGTCGCGCTGCGAGAAGATCCAGGCCGAGATCAAAGAGCTGCACGGCCGCGACATCCGCGTGGCCGCGCTGGACGCCATGGACGTGCCGGCCACGGTGGCGCTCTTGAAGGCCGAGAAGCCCGCGCTGCTCATCAACGTGGCGCTGCCCTACCAGGACCTGGTGCTCATGGACGCGTGCCTCGCGACCGGCACGCCGTACCTGGACACCGCCAACTACGAGCCGCCCGACGAGGCCAAGTTCGAGTACAGCTGGCAGTGGGCCTACCAGGAGCGCTTCCAGAAGGCGGGCCTCATGGCGCTGCTGGGCTCGGGCTTCGACCCGGGCGTGACCAACGTCTACTGCGCCTACGCGCAGCAGAACCTGTTCGACGAGATCCACACGGTGGACATCCTGGACTGCAACGGCGGCGACCACGGGCACGCGTTCGCCACCAACTTCAACCCGGAGATCAACATCCGGGAGATCACGCAGAAGGGGAAGTACTGGGAGAAGGGCCAGTGGGTGGAGATCGAGCCCATGAGCCAGTCCATGATGTTCGACTTCCCCGGCGTGGGGCCCCGCAAGGCGTACCTGCTCTACCACGAGGAGCTCGAGTCGCTCTGCCAGAACCTCAAGGGGCTCGAGCGCATCCGCTTCTGGATGACCTTCGGCGACGAGTACATCACGCACCTGCGCGTGCTCCAGAACGTGGGCATGACCAGCATCGAGCCCATCGAGTTCCAGGGGCAGCAGATCGTGCCCATCCAGTTCCTGAAGGCGCTGCTGCCGGACCCCAGCTCGCTGGCCGCCAACTACACCGGCAAGACCAGCATCGGCTGCCTCATCGAGGGCGTGAAGGACGGCAAGCCCAAGAAGGTGTTCATCTACAACATCTGCGACCACGCCGAGTGCTACCGCGAGGTGCGCGCGCAGGCGGTCAGCTACACCACGGGCGTGCCCGCGGTCACCGGCGCCATCATGATGCTCACGGGCCAGTGGAAGGGCGCGGGCGTGTTCAACATGGAGCAGTTCGAGGCGAAGCCGTTCCTGGCCGAGGTCAGCAAGCAGGGCCTGCCCTACGAGATCGCGGAGCACTGAGCCGTGCACGGCATCGACGTCACCGACATCGAGACGCCCGCGTTCGTCATCGACCTGGGCGCGCTCGAAGACAACCTGCGCATCCTGGGCGAGGTGCAGCGCGACGCGGGCTGCAAGATCCTGCTGGCCCTCAAGGGCTACGCGGCGTTCAGCACGTTCGGCCTGGTGAAGAAGTACCTGGCCGGGGCCACCAGCAGCTCGCCGCACGAGGCGCAGCTGGCGCGCGAAGAGCTGGGTGGCGAGGTGCACGCGTATGCGCCGGCCTACAGCAACACGGACATGACCGAGATCCTGCGCTTCGCGGAGCACGTGGTGGTGAACAGCCCCGCGCAGCTGCGCCAGCACGGGCCGCGCGTGCGCGAGGCGGGCGTGGACATCGGGCTGCGCATCAACCCGGAGCACTCGGAGGTGGCGGTGCCGCTCTATGACCCGTGCGCGCCGGGCTCGCGCCTGGGCACCACGCGGGCGGCCTTCGATGCCGCCGGTGTCACCGCCGAAGAGCTGGACGGGCTGCACTTCCACACGCTGTGCGAGCTGGGCAGCGACGCCCTCGAGCGCACGCTCGTGGCGGTGGAGCGCGGCTTCGGCGATGTGATCCCGAAGATGAAGTGGGTGAACTTCGGCGGCGGGCACCACATCACGCGGCCGGAGTACGACCGCGCGCTCTTGGTGCGCCTGGTGAAGGACTTCCAGCAGCGCCACGGCGTGGCGGTCTACCTCGAGCCGGGCGAGGCCATCGGCATTCGCACCGGCATCCTGGTGAGCCGCGTGCTGGACATCGTGCAGAACGGCGCGGTGGCCATCGCCATCTTGGATACGTCGGCCACGGCGCACATGCCCGACGTGCTGGAGATGCCCTACCGCCCCGAGGTGGTGGGCGGCGCGCTGCCCGGTGAGAAGCCGCACACCTATCGCTTGGGTGGGCTCACCTGCTTGGCCGGCGACGTGATCGGCGACTACAGCTTCGGCGCCCCGCTCAACATCGGCGACAAGCTCGTGTTCCTGGACATGGCGCACTACACCATGGTGAAGACCAGCACGTTCAACGGCGTGCGGCTGCCGGACATCGCGCTGTGGGACCCGGCCACCAAGACGCACCAGGTGGTGCGGCGCTTCGGCTACCAAGACTACAAGAGCCGCCTCGGCTGAGGCACAGGGCAGCCCACGGCGGGCTGCTCGCACCAGAACGGAACCGCGCATGACCGACCTCTCCCGCTTTGCCACGTACGCCCTCGAGACCGGGGCCCGCATGACCGCCTCGCCGCTGCAGCACACCGCCCAGACGCGCGTCGATGCCAGCCAGCAGGAGCTGTTCGCGTTCGTCACGGACTTCAACCGCATCGGGGACTTCATCCCCATGATCAAGCGCTCGTACTCGGACGACACCAACGCCGTGGTGCCCGGCCAGGTCGGCGCCGTGCGCGTCATCTATGCCCACGGCGCGCCCAAGCCCACGCTCGAGACGGTGAAGGCCTTCGAGGCCCCGCGCCTGCTGGCGTATTCCGCGGCGGACGAGAACCTGTTCGGCATGTTCACCGAGCACCTGAGCGTGATCACGGCCGAGCCGCACCCGGATGGCGGCAGCGTGTTCACGTGGCTGGCCTACGGGAAGCCCGCCAAGAACCCCGTGGTGCGCCTGGCCGGCAAGGGCATGTTCGCGGGCGTGCTCACGGCGGGCACGCGGAACTTGGCCAAGCGGCTTTCGCGCTGAAGCGGCGGGTGGTTGCCGGCTGGGTGCGACGATTTGTCGCAGTGCCCCACCCCCCCTCCGCTCCTACCCTCCGCCCGTGACCCCCCGCGCCCTGCATAGGCTGGCCTCGGCTGTCCGGCTTGCCCTGACCGCGGGGGTGCTCGTGGGCGCGTGGGGGCTCGCGGCCACCGAAGCGCGCGCTTGCGCCACGTGCTCCGTGGGCGACCGCACGCTCACCAGCATGGGCGCAGCGCAGCCTTACCCCAACCGGGTGCGGCTCTCCGTGGGCCTGCGGCAGCGTGAAGACGGCGTGGGCACCCCGGGGGTGGACGCCCTCGAGCTGCGCGAGCTGCGCGTGGAGCTGGCGGCGGCCTACTCGCCCACCCGCTGGCTCACGCTCTCGCTGCTGGCGCCCGTGCTGCGGCGCGACGTGCTGTACGCCAACCTGGCGCGCTCGGTGTCGTGGGACTTCGGCGACCTCGACTTCGTGGCCCGCGCGGTGGTGTTCCGCGACCGCGCCTTCGCGCCCCGCCACCTGCTGAGCACGCTGGTGGGCCTCGAGGTGCCCACGGCGCGTGCGCAGCGGGACCGGCAGGGACAGGTGCTGCCGCTCGAGCTGCAGGCCGGCTCGGGCAGCTGGGACCCCTCGCTCGGGCTCAGCTACGCGCACTTCGCAGACCCGTGGTCGGTCTACGTGTCCAGCGTGCTCAGCCTGCCCACGCGCGGCTTCGACGACTCGCGCGGCGGGGCCTCGTGGCGCACCGTGGCTGACCTGCAGGTGCAGCCCACCAACGGCTTCGGCATTCGCATGGGCGGGCTGCTGCGGGTGGACGCCGTGTCGCGCGAGAACGGCGGCCCCGAGCCCGACTCGGGCGGCGCCATCGTGTACGCCACCATGGGCTTCGTGGCGTCACCCGCCACCGACCTCATCCTCCAGGCGGGCATCGCGGTGCCCGTCGTGAACGCACTCACCGGGCAGCACCGCGAAGGGCTGGCCGTGAACCTGGGAGTCTCGCTTGACCTCTGATGTCCTGACTCGCCCCCTCGGGCTGCTGGTGCTGCTCGCCCTGCTGGGACTCGTGCCGCTCACGTTGCCTTCGTGCACGGACGACTCGGCCGGCATCGAGGTGCCCGTGGCCTACCGCGGCGAGCCGTTCGCGGATGCGCCCCTCGAAACCGCCAACGCGCAGCGTGTCCGGCTGACCAGCGCCCACGTGGCGGTGGAGGCGCTCGAGCTGTGGGCCTGCCCCGAGACCACGCTGGCACGCGCCGCGCGCCTCTTCGGGCCATCGGTCGCGCGCGCCCACACAGCGGCGTCGCCCACCCGCATTGGGGTACCCGTGGTGGTGAACGGGCTGAGCGACGAGGCCCTGCGACCCGGCACCTTCCGGCCCACGCCGGGCGCCTACTGCGGGCTGCGCGGCATGCTGGCCACGCCGGATCATGACGCCCTGGGCGCGGACCCGAGCGCGCCCCTGAACGCGGCCGTGGAGCTGAGCGGTGAGCGGCTGGGCCCTGATGGTGAGGTGCTCGGCACCTTCTCGCTGCGCAGCACCATGAGCGTGTCGTTCGAGTGGACGTTCGACGAGCCCTTGGTGCTGGACGCGAGCGCGCCCTACGCCGAGGCCTGGCTGGTGCTGGATGCAGCGGCGTGGATGGCCGCGATCGCGCTCCCAGCGGGCGAGCTGGACGCCGCCGGCGCCAGCGCACTCAGCCAGGCGGCGGCGGACGGGCTGCGCTTCGAGCTGCTGCGCCCCGAGCTCTGAAGGTCAGCGCAGCTCGCGGTAGCGCAGCGGCTCGGCCACGTTCTTCACTTGGGCGCGCTGCTCGGGGCCGAAGCGAGCCTCGTCACCCAGCGCGGCCACGAAGGCGTCCATGCACAGGATCTGGTCGCGCGTGGCCACGCCTTGCAGGCGCGCCGTGTTGTTCATGCCCGAGCTGAAGCCCGTGTAGTCCTCGTCGGGGCCGAACAGGCCCACGAAGAGCCGGCAGTAGTTGAGGCCCGTGGCCACGCCGATGGGCAGCTCCATGCCCGCGAGCGCCGGCAGCTCCACCCCGTCGTTCAGGGTGCGCGTGTAGTCTCGAATGCGCTCCGCCGCGTCGGCCGCGCTCTTGCAGGCCGCGGCTGGTGACAGCTCGTGGAAGGGCGGGCCCCACAGCGCGATGATGCAGTCGCCCACCATCTTGTCGAAGACGCCGCCCGTCTCCCACACGATGTCCACCACGCGCTTGCTCCAGGTGTTGACCAGCGCGCCGATGAGCGCGGGCTCGCCCAGCACCTGCTCGCTGATGCGCGTGAAGCCCGAGATGTCGCAGTAGAGGATGGCCACGTCCTGCTCGCGCGGCACCAGGTAGCGCTCCACGTAGCCCTCTTCGTGCAGCAGGCGGCGCACGGTGTCGGCCGGGAAGCACAGCGACAGGTGCTTCCACTCGCGGTTGAAGTCCACCACGCGCTGACGCAGCGCATCCGCGAAGCGCTCCAGCAGGTCGCGGTCGTAGGTGTTGAACTCGCCGCGCGCGCTGGTGACCACCACGCGGCCCAGCACGCGCTCGTCGCGCACGCCGGTGATGAGCACCTCCTCGCGGAAGGTCTGGATGCCGAAGCGGTCGAGCAGGCCGCGCGAGCGCCCGCGGATCATCTCGGTGGCGTCCGTGCGGATGAAGTCGTCCACGTCCATGTCGTCCGGCGTGCGCGAGTCGTGCGTGAGCACACCGTTCTGGATGATCTTGTAGTTCAGGCTCGCGCCGCGCAGGTCATCCTCCTGGCGGAACACCAGCAGCATGTCCTCGAAGGGCACGCTGCGCTGCAGCACGGCGATGGCCTTGCGGATGCCGTCGTCCAGCACGGGCTCCTTCAGCGCGTCGCTGGTGGCCCGCAGGATGTGGAGCTTCTGGCGAGACTGCGCGATGGAGGCCAGGTAGTTGTCGAGCTCCTCGCACCAGGTGTCCAAGAGGTCCTGCGCCACGTCGCACGCGGCGTCGTCGAGCGCCCCGTCGAACCACAGCGCGGCGGCGCCGAAGCTCTCGCCCGCCACGTCCACGCGCTGGCCCACCACGCTGCCCTGAACCGTCACGTCGCGGTAGGTGTCGCTGGTCACCGCCGCGTGCACCACGTCGGCGGCCTCTGCGGGCACGGTGTCCACACCGAAGCAGAAGTCACGCAGCTCGAGGTTTTCGTCGTAGGTCCGGATCCACGCGCAGCGAGCGCCCGTGCGCCCGAGCAGGAGCGGCGCCACGCGCAGCAGCGTCTGCTCGAGCGGGAGCCGGTCGCGCAGGGCGGCCTCGATGGCGTTGTCGGTCTCGGCGTTGAGCGCGCGCAGGGCCTCGAGGTGCTGGACGCGCGCTTCGAGCTCACGAATTCGGACAGAGAGGTCGGTCACGCGCCAACGATACCGCGTCTGCGCGCGCGTGTGTCCGCCACGCGACGTGCTGGGCTACACTCGCCGACGATGGCCCCCACGAACGACCCGATCAGTCAGCACCTCTTCGTCCCGCGAGTGCTGTGGCTCGCGCTCATGATGTCCAACGTCATGGTCTTCTTCGTGATCACGCAGACGGTGCCGGTCCCCGAGGCGCCCTTCGACCCGCTGTACTTCCTTGTGTTCGGCGTCGCCTCGCTCGCCACCGGTGCGGTGCACCTGGTCTTTCCGGCGCGCATGAAGAAGCAGATCGTGGCGGGCACCAAGCTCGAGACCACCGAGGCCGTGGACCCCAACGCGAGCGTCATCTTCCGCGAAGCCGCGCCGCGCATCCGCGTGTTCGTCGACGAGCGCGCGGTGGCGGCGGCGGGCGGGCGCGTGCTGCAGACCCCGTTCATCGTGGGCATGGCGCTGGCCGAGTCCATCGGGCTCAATGGCACGGTGCTCGTCGCGCTGGGCTGCCCCCTCGCGCAGGCCGTCGCGTTCCCTGCCATCGCGGCGCTGCTGATGGCGCGCCTGTTCCCCACGCGCAAGTCGCTGCTTGCGCCGCTCGAGGCGCACTACGGTGCACGCCTGGTGAGCGATCAGCCCGCGAAGAGCCAGTAGCCCACGCCAGCGGCCACCACCACCAGCGCGATGAAGCCGGCAATCAAGCCGGCCGAGCCGGCCGCGGGGCTGCTGCTCGTGCTGCCGCTGCTGGCGGGTGCGGCCGGCGCGGTGTTCGGGTCCTTGGTCTGCGAGTCGTCGTCCCAGCCGTCGCGCTCCACGGCGGGAGGCGCCGAGGCGGCGGCGCCACCGTTCGACTTCTTCACCGGACTCGCGAACTCCGAGATGACCTGGAAGGTCTGCGTGACGGTCTCGGGCCCCGCCACGCGGCGCAGCGCGTCGCCCGTGACGTCGGCCACCACCGCGGTGATGTTGTCGCTGCCGCCACGCTCGTTGGCCATGTCCACGAGGCGCTGCGTGATGACGTCCACGCTGTCGCGCGACTTGAGGACCTCGGCCAGGTCGGTGTCGTTGAGGTGCCCCGTCACGCCATCCGAGCAGATGAGCAGGCGGTCGCCGCGGCGCAGCTCGAGCCGGCCGAGGGCCACCTGCACGTCTTCCTTCTGGCCCATGCTCTGCAGGATGATGCTGCTGAACGCCGAGTGCGCGGCGTCTTGTTCCTTGATGAGGCCCGCATCGAGCAGCACCTGCACGTAGCTCTGGTCGCGCGTCATCTGACGCAGCCGGCCCTCGCGCAGCAGGTAGGCCCGCGAGTCACCCACCGAGGCGATGTGCGCGTGGGTGTCGCGCACCAGCACGGCGGTCAGCGTGGCGCCCATGCCCGCGCGGCCCGGCTCGCGGCCGGCCTCGTGCACCTCACGGTTGGCGCGCTCCACGGCCTCCTTGAGGATGTCGTCCGGGGAGCTGTGGCTCTCGGCGCGCAGCGACTGGTCCAGCGACTGCACCACCATGGCGCTGGCGATCTCGCCCGCCTGGGAGCCGCCCATGCCGTCGGACACGCCCACCAGGGCGCCCTGCGGCCCGACCTCGAGCTCCACCAGCTCGCCGTTGCCGACCTGGACGTCGGCGCGGGCCAGGTCCAGGGCGATGTAGGCGTCCTCGTTGTGGCCACGAACCCGTCCGACATCGGTCCTGGCCGAGAGTGTGATCTTCAGTCCGCTCATGGTTGATAGGTGAACAGAAGTATCATGGAACGGCGGCGCAGTGGAATCGTTCGTCGACCGTCAGGGGAGGGGGCGCCGCCGCCGTGCCACGAGCGCGAGCGCCGCGAGCGCGAGCGAGGCCATCCCAGCCAGACCCCGAGAGGGCTGCCCTGCCTGGCAGGTGTCCCGGGACGGCCGCAGCGTGATGGCGCCATCGCGGGCCAAGCGCTCGTCGATCAGCGCGCTCTGGTCTTGCATCACCACACCGCTTCCGGCCGTGGCCAGCTGGGTGGCTTTGCGCATGGCAGGCAGGTCCACGCCCGCCGTGTACGGCCAGCGGAAGCCCTCGCCGCGCACCTGCTCGCCGTTCGGGAGCCGCGCCAGCCACGGCGCCGTTTGAAACGAGTGGTCCGGGCTGCAGAAGATCACGCGGTCCGCCATGTGCACGTTGTTCACGCTGGGCAGCCCCGGGTTGAAGTCGAACGTCGGGTCGAGGGTCATCTCGCTGGCGCTCAGCGTGGTGTAGAGGCGGGTCACGTAGGCGCTCCCGTCGAACAGCGCCTGCGTGGCGCGCATGGGCGCGATGACCTGCGCCTCGAGGGAGGCCAGCAGCGCCTGCCGCTGGGTCTCGTCCATGGAGACGACCTCGGGGATGGCGCTCGCGTCGCAGGAGAACTGGCACTGCGCGATGAGGGCCTGCGCGTCGACCTCCTCCACGAACCACGGCGCGATGACCTCGGCGAGCCCGTCCCAGCCGACGTACTGGTTGATCAGGTTGGCGATCAGGGTGCGACTGCTGGGCTCAACCAGGATGGCCGCGATGGTGGGCTCCTCGACCGCGCGGAAGACTGCTCCCCGGTAGACGCCGTCGCTCGGCACCGCGTGCTCGGTCACGAAGCCCTGGCCGCCGGCTTCGTTCGCCGCCATCGTGACCACGTCGTTGTAGTTCGGGGCCCCCAGCGTCCAGTCCAGCACCGCCTCGTTCAGCTCGAGCGACAGGTAGTTGGTGGGGACCGCACGGCTGGGCCCCAGCACCCATACCAGCACACCCATGTCGTCCTCCGCCGCCACAGCGGTGGGCCGGATGGGCACCATGGGGCAGCTGGCCGCGTAGCGAATACGGATGGGGCGGATGGTGCCGGCGGAGTTGCCCTTCGTGAGCCGGAACGCGATCAGGTTCATGCCCATCAGCAAGTAGGATCCGAGCGAGCTGCCACCCAGGCTGTCCACGTCGTAGCCGTTGTCGCCCAGCCACGCGATCGCCACGTCACCCGGGCGCTCGGTGGAAGGGTCCAGCTGGATGACCTCGTACTCGTAGGGGCCCACGTTGCCGGCGGCCACCACGGTCACGGGAGGCCCGACGCCGGCATCCGCGAAGAACTGGGGCGACGTCGTCGCGAAGGTCGTTGTGGGGGAGTCACTCCGCGGCTGGCGACACACGCCGTCCACCGTGGTGTTCATCAGGTAGAGCGGGTTGCTCACCGCCATCAAGCGGTTGAACGCGAGGTCGGACGAGACCTCTACCTCCGGGATGCCGGGGACGGGCAGCACCCACGCGAAGCTCTCGGACGGGCCCGAGTACTGCACCTGGACCACCGCCGTGACCGTCCCGTCGCCGTGGTCCGCGAAGATGATGCGCTCGGCGGCCTGGTTCACCGGCGCTTGGGCCGAGCAGAAGAAGCCGCCGCACGCGCGCGCGGGCGCAGGCGCCACGACCCACGCCGATGCGACCGAGGTCAGCAGGCTGGTGATGAAGACGAGACGTGACGACATGGCGCTCTCCCCCCGTGACGAACTCGCCGGGTTGCCCGCCCAGCATGACACACACCTGCGCGAGGTGGGTAGGCGGTACCCGTGAACGCGAGAGGGCCAGCCTTGCGGCCAGCCCTCGTCACGAATTCAGGGGTGAGACGAGCTCAGACGCGCTCGAGCACTGCCGCCGCGCCGAGGCCGCCTGCGGCGCAGATGCCCAGCACGGCGGTCTCCTTGCCGGTCGCGGCCAGCTCGTTGGCCAGTGTGGTGACGATGCGCGCGCCGGTGGCCCCGAAGGGGTGACCGATGGCGATGGACCCGCCGTGCACGTTGAACTTGGCGTCGTCGATGGTGCCCACGGCCGTGCTGCGGCCCAGGCGCTCTTCGGCGAAGGCCTTGCTCTCCATGGCCTTGGTGACGCTGAGCACCTGCGCCGCGAACGCCTCGTGGATGTCCACGAGATCCACGTCGCCCAGCTCGAGGCCGGCACGCTCGAGGGCGCGCGGCATGGCGATGGCGGGCCCGATGAGGAGCTGGTCCGTCGGGTCCACGCCCACGTACGACCAGCTGCGGAATGCTGCGAGGCCCGTGAAGCCGAGGGCCTCGGCCTTCTCTTCGCTCATGAGCAGGATGCAGGAGGCGCCGTCCGTGAGGGGCGTGGCGTTGCCGGCGGTGACCGTGCCGTCCTTCGCGAACACGGGGCGCAGCTTGGCCAGCTTCTCTTCGCTGGTGTCGCCACGGATGATGGTGTCCGCGTGGACCCAGCCCTTGCTGGTCTCGACGGGGATGACCTCGGACTCGAAGCGACCCGAGCTGACGGCCGCGGCCGCCAGGCGGTGGCTGCGGGCCGCGAGGGCGTCCTGCTCCTGCCGCGTGATGCCGTTGCGGCGCGCCATCTTCTCGGCGGACTCGCCCATCACCTCACCGGTGGTGCGCTCCGCGATCTTGGGCATGGACGGCATGATGTCCGAGAGGGGCATCAGCTGCGCCAGCACGCCCAGGTAGTCCTGCATGCCCTTGGCCTTGCCGAACGCCAGCGGCGCCAGCGCGTGCACGGCCTTGTTGGGCAGGTTCACGGCCGCGTTGCTGGTGCTGTCCGAGCCGCCCGCGATGAGCACGTCGGCGTCGCCCCGCTCGATGGCGGAGACGGCGTCGGTGATGGCCTGCAGGCCCGAGGCGCAGGCGCGCGTCACGGTGTAGCCCTCGACGCCGGCCGGGAGCTTGAGGTCCAGCGCCACTTCGCGAGCGATGTTGGGCGAGAGGGTGGGCAGCAGCACGCCGCCCCACACGATGCCGTCCAGCTCGGAGCGCGGCACCTGCGTCTTGTCCAGCAGGGCCTTGGTGGCCACGCCGGCGAGCGCGATGGTGTCGAGCAACATGAACTCACCGAAGGCGCGCACGAAGGGAGTGCGCACGCCGCCGATGATGACCGCGCGGCGTCCCTTGGGGATCTCGCCGGTGGTGCTGAGGATCTTCTTTCCGGACGAGGCCGGCTTCTTCTTGGCTGCCATGATCATGCTCCCACTAGTGCGCCGCCGCAGACGCGCAGCACGCTTCCGGTGATGCCCACGGCACCCGGGGTTGAAAGGAAAGTGATGGCCTGCCCCACGTCCTCGGGGTGGCCGCCTTGGCCGAGCGCGCTCAAGCGACGAGCGCCCTCACGAATACCGACCGGCATGGCGCTGGTGAGGCGCGTCTCGATGAAGCCGGGCGCGATGGCGTTGACCGTGACGCCGCGCGCCGCCAGCTGCGGGGCCAGGCTCTCGACGAAGCCCACGATGCCCGCCTTGCTGGCCGAGTAGTTGGTCTGGCCGCGGTTGCCGGCGATGCCCGACACGCTGCTCAGGCAGACCACGCGACCGCCGTCGTTGAGCACGCCGTTGGCGACGAGCTTCTCGGTGATGCGGATGACCGCGCCGAGGTTCACGTCCACGGCCATGTCCCACAGCTGCGGCTTCATGTTGGCGAGCAGCTTGTCGCGCGTGATGCCGGCGTTGTGGATCACGATGTCCACGCCGCCGAAGCGCTCGTTGAGCTCCTTGCAGATGAGCTCGGGCGCGTCCGGGTCGGTGATGTCCGCCAGCAGCACGGAGCCGCCGATGGAGCGCGCCACCTTGCTGAGGGGCTCGTCGTCACGCGGCAGGTCGAGGCACACCACGTGGGCGCCCTCGGCCGCCATGATGCGCGCCGTGGACTCGCCGATGCCGCGCGCGGCGCCGGTGAGCAGCACGATCTTGCCCTCGAGGGGCTGCGTGGTGGGGGCCTCGCTGCCCTTCGCGTCGTTGCTGATGTTGAACGGCTGGCAGGTCACGAAGGCCGAGCGCGGCGAGAGCAGGAAGCGCAGCGTGGCGTCCAGGCGACCCTCGGCCCCCTTCTCCACGAACACGCTGTTGGCGGTGGAGCCACCTTCGCCCACTTCCTTGCCGAGGCTGCGCGTGAAGCCCTCGAGGCCCGCGGCGGCGGCGGCTTCGCTGTGCGTGCCGGCCAGCGCGGCCGGACGGCCGATGACCACGCAGCGGCCACCCTTCTTCAGGCGGCGCATGTACGGCATGAAGAACTCGTAGAGCCCCTTGAGGTCATCGGGCCCGCGCACGCCGGTGGCGTCGTAGACGATGGCGTCCACCTTCACGTCCTCCGGCGCCTCGCCGGGGGCGACCACACGCACCGGGCGGCCCCAGGCCTCACCCGCGCGGCGGAATGGCTTCGCGTCGTCTTCGTCGCCGAACACCACGGACTCGGCGCCCATCTTGGCCAGCGAGCTGGCGAGCGTGTCGCGCAGCGCCGAGTGACCGCCCACCAGGACCACCTTGCCTTCGAGCGGACGCTCTTCGTAGGGGCCCTTGGCGCGGCGCAGCCGCTCCGGCACGGGGAGGGGGAGGCCCAGCGTCTTGATGAGCTTGCGGGCTTGCTCGTTGTCGAGGAGGAGGTCGCTCATGGTCTTCCGTATCCGTGATTCGCGGG
Organism: Sandaracinaceae bacterium; assembly: GCA_016706685.1. Lineage (NCBI taxonomy): Bacteria > Pseudomonadati > Myxococcota > Polyangiales > Sandaracinaceae > Sandaracinaceae bacterium. Next base: position 59,382 of record JADJJE010000003.1, on the reverse strand, counting down.
TTGTTCGAGTTCAGCGAGTGGTGAAGGTGCCGACCAGGTTGGCCGGGCCGCCCTTCGCGGAGCCGACGAAGATCTCGTCGCCGCGAACGTAGAGCCCCACCTTCGCGGGGAGTACCAAGGGCCGCGTGAAGCGCACGTCAATGGTGGCGAGGCGCGACGGGTCACCGGCGAAGAGCGCGCGGTTCATGCCCTCGATGGCGCGGGCCAGCGTGGCGAAGCCGTGCAGGATGACGTTCTTGAAGCCTGCGGCGCGCGCGGCCGGCGGGATCCAGTGGATGGGGTTGAAGTCCCCCGTGAGCTTGGCGAAGTCGAGGCCCGCCGAGACGGGGATGTTCCAGAACGCGATCTCGCGGGCGTCCTCGGGCACGCGCGGGGGCGGCGCCTTCTTCTTGGGTGCGCCACCCGCGGGCTTCTCGTCCTTCTTGCTGCTGAGCGGGACGAACGCGTAGACGTGCGTGACCACGGCGTCGGGCTGCGCGGCCGTGCCGGTGACCGCGCGCTGGTGGATGATGGCGCGCTTGCCGTCGTCGTCGATGCCCTCGAGGCGGCAGCTCACGTTGAGCGCTTCGTTGAGGGCCAGCGGCGCGTTGAACTCGATGCGGCAGCCGCCGTTGAGCACCTTCTGGAGCGGGTAGTTCACGTCCTCGAGGCCGCGCGCCTGGAGCGGGAAGACCCACTGCGGGAAGAGGTGCGCCGGCACCTGGTTGCGGTACGCCGAGGGGTCCCCACCCACGTTGCGGATGTAGTCCTGCACCAAGTCGGCCGGGCGCGGCGGGATGCGCTCGCGCAGCTCACGGCCGGGGATCTGCGTGGGCGCGCTGCCACCACTGGTCTTCTTGCGACTCTTCACCGCCGCCATGGCCGCGCGTCCGAGCGCGCCGAGCACGGGGCCTTGATGAAGCACGTAACGGGTCGATACCCCCATGGGTCACTCCTGTGGTTCGCGATACGGCGGAGGACCTGCCGCTCGCTTGAGGGGTTGTCTACCATTCGGTAGAGACGGGCGCAAGGCGAGGCTCTCCGGGTGGCGAGACGGTGGCGGGATCGATCGGAGGGCGAGGGGCACCCGGGTCCGCGGGGGCGGTCGCGCAGGCGCTCCCTCTGGTTGACCTCCCCCATTTCGGCGCGCCCGGAGGGCGCTTGAAATAGGGCCCCCCCAAGCCCCGCTCGACCCGGGCGCCCCTCGCCCTCCGCGGCGACGTGGTGTGCGCGTGGGGCCTCGACTTGGGCCCTGGGGGGAGACCGACGAGGGCTCGACTGGGCTCAGCTGGGGCCCACTCCGTCCAGGGGGCTGGGACCACGAGCGGGCCGAGGCGGCGGTGCTCGCGAAACAACGGACCGACGTCGAGGCGGAGCGCGTCTACCACCGCGTGTTCGAGCAGTACTCGGCGTGCTCGCCGCCGTTGGCACCAGGCCGCGTCGATATAGTGGACCCTGCGTGGCTGACCCAGAGCGTCAGCCTGTCTCTGACGCCGGACGAACTCTGCACGGCTGCGCTGGCATGCAGGGTGGCCGCGTTGGAGTTCGCGTCGTCCATGTCGGAGTTCGCGATCATCTCTCCAGCGTTTCGCCTCGGGCGACTGCCTACAATCGAGGAACTCGAGAGTTTGGCACGGCAGTTGGAGCACCGAGCGGACTCTCGTTGACCGCGCGCGATCACGGGTCTCCCGCTCTCGGAGCTGACGGCCTGGCTGAATAGCCGCGCGGCGTTCTCTCCTCGGTTCGTGTTCAAGGGAGCCATGGAGGACGCGCAGGTCATTGCGCGCCCGTACACCGAGGTGCTCGAGCGGGAGCTCTGGACGGATGGCGCCTCCGGCTAGCGAGACACGCGGCGTCGCAGCTCGGCGAGCGCGTCGAGGATGTCGTCCTCACCGAGTCCCTCTGCGATCGCTTCCACCATGCTGGTGATGTCGTCGAGGCTGGCGCCGGCCTTGACGAGCGCCTTGGCGTCTTCGAGGTCGTTCTCCCGTCCAGCGAGGAGCTTCATCACTACGAGGTCTTCGGCGAGCGGTGTGGGGACCTTTGTGGTTCCCACGAGGAGGACCTCAGCGCGCGCGAGGAAGTGTTCTTCGATTCCTGGCGTACCCAACACGACGTCCACGGGCATGTGGGTTGCGGCGTGCGCCACGGGCAGCACGCGTGTCCGCGCGACGAAGTCGTCGTCAGCGGGGACTCGCAGGGGGAGACCACGCGCGGCAAGCGCCGACACGAGCTGCGCGGTGCGCGTTGCTCCGAGGAACACGGTGACGTCGACATCGGCAGTGAGGCGTCGCGAGCCGCGCAGGAGAGCGGCCTGCGCTCCGAAGAGGTACCAGCGCACACCGAGGTCATCGAGCGTCCGCGCGAGGTCCGCGAGGACGCGCTCAGCGTCGGAAGACATGCGCCAAGCGGTCGAGCTTTGCGGCGAGCTCGAGGTGGTGGGCCAGGTCCTCGGCGCGCTGGGCTTCGTCGGGCCACGAAGGGTCCACCGCGCGGGCGTGTTCCCAGAGGGCGGCGCCCGCTCGTAGTCCGGCGAGGGGGCCGCGGGTGGCGTGGTCGTCGGCCCAGAATTGTTCCTTCGCGCGGCGCACGCTGGCCCAGTCGCGGTCGCGGAAGGCGCGCAGGGCGGCGGGGTCGAAGGGGCTGGTCATGTGGGGTCAGGATAGCTCACGCGACGCTCGGGTTCGACAGCCTCACCCCAGCGCGTCGATCATCTCTCGGCTGATCAGGCAGACCCCACCCGGGGTGCGCTCGAAGCGGCGGGCGTCTAGCTCGGGGTCTTCGCCCACGATGAGGCCTTCGGGGATGTCTACGCCGCGGTCGACGATGACTCTCGAGAGGCGGGCGCGGCGGCCGATGTTGACCTCGGGGAGGATGACGGCTTGGTCGAGCCAGGCGTAGGAGTTCACGCGCGACTGGGTGGAGAGGAGGGAGCGGCGCACTTCGGCGCCGGAGACGACGACGCCTTCGGAGACCACGCTGTCCACGGCCATGCCGCGGCGGCCCACGTCGTCGAAGACGAACTTGGCGGGGGGGAGCTGTGAGCCCTGGGTGAAGATGCGCCAGTTGGGGTCGTAGAGGTCCAGCTCGGGGGTGACGCTGGTGAGGTCGAGGCTGGCCTCCCAGTAGGCGTCCAGCGTCCCGACGTCGCGCCAGTAGGAGCCGTGCTCTTCGCCGCTGCGCTGGCAGCTCTTGGTGAACTCGTGGGCGTAGAGCTTGGCGCTGTTGACGAAGCGCGGGATGAAGTCGCGCCCGAAGTCGTGGGTGGAGCCCTCGTCCATGGCGTCGCGCACGAGCGAGTCGTACAGGAACTCGGCCGTGCACACGTAGATGCCCATGCTGGCGAGCGACACGTCGGGGCGGCCCGGCATGCAGGGCGGGTTCTCCGGCTTCTCGAGGAAGCTGATGATGCGGCCGGTGGCGTCCGTGTCCATGACGCCGAACTCGCGCGCCTGATGCCGGGGCACCTCCACGCAGGCCACCGAGCAGTCCGCGCCGCGGGCCACGTGCTCCTCGATCATGGCGCCGTAGTCCATCTTGTAGATGTGGTCGCCGGCCAGGATGACCACGTACTCGGGGCCCTCGGCGCGCAGGATGTCCAGGTTCTGCCAGACGGCGTCGGCGGTGCCGCGGTACCACATGGACTCGTCCACGCGCTGCTGCGCGGGCAGGAGGTCCACGAATTCGTTCACCTCGGCGCGCAGGAACGACCAGCCACGCTGGATGTGGCGCAGGAGGCTGTGCGACTTGTACTGCGTGAGCACGTAGATGCGGCGCAGCCCGGAGTTCAGGCAGTTGGACAGCGCGAAGTCCACGATGCGGTACTTGCCGCCGAAGTGGACGGCCGGCTTGGCGCGGCGGTCCGTGAGCTGCTTGAGGCGCGAGCCGCGACCCCCCGACAGGACGAGCGCCACCGAGCGTGAGGCGAGTCTGCGGTTGTCTCCGTTGCGTGACATGCGTGTTTCCCGTTCGTACAAGCCGCGATCCGCACAGGACAGCGGGCGCGCGAGAGATATAGTCCGTCTCCGCCCCCGGGCGCCACTCTTCGGCTGGAGCTCCCCCCGCATGACGCCATCTCGCCTTCGCTCGTCCATTGCCCCCGCCGACGCCGCCGACCACTCTCGGGTGGGCATGGAGCCCGACGCCCTCGAGCGCGCGGTGCTGGACCACCTCTACTACACGTGCGCCAAGGACCGCGACTCGGCCACCACGAAGGACCTGTACACCGCCATGGCCCACGCCATGCGGGACCGCCTGCTGCACCGCTGGCTGGCCACGCGGCGCACGTACCGCACGCACGACGTGAAGCGCGCCTATTACCTGTCGGCGGAGTTCCTGCTGGGGCGCGCCATGAGCCAGAACCTGCATGGCCTCGGGCTCTACGCCACCGCGGAGCGCATGCTGGGTGACGCGGGCGTGAAGCTTGCCGACGTGCTGGAAGAAGAGCCCGACCCGGGCCTGGGCAACGGCGGCCTCGGGCGCCTGGCGGCCTGCTTCCTGGATTCGTTGGCGGCCCTCGAGCTGCCCGGCTTCGGCTACGGCATTCGCTACGAGTACGGCATCTTCGAGCAGACCATCGTGGACGGGCGCCAGGTGGAGCGCGCCGACTCCTGGCTGCGCGAGGGCAACCCCTGGGAGATCCCGCGCCACGAGCTGGCCGTGCCCGTGAACTTCTACGGCCGCGTGGAGCAGCACCACGACGACGCCGGGCGCGTGTGTCACCGCTGGGTGGACACCCAGACCGTGGTGGGTGTGCCCTACGACCTGCCGGTGGCGGGCTACGCCAACGACACGGTGAACACGCTGCGGCTCTGGTCGGCGCGCGCGTCCAACGAGTTCAACCTCGAGGTGTTCAACGCGGGCGACTTCCGCCGCGCCGTGGAGGAGAAGGCGCTGTCCGAGGCCATCAGCCGCGTGCTCTACCCGGCGGACCACTCGGCCGAGGGCCGCGAGCTGCGCCTCAAGCAGCAGTACTTCTTCTGCGCCTGCGCCATCCACGACATCGTGCGCCGCTTCCAAGAGACGCACAGCGACCTGCGGCTCTTGCCCGACAAGGCCGCCATCCAGCTGAACGACACGCACCCGTCCATCGCCATCGCCGAGCTCATGCGGCTGCTGCTGGACCGCGAGCACCTGGGCTGGGACGTGGCCTGGGACATCACGCAGCGCACGTTCGCGTACACCAACCACACGCTCATGCCGGAGGCCCTCGAGAAGTGGCCCGTGGCCATGTTCGAGCGGCTGCTGCCGCGGCACCTCGAGATCCTCTACGAGATCAACCACCGCATGCTGCGCCGCGTGCACCTGCACGCGCCCACGGACAACGCGCTCAAGGCGCGCATGTCGCTGATCGAAGAGCACCCCGAGCGGCAGGTGCGCATGGCCCACCTGGCGGTGGTGGGCAGCCACAGCGTGAACGGCGTGGCCGAGCTGCACTCGGAGCTCGTGAAGACGCGCCTGCTGCCGGACTTCGCTCTGCTCTGGCCCGAGCGCTTCAACAACAAGACCAACGGCGTGTCCCCGCGGCGCTGGCTGATGGTGCCCAACCCGGAGCTGTGCGCGCTGTTCGACCGCAGCGTGGGGCCGGCATGGGCGGGCGACCTGCGCAAGCTGCGCGAGCTCGAGGCCGTGCCCGACCAGGGCGCGCTGCTGGACGAGCTGGGCCGCATCAAGCGGCTGCACAAGCAGCAGCTCTCGCAGCACCTGCACGCCACGAGCGGCCTCGGCTTCGACCCGGACTCCATGCTGGTGGCGCAGATCAAGCGCATCCACGAGTACAAGCGGCAGCTCATGAACGCGCTGCACATCATCGCGCTCTACCAGCGGCTCAAGCGCGACCCGAGCGTGGGTGACCCTTCACGCACCTTCTTGGTCGCGGGCAAGGCGGCGCCCGGCTACCTGCGCGCCAAGCACCTGATCAAGCTCACCAACGACATCGCCTCCATCGTCAACGAGGACCCCGCCACGCGTGACCGCCTGCGCGTGCTGTTCGTGCCCAACTACTCGGTCACGCTGGCCGAGCACATCATCCCGGCGGCCGACGTGTCGCTGCAGATCTCGCTGGCCGGCACCGAGGCCTCGGGCACCGGGAACATGAAGCTGGCCATGAACGGCGCGCTCACCGTGGGCACGCTCGACGGCGCCAACATCGAGATCCGCGACGCGGTGGGCGCCGACAACTTCTTCCTGTTCGGCATGGACACCGACGAGGTGGGCACGCGCCGCGCCGCCGGCTATGTGCCGCAGCGCTTCATCGACGCGAGCCCCGTGCTGCGTGACGCCCTCGCGCTGCTGGCTGCTGGCTGCTTCTCGCCCGACGAGCCCACGCGCTACCACGACATCGTGAACGACCTGCGCCACCACGACGAGTACATGACCTGCGCCGACTTCGACGACTACGTGCGCTGCCACGACGAGGTGGCCCGCGTGTGGCAAGACCGCACCCGCTGGCAGCAGATGAGCCTTGCCAACATCGCCCGCATGGGCGGCTTCTCCAGCGACGAGACCATTCGGCGCTACGCCGACGAGATCTGGGGCGTGGCCAGCATCCACGTGGAGCTCGGCCCCGAGCGCCAGTGAGTCCGTCTGCCGTCCGGCGTGTATCCTCGCCGGAATGCGCAGCCGCCCCGATCTGAGCGTGTATCTCACCCCGACGCACGTGTGCCCCGGCGAGCGGCAGCGGGCGCGGGTGGTGCTCACCAGCCGCAGCGAGACGCCCTTCGACGGCATCGACGTGGTGCTGGTGGGCAAGGAGTCTCGCTACAAGTCCACGACGAGCAACGGGAACAACTCCACACGGCACTACCACCGGCGCGAGATCCTACGGCTGGGGATGCGCTTCCCCGCGGGCGTCCTCACGCCCGGCACGTGGGAGCGCGAGGTCACCTTCGACATCCCGCGTGACGCGCCGCCGTCGTATCGCAGCACGCTCGCCACCATCGTCTACGAGCTGGAGGTACACGTGCACATCCCGTGGTGGCCGGACCGCCGCGAGCGCTACGCCGTGACCGTGGAGACGCTGGCGGTGGACCCGGGGCCGCCGCGTCCGCAGATCTTCACCACGCAGGCGGGCGAGGTGCGCGGCGATGCCCCGGTGTTGGAGCTGTCGCTCGAGGATGACCGGCTGCGCCTCGGCGGCAGCCTGGCCGGCGCGGTGGCCATCACGGGCCTGCGCGGACGGCGGCTGCGGCGCATCGAGCTGGCCTGCGTGACCGTGGAGACGGCGCTCGTGAAGAGCGGCGCGGGCCCGCGCGACGTGGACCGCCGCACGTGGATCCTCCATGACGGCACCCCCACGGAGGGCGCGGCCATCCCGTTCCGCTTGGCCATCCCGAAGGAAGTCCCGGCGGGCTTTCGGTCCCCGTTCATCCAAGTGGAGCACGCCATCGAGGCGGTGGCGGTGGTGGCGCTGGGTAAGGACATCGCGCTGCGGGTGCGCGCGCAGGCGCTGCGCTCGGCGGCGGCTCGCCCCGGCGCGCCCGTCCCACTGATTGGCAGCGCCCGTCACCTGGGCGTGTGGCAGGCCGCGGTGGAGCAGGTGCGGCTCACGGGGGTGGGCGGCGTGAAGGACTTGCACTTCGACCCCACCGAGGGCGCGGCCAGCTTCGCCGTGGGTGATGTGGCGGTGACCGTGGTGGAGGAACAAGGCGCGGTGCGAAAGCGGCGTGAGCGCCCCGGCGTGGCAGGTGGCGTGCCGTTGTCCGACAGCGGCCCATGCTTGGTGGCCGAGCTCACGTGGCCTTCGCTCGGTCTCGACCTGCGCCTGGCCGAGCGGCGCTGGACGGACTTCGGCCCGAAGCTTCCGGCCTTCGATGCCGGGCTGACCAAGCGCTTCACGCTCCAGGCCCGCGAGCCCGAGCAGGCCGCCCGCTTCCTGGACACTCCCCTGCGCGATGCCGTGCTGGCCTTCGACGAGGCCGGCCTCGACGACGCGGGGGCGGTGGTGCTGCGGCGCGGGGGAGTCTACAAGGTGGATGGCCTGGTGCGCTTCCTGGCCCAGGCGCATCACCTGGCCACGCAGGTCGCGCGCGCCACGGCCGTCATCCCGCCGCCCGCCGGGTTGGTGGCCACCGCCGACGCGTGGCGCAGCTTCGCCGCAAGCCGCAGTGCACGGCTGCGCCCCGGCGACCTCGCGCTGGTGGACTGGTCCCTGCGCGGGGTGCCGCTCACGCTGACCCGCCGCTTCGAGGCGGAGCGGGTGGTCGCGAGCGAGCTGGGCACCAGCCTCCCCGTGGGCGCGGACGCCGCCACCTGGCAGGACGTGCTCGCGAAGGCCACGGGCTGCGCCAGCTTCGTCGAGGCAGGGCAGGTGGGCGTCACGCTGCCGGAGCTCACGGATCCGCGCGCGCTCCTGACCACCGCCGAGGCGTTCACCATCGCGGTGGGCCAGCTGCTGGGTGGGGAAATCAGCCCCTACCGCTGACCGTGCGAGTTTCCGCTAACCCCGGGGGCGCTTGCACCGTAGAACTGGCCGATGGCGTTTGCCTCGTCCCCGCCAGAGCCACTGACATCCGTCTCGGTCGACCACTCCGTGGGTGCCTGGAACAACGTCCTCATCGCCTACTTTCCCGACCGCGTCACGGTGGCGGCGCTGGCGGCCGTGCACGACGCCAACCTGGCCCTGCGCGCGAGCTACCCCGCGGGCACCACCACGCTGAGCATTCTGCGCGCTGGGATGCCCATGCCACGGCCGGATGCGCGCGCCTTCGCTGCCAAGATCGGCCGCGAAGCCACCACCCACCTGCGGGGTGAGTGCATCATCATCAACGGGCATCCGCTCTGGGCGCGCACGGCGCGCGCGGTGCTCTACAGCATCGAACTGGTGGTCACGCCGCTGCACCCGCGAGCGGTGTTCGAGTCGGTGGAACAAGCCTACCCGTGGGCCTTGGGTAAGGCAGGCCATCTGCTGAGCGAGACGCCCGCGCTGCACCATGCGACCAGCGCGGTCATCGCCGCCAACCACAGCTTGCGTTGACCGAGCTCGCCAGGCGCCGAGCGCGTCAGTCGGCGCAGCCCACGGTGACCTGCGCCACGCCGGCGGGCGGTGGCGTGAGCGTCGCTGCGAAGGCGTCTGCTGCCTCGCGGGTCTCGAACATCACCGACACCGCGTGGGAGTCCGGCGCAGCGCCTAGCGCCTCGGCAGCCCCGGCGTCGCACGACAGCTCACCCACCGACACCTGGATGGACCGCTCGCGGAGAGGCGCGGCGGCCTCCTCGAGGGCGGGCGAGCCGGCCTCGGCCACCACCACGTACACCCCGAAGAGCGACGCGCCGTGGGAGGGCGCCACCTCACCCACCGCGGTGGTCTGTGACATGGACTCGCTGCCCGAGGTCGACTCTTCTTCGCCCTCCGCGGTGCCGGAGTCCCCGCACGCGGCGAGGGCAAGGAGCAGGGAGGTCATGGTGGCGAGGCGGAGAGAGTGGCTCATGGGGCGCGAGGGTACACCCACGTCCTCGGTCTGGGAAAGTGCGTGAGCGTGCGAATTCCGTGACGGAATGCGCCGCACGGACCGAGCTACCCTGAGCCCTCATGCCCCGAGCGAAACGAAGCGAACGCGCCCCCACGGAGGTGAGCGAGGCCCAATGGATGGTGCTCGGGGTGGCGGCGCCCCTGGTCGCCATGAACGACCTGCCCCCCGCGCGCTTCGGCGGCTATCGGGTGGGGGAGCCGAGCGCCACGCATCAGATGGCGGGGCTCTCCATGCTGCCGCGCGCCGAAGGACGGCAGCGCATCGAGAAGATGCTCGCTCGGGGAGGCGCCGACGAGCCCGCGTGGTGCTTGGGCCGGGCCGCGGCGTGGGCGTCCTTTGCCTATGCGGCCCGCCTCTTCGAGGCACCGGACGCGTGGGGCTACATGGTCCGGGCCGCGCGCAGCGTTCAGGCCGCGTACGCCGGGTGGGAAGACTTCGCGGCGGCCTATGCGGCGTCGCGCGTGGCGTTCCGGGGCAAGACGGGCGAGCCCAAGGGCTACGAGACAAAGCTCTTCGCCAAGCTCTTGCGGGACCCCGAGTCGCCGTGGGTTCGGGCCCGCTTCGGGGTGTCCCTCGCGGATGACCTGCCACCGCCCGTCGAAGCGCCGCGCACGCTGCGCGTCCGTGGCAGCGCGGCCCTGCACGCGGCGCTCGCGGCGGCGCAACCGGGAGACCACCTGCTGCTCGCTGCGGGTGAGTACGCGGGGCCGTTCGAGCTCGGGGCCGACATCACCCTCACGGCGGCGCGGGTCTCCGCCGCGGTGCTCTCGGGGCCGGTCGTGGTCGACGACGCGGGCGTCTTGCTGGACGGCGTGGTGCTGCGGGGCGGCGGCCTGGTCGCACGTGGCGAGGCGGTGGTGCACCTGCGGCGCTGCCGCGTCGACGGGGGCCGTGTCGGGATCATCGTGTCGGGCAAGGACACGCACCTGTTCGCCACCGATGTGCGGGTCGAGTCACCCGACGAGTACGGGGTCATCGTCGACCGCAGCGCGTATGCCGAGCTCGAGCGGGTGCGCGTGCGCGGGGGGAAGAACAGCGCCGTCTCCGTCGAGGCCAAGGCCAAGGTCCGGCTGCGCGACGTGGACTTGGGAGGAGCAGGCGAGGCTGGCCTCCAGGTGCATTCCGCCACGGCGACCCTCGAGGGGGGGCTCATCGCACGGACGGGATACTCGGCGCTCCTGGTCAGGGCCAAGGCGCGGGTGAGCGTCACGGGGGCTCGCTTCGAGCGATCGGCGCAGTCGCTGGTGGCGGTGCGCGACGGCTCCGATGTGGTGCTGGAGGACTGTATGCTCCGGCGCGCGAAGGTGGCGGGCATCGACGTTGGGGGCAGCGGGTCACGGGTGGTGGCGCGGCGCTGCCGGGTCGAGGAGGTGCACAGCAGTGGGGTGGTGGTGGCCGCAGGCAGCGCGTCGCTCCACGAGTGTGTCTTCGCGGGCGCCCGCTACGACGCCATCACGGTCCGCGAAGGGGGGCGCGTGACGGTGTGGGGAGGGGAGCTGCGTGACGCGCGCGGCGCTGGGCTGAGCGTCGCGGCGGCATCCCACCGCGGCCCAGCTGCGATCCTGGAGGTGGGCACGGGCGTGCGGATCGAAGCGAAGGCGGGCGCGGGGCTCGAGCGCGTGCGGGTGAGCGCGCGGGAGACGTCGGTCACGATGCGTCTGGGTCGCTCGCCATGCTCTGGAGTGCACGCTCGTGGGGCGCGCGGGCGCAGCTCGAGGTCCAAGGTGGGCGTGTCTCCGCCTTGCGCATGCTTCCCTGGACGTCGTCGACATCGGGGTGGCGACGGCGGGAGACGCGCGGGTCGCGCTGCACGAGTGTCATCTGAGCGGAGGAGAGCTGCTGGTGCTCGCCGAGGGCGAGTCCTTGGTGCGTGCCGTGCAGTCACAGCTCCTGGGCAGCTCGTTGGCCGCCGTGTCGGCGCAGCCCGGTGAGGTCCACCTCGAGCGCTGCGTGGTGCGCGGCCGCGGCAATGGCGTGGAAGCGGTGGGGGGCCGCCTCGTGCTCGCCGACACGGTGGTGGAGGTCGCCGACGCAGCCATCTCGGCGTCGGACGCGGGCGTGGTCGAGGCCCAGGGCGGACGCTACTTCGGTGAGCGGGCCGACCTTCGAGGCCGACCCCGGCGCGACGGTGCGCGTGGAGGGGCGAAGGTCCCTGCCGGGAAGAAGGGCCTCATGAGCGGCGACGTGATCATGACGGGCTGCCCTGAAGGGCGCGCGGACGTTCACGAGGGCGAGCCGTGCTCGCCAGCCGCTGCCGGCGCTCCCCTTCCTGCCCTGTGGGAGGACCACTTCTGCGCGTTGGTCAGCGGACCCTGAGCGCGTTCCTCGCCCCGTGCCCGGAAGCGCTGGCGAGTACGAAGACGCCAAACGGGCACGGTGTCGGCTGGCTGGTGGAGCGCATCGCGGCGGCGGAGTCCTCAGGGTGTCCACACCGACCCCGAGGCGGACGGCTGCACCATCTCTCCGCGGACTTCGGCGTGCTGCGGCAGGTGCTCAAGAGCCTGGCCTTGATGCTGGCGCGACCCTGCGCGCCTCCGTGCGCTGGCCGCCAGCCACCCGAGTGAGGCCGACCAGGTGGCTCTGGCCTTGCGGACTTCCGCCCGCAGCCCCGATTCTGAGGTGTGTCCTCGCGGCACCCACACCACCAACGCCGCGCGGGGCCCGTAGGCGGGCCCACGTTGTTCCTAGCGTTCACGTTGGCCGCGCTGCTGCGGGAGCCCCGCGCGGGCACGCGCACAGGCCCCGTGTGACCGCGACGCCCTGCTCGCTGCCGCAGCCACGCTCACGCCGCGCGATGTTCGCGTGCCGCCTCACAGCGAGCGCAGTCGCCAGGTGCTTGCGGGTCAGCGACGGAGGGGTGGTGCTCGGGACGCCCGTCGCGGTGTCTCTGCCCGGGGCAGCCTGCGCCCTGGCGGTCACGTTCCGGCACACCATCGTGCGCAGCGAGACGTGTGGGTACGACGTGCACTACGAGCCGCTCGAGCTGACCGGCGTGGCCATCCTGCGCCGCTCGGGGCGCCGCTTCCGCACCGTCGCCGCGGGGCACTTCGTCATGCGTGACCTCGGCGCGCTGAGCGCGAACGAGGACGGGACGTTGATGCTGCTGCACGGCCAGCAGCTGCTGCTGCGAGGTGGCCGCCTGGCGCTGACCAACGAGTTCCCGCTGCGCTGATCACGCGAGGGGCCAGTGCACTGCTTCCACGTGGGCGTGGGCGTGGGCGTTGTCGGCGACGGCGACGGCGACGGGTTCTTGCAGGCGCTCGCCGGACCAGGATTCCTGTCCGCGAGAGCCCGCTGAGGACTGCGGTAAGTCGCGCCGCCGCCGAAGGGCTCGTCAGATGGCGTTGTTCGTCGTCCGTCGTCGTCGCCGTCGCCGTCAAGGACAACGACAACGACAACGACAACGTCAGTCGTTGCGGATGCCGTCCCAGCCGTCGTCTTCTTCCTCGTCGTCCTCGTCGTCCTCTTCCTCTTCGCCGTCTTCCTCTTCGCCGTCGTCCTCTTCGCCGTCTTCCTCTTCGCCGTCGTCCTCCTCCTCTTCCTCTTCGCCCTCCTCCTCCTCTTCCTCACCCTCGCCGTCGTTCTCCCCCTGAGGGTCCACCTGCCAGGCCTCCACCAGCATCGCGAGCACGGTCTCCTCCTCCTCGGTGTCCACGCCCACGATGTCTTGCACGGCGCTCACGATGGACGCGAGCACCCGCGCCGGGACGTACTCCGCAAAGACCGCCACGCTCTCCTCGAACGCGTCATCCTGCTTCTCGATGCGCTTGCTGGCCTTGCGCAACACCTTCTCGGCGTCGAGCGCGATGCCCAGCCCTTCGTGCACGCGTTCCAGCACCGTCACGATGCCGGTGAGCTCGTCGTCGTCCACCTCGCCGTCCGAGGCCGCGGCGAACAGCAGGATCAACGCCAGGCGCGTCTCGAACGGGATGTCGCCCATGGCGTCGCGCATGGTGGCGAAGTCCTCGTCGCTCATCGCGGCCAGCTCGCTGTCCACCTCTTCGATCAACGACTCCTCGTCATCCTCCCAGGTGCTCTCGTCGATCTCGGGCTCCTCCACGCGCCGAATGATCCAGCTGTCGCCGTCGTTGAAGCGCGAGTTCATCAAGTACGCATATGGGATGTAGCAGTAGCCCTGGTCGCCCCACTCGTCGCCCCACGAGTTGCGCACGATGAAGACCTGGTCGCGGTCCGAGTAGCCCACGCACAGCATGGCGTGCCCGCCGTGGTCTTCGCGGGACGCCTCTCGCGGTGACGGCGCGGGCACCATGCCCGGGCGGCGGTGCGCGTCGAAGCTCTCGTACAGGTTCAGGCCGAAGACGATCGGGTGCCCCTCGGCCAGCGCCGCCTTCCACGCCTCGAGGCGTGTGGGCACCTGCGCCACGTCTTCCACCAAGAACCCACTGGCCTCCTCGAAGGCGTCTCCCGAGGGGGCGTCGTTCACGATGTCCTCATCGAACGGCCAGGTCTCTTCGGAGCACGCGCCGTACTGCTTGAGCGCCTCGATGGCGGCGCCGATCATGGTCCCGCCGTCCTCGAGCTCCGGCTCGTCGGCCGGGTCCACCTCGTCGGCGATCGCGCGCGCCACGTAGTAGATGAAGAGCCGGCTCACGTCGTAGGCGTCGTCCTGACGGTGCTGCTTGACCAGGTACTCGTAGGCGCCCGCCACCGCGTTCGCCACACAGCTGCTGGTGGCGCTCTGGTTCTCGACGGGCGTCATGTGCTGGCGCAGGTCCACGCGCTTGGGCAGCGTGGCCGCGCTCACGCGTGAGGCGCTGAAGCGCTTGCCCTGCCAGGCGCGGTTGGGCTTCTTGTAGCCAGAGAGCTTGCGAAGGGTTCCGTCGGGGCGTTCGTAGAAGTGGTTGGTCACGAGCGCGAGACTACTCAGTTCGCGTGCCGCCCACGTACCAATTTGGTGCCCATGGTGGATTCTCTCCTTAACTACTCCTCGCTGGGCAGCCCGACCTGGCGCCGGCGGTGCAGCCGCAGCGTGTGGGGGGCGATGTCCATGCCCACGCCCGAGGTGCAGCGCTGCCCCTTGGGGACGAAGCCCACCTCGGTGTCCAGCACTAGCTGCCAGTCGGGTTCGCCCAGCTCTTGCGGGATGACGTACGAGACCGGCGCGCTGCCCGCGTTGAAGAACAGGTAGAAGCTGTCGTCCGTGAGCCGCTCGCCACGCGGGCCGGGGGCGGGCAGGGCCTCGCCGTTCAGGAACACGCCCAGTGAGCGCGCGAAGGCCACCTGCCAGTCGTGCTCGCTCATGGGTCCGCCGTCGGGCTTGAACCAGCCGATGTCCGAGAGGTCCGACGAGTGCACCTGGACGCCCTCGAACCAGCGACGGCGCCGGAAGATGGGGTGGCGGCGGCGCAGGCGGATCAGGCGTCGGCAGAACTCCTCGAGCTCCGCGTCCTTCTTCGCCCAGTCCACCCAGGAGAGCGCGTTGTCCTGGCAGTAGGCGTTGTTGTTGCCCTGCTGGGTGCGCCCGAATTCATCGCCGGCCAGCAGCATGGGCACGCCCTGCGAGAGGAACAGCGTGACCAGGAAGTTGCGGGTCTGACGCCTGCGCAGCGCGAGGATGACCGGGTCGTCCGTGTCGCCCTCGGCGCCGCAGTTCCAGCTGCGGTTGTAGGACTCGCCGTCGCGGTTGTGCTCGCCGTTCGCCAGGTTGTGCTTGTCCTGATGGCTCACCAGGTCGCGCAGCGTGAAGCCGTCGTGGCACGTCACGAAGTTGATGCTGGCGTGGGGGCTGCGCCCGCCCGACGCGTAGAGGTCGCTGCTGCCCGTGAAGCGGAACGCGAACTCGCCGAGGGTGCGCTCGGCGCCGCGCCAGAAGTCGCGCACGGTGTCGCGGTACTGCCCGTTCCACTCCGACCACAGCGGCGGGAAGTTGCCCACCTGGTAGCCGCCCTCGCCCACGTCCCAGGGCTCGGCGATGAGCTTCACCTGGCTGATGACGGGGTCCTGCTGGATCAGGTCGAAGAACGCCGACAGCCGGTCCACCTCGTGCAGCTCGCGCGCCAGCGCCGAGGCCAGGTCGAAGCGGAAGCCGTCCACGTGCATCTCGGACACCCAGTAGCGCAGCGAGTCCATGATCAGCTGCAGCACGTGGGGGTGCCGCATGTTCATGCTGTTGCCGCAGCCGGTGTAGTCGATGTAGCGCTCGCTGTCCGGGGCCAGGCGGTAG
Source organism: Sandaracinaceae bacterium (assembly GCA_016706685.1). Classification (NCBI taxonomy): domain Bacteria; kingdom Pseudomonadati; phylum Myxococcota; order Polyangiales; family Sandaracinaceae; species Sandaracinaceae bacterium. The sequence goes on along the minus strand of JADJJE010000003.1, from coordinate 43,749 downwards.
TAGGCCGCGTTGTCGAGCCCGCGGAAGCACAGCGTGGGCCCGTTGTGGTCGCCCTCGCCCGTGTGGTTGTAGACCACGTCCAGGATCACCTCGATGCCCGCCTCGTGCAGGCTGCGCACCATGGCCTTGAACTCGGCCACCTGGCCGCCGCCGTCGCCCGCGCTGCTGAACTCGCCGTGCGGCGCGAAGTAGCCGACCGAGTTGTAGCCCCAGTAGTTGCGCAGGCCGAGCTGCGCCAGGCGGTGGTCGTGCACGTACTGATGCACCGGCATGAGCTCGATGGCCGTGACCCCCAGCATGGCGTAGTGCTTCAGCATCACCGGGTGGGCGAGCCCGGCATAGGTGCCGCGCAGGGCCTCCGGCACGCCCGGGTGGGTCATGGTCAGGCCACGCACGTGGGCCTCGTAGATCACCGTGTCGTGCCAGCTGGTGCGCGGCCGGCGATCGTCGCCCCACACGAAATAGGGGTTCACCACGATGGAGCGGGGGACGTGGGCGGCGCTGTCGGCGCTCTGCCGGCCGGCGTGCAGCGGGTGGGAGAAGACGTGCTCGCTCCAGTGCACCTCGCCTTGGATGGCCCGCGCGTATGGGTCCAGCAGCAGCTTGGTGGGGTCTGCCCGCAGGCCGCGCTTCGGGTCGTACTCACCGTGCACCCGGAAGCCATAGCGCTGCCCCGCGATCACCCCCGGCAGGTAGCCGTGGAACACCCCGCCGGTGGTCTCGGGCAGCGCCACGCGGCGCTCGGTGCCCTGCTCGTCGAAGAGGCAGAGGTCCACCGAACGGGCGGAGTCGGAGAAGACCGCGAAGTTGGTCCCCGCGCCGTCGAACACCGCGCCGAGCGGGTAAGGGACTCCAGGCCACACAATCATGTCGAACCGTTCGCGAGGGAGGGTACAGTCGAGGAAGCGTTGATGCACGAACTCGAAGAGCTACGGCGACGGTCGCGCGAACGCGGCGTCGAGACACACTACCACGACATCGACGGCGTCCTGCGCGAGGCTTCCGAGGAGGCCCTCCGCGCGATGCTGGCCGCCCTGTCGTCCGACGGCGATGAGGTGGCGGCCTGGCTGCCGCCCGTCACCGTGTTCTGGGACGGCGCCGGGGTGCTGCCCCTGCACGCGCCCCCGGGGACCCAGCGCGTCACCCTCACGGTCACCCTCGAGGGGGGCGAGCACTTCACCGAGGAGCGCGACCTGGCTTCCCTGTCCGCGCTGGATGCCGCGGAGGGGGCCGGGGGCCGACGCGTGTTGCTCTCGCGCACCCTGCCGTTCGGCTACCACCAGGTGTGCGTGGCCATCGGCGAGCAGGCGCAGACCGCGGCCATCTTCTCGGCGCCGCAGCGGGTGTTCCAGGGGCGCGAGGGGCGCAGCTGGGGGGTCTTCGCGCCCACCTATGCGCTGCACTCGGAGCGCAGCCTGGGCATTGGAGACCTGGCGGATCTCGAGCAGCTGGCCACGTGGGTGGGCCATGCGGGTGGGGCCACGTTGGCCACGCTGCCGCTCACGGCCACCTTCGTCAGCGAGCCCTTCGACCCGAGCCCCTACGCGCCCATCAGCCGGCTGTTCTTCTCGGAGCTGTACCTCGCGCTCGACAACCTGCCCGAGCTGGCCCTCGCGGGCGCCGAGGTGACTGAGGCGCTCGCCACGGCGCAGGCCGAGGCCGCGGCCCTCGCCAGCCCGTCGGTGGACTACGCCCGCGCGGCGCGCGTGAAGCGCCAGCTCACCCAGCAGCTCGGCCAGGTGGTGGACGCGCACGCCGCCCTGCGGGCGGAGCTGGACGCCTGGATCGCCGCCCACCCCAGCGCGCTGCACTACGCGTGCTTCGTGGCCACGCACGAGGCGCCCGGGGCGTCGTTCGGGCGCTGGCTGCCCGAGAGCGCGTGGTTTCCGCCGGAGCACCCGAGCGTGCGTCACCACGTGTACGTGCAGTGGCGCCTGGCCGACCAGCTGGCCGGCGTGGCGCAGCGCGCGCTCGAGCACGGCGTGGGGCTCTACCTGGACATGCCGCTCGGCGCGCACCCCAGCGGCTACGACGCCTATCGCTACCGCGACGCGCTGCTCACGGGCTGTGGGCAGGGGGCTCCGCCCGACACGCTCTTTGACGGCGGGCAGGACTGGGGCTTCGCGCCGCTGCACCCGAGGCGCTCGCAGGAGAGCGCGCACGCCTACTTCCGCGCGTCGGTGGCCAGCCAGATGCAGCACGCCGAGGTGCTGCGCATCGACCACGTGATGGGACTGCACCGCAGCTACTGCGTGCCCAGCGGGCTCGGCGCGCGCGAGGGTGTCTACGTGCAGCAGCCGGCCAACGAGCTCTATGCGGTGCTCACCATCGAGTCGCACCGGCACCAGACCTACGTGGTGGGCGAGGACCTCGGCACGGTGCCCGACGAGGTGCGCGCGGCCATGGCGCGGCACGGCATCGGGCGCCTGCACGTGGCGCAATACGAGGCCGACGCGGCGGCCAGCGGCGCGCTCCCCGAGAACGCCATCGCCAGCTTGAACACGCACGACATGCCGCCCTTCGCGGCCTTCCACGCGGCGCGTGGCGGGGACCCGGCGCAGGCCGAGCAAGCGTTGCTCACGGAGCTCCACACCCTCGGCGCGTCGGGTGCGCGCCGTGTGCTGGTCAACCTCGAAGACCTGTGGCTCGAGACGCGCCCACAGAACGTGCCCGGCACGGGCCCCGAGTCGCCCAACTGGCGGGGTCGCCTCGCGCTCTCGCTCGCCCAGCTGCCCCACGACCCACGCGTGGCTGCCGGTGTCGCCGCCCTGGCGCGCACGTCGCAGCCTCTCGTGCTGCGCGCGTCGGGGCCCCGTGCCGCGGCGTCCATCAACGCCTCGCGGGCCAGCGAGCTCGACCTCTACCTGTTCAACGAGGGCACGCACGAGCGCCTCTTCGACGTGCTGGGCGCGCACCCGGGGCAACACGCGGGTGCCGAGGGCGTGTACTTCGCCGTGTGGGCACCCAACGCCGCGTGGGTGTCCGTGCTCGGCTCCTTCAACGACTGGTGGCCCGAGCACCAGCCCCTCTTCCGCCAGGGCGCGTCGGGCGTGTGGTCCGCGTTCGTGCCCGGTGCGCGCGTGGGCGACCTCTACAAGTACCGCGTGGTCACGGCCGAGGGGGCGCACCTCGACAAGGCCGACCCCTTCGCCATCCGCTTCGAGCAGGCTCCGCAGACCGCGTCCATCGTGCATGCGCACGACTACACGTGGCGCGATCACGACTGGATGTCGGCGCGCGCGGAGAAGCAACGCGTGGGCGCTCCGGTGTCCATCTACGAGCTGCACCTGGGCTCGTGGCGCAGGCGCGATGACGGCACGCTGCTGAGCTACGCCGAGGCGGCGCCGCTCTTGGTGGAGCACGTCACACGCCTGGGCTTCACGCACGTGGAGCTGCTGCCCGTCATGGAGCACCCCTTCTATGCGTCGTGGGGCTACCAGATCACGGGCTTCTTTGCGGCCTCGTCGCGCTATGGCACGCCCGAAGAGCTCATGGCGCTGGTGGACGCGCTGCACGCGGCCGGCGTCGGCGTGATCCTCGACTGGGTGCCGGGCCACTTCCCGTCGGACGACTTCGCGCTGGCCCGCTTCGACGGCACCTGCCTCTACGAGCACGAGGACCCGCGCCGTGGGGTGCACCCGGACTGGAAGAGCCTGATCTTCAACTACGGGCGGCGCGAGGTGCAGTCGTTCCTGATCTCGAGCGCGGTCTACTGGGTGGAGCGCTTCCACATCGACGGACTGCGCGTGGATGGCGTGGCCTCCATGCTGTACCTCGACTACTCGCGCAAAGCCGGCGAGTGGATCCCCAATGAGCACGGCGGGCGCGAGAACCTGGACGCCATCCAGTTCCTGCGGCGCTTGAACGAGGTGCTCTACGGGCGCCACCCGGACACGCAGACCACGGCCGAGGAGTCCACCTCATGGCCCATGGTCTCGCGGCCCACGTGGGTGGGCGGCCTCGGCTTCGGCTTCAAGTGGGACCTGGGCTGGATGAACGACGTGCTGCGCTACTTCGGGCGCGACCCGGTGCACCGCCGCTTTCATCAAGAGCAGCTCACGTTCCGCAGCATGTACGCGTTCCAAGAGAACTTCGTGCTGCCGCTCTCGCACGACGAGGTGGTGCACGGGAAGGGCTCGCTGCTGGGCAAGATGCCCGGCGACGTGTGGCAGAAGTTCGCCAACCTGCGGCTGCTCTATGCGTTCATGTTCGCGCAGCCGGGGCACAAGCTGCTGTTCCAGGGCGCGGAGCTGGCGCCCTGGGACGAGTGGTCACACGACCGCCCGCTCGACCTCGGGCTGCTCTCCTGGTCCACGCACCACGGCATCTTCGACCTGCTGGCGGCGCTCAACCGCGTCTACCGTGAGGAGCCCGCGCTGCACGAGCTGGACTTCGTGGCCACCGGCTTCGAGTGGGTGGAGACCCGCAACCCCGAGTGGAGCGTGCTGGCCTTCGAGCGCATCGCGCGGGATGGCGCGCGCGTGCTGTGCGTCTTCAACTTCACGCCCGTGCCGCGCGAGGGTTACCGCGTGGGCGTGCTGCAGCCAGGCACCTGGACGGAGATCCTGAACACCGACGCCGGCCTCTTCGCGGGCTCTGGCGTGGGCAACGCCGGCGCCGTGGCCAGCGACGCGGTGGCCGCTCAGGGCCGCGCTCACTCGCTCGCGCTGCGCCTTCCGCCTCTCGGGGCGCTCTACCTGCGGTCGCCACGGTGAGCGGGGTGTCGCGAGACGCCCTCATCCTGGCCGGCGACATCGGCGGCACGCACACCCGCTTCGCGTTGGTGGCCGTGTCCACGCAGGCCCCGCAAGAGCCGCGCACGCTGGCGCACGAAGACCTCGCGAGCGTGCTGCTGGCCGAGCGCGGCAGCCTCGAAGACGCCGCGGGGGCCTTCCTCGCGCGCGCCGGCCGCGGCACGCCAGACGCGCTGGTCATGGCCTGTGCGGGCCCCGTGCGCGGAGGCGAGAGCCGCATCACCAACCTGCCCTGGGTGGTGCGTGAGGATGCTCTGCGCGCGGCCACGGGCGCCACCCACCTGCGCGTGGTGAACGACTTCGAGGCCATGGCGCGCGGCACGCTCACGCTTCACGAGCACGAGCTCGAGGTGTTGCAGCAAGGTGAGCGCGACCCTCACGGCGCGCGCTTGGTGCTGGGCGCGGGCACCGGGCTCGGGCAGGCGTGGGTGCTTGCTTCGCCCGGCACTCGCCCGCGCGTGCTCACGTCGGAGGGTGGTCACGTGAGCTTCGCCCCGCGCGATGCCTTCGAGGACGGCCTCTTGGTGGCGCTGCGCGCGCGCCATGGGCGCGTCAGCGTGGAGCGGGTGGTGTCGGGCCTCGGGCTCGTCCACCTCTACGAGCACATCGTGGACACGGGCGTGGCCAGCACCACGGAGGCGCTGCGCCTCGCGGTCGCGCGTGACGGCGCGCGGGCGGTGGGGGAAGCGCAGGAAGACGCCGCAGCAACGCTCGCCGTGCAGCGCTTCGCCTCGCTCTACGGCGCGCACGCGGGCGACGCCGCGCTCTCGCTCCTGCCCCGCGGCGGCGTGGTGCTCACGGGTGGCCTCAGCGCCGCGCTCTTGCCCACGCTGCGGCACGCGTTCGTCCCGGCGTTCCTCGACAAGGGCCGCCTGCGCCCCGCGCTCGAGCCGGTGCACGTGGCGGTCGCCCTCTCTTCGGACACGGGGATGCGCGGCGCCATCGCGCTGGCCATCGACATGCTCGCGTAGCCCATCGCCATTCAGGGTATTGACGCGGATCAAGCGCCTGGCACCATTCGCCGATGGGTCCTCTTGGATGGCGTCCTCTCGGCGCGGCTTCGTCGCTTGCCTTATTGCTCACCTCGGTGAGCGCGTGCTCTGGTGGGGGAGACATCCGCCCCGCCCCGCCCTTCGATCCAGCCGCCAGCGATCCGCGCGCGGCCGTGCTGTCCGTGGCCGCATCGGCGCCGAACGACGTCTGGCTGGTGGGGGCACAGCCCGCGCCCGCCGCGCGCCCGCTGGCGCTGCGCTTCGACGGCGCCGACTGGACCACCGTGGACACCGGCATCCTGCACGACCTCTGGTGGGTGCACGCGTTCCCGGACGGCCCCGTGTTCCTCTCGGGCGGTGGGGCCAGCGTGCTGCGCATGGACGACGGCGTGGCCACGCGCCTGCCCACGCCGCCCTTCTTCGGCAACACGGTCTTCGGTGTGTGGGGCGCCACCCCGGACGACATGTGGGCCGTGGGCGGCTTCGCCGGTCGCGACGGCTTCGTGTGGCGCTGGAACGGCACCGCCTGGAGCGAGGTGGGCCTGCCCAGCGACATCCCGCGCACCGACACGGGCGAGCTGCCCGCGCTCTTCAAGGTGTGGGGCCGCGACGCGGACGACGTCTGGATCGTGGGCAGCAACGGCACCATCCTGCACTGGGACGGCGACGCCCTCGCGGTGGTGCCCTCGGGTACGGACGCCGTGCTCTTCACCGTCACCGGAAGCCGGCGTGAGGTGGTCATCGTCGGCGGGCGCAGCACGGGTGTGGTCCTGCGCGGCGGCGAGAGCGGTTTCGTGGACGACGCGCCCGTGGGCGCGCCGCTGCTCCAGGCGGTGACCGTCGCGGCCGACGGAACGGTGTGGGTGGCCGGCGAGGGCGCGTACGCCGCACGTAGCGCGCGACGCGGGCGCTGGGAGGAAGTGGACCTCGGCTTCGAGACGCCCCCCAACTCGGTGCACGCGCTCTACAGCGCTCCGGACGAGAACCTGTGGGCCGTGGGCGGCGCAGTGCTCACCCCCGCCCTGAACATGGGCGTCGTGTGCACCTCGGCCGATGTGGCCACGCCGTGGGTGCCCGATCCCGTTGTCCCGCCCTCCACGGTGTGTCCCCCGGCGGCCATCGACCCCGAGCCCACGGGCAGCATGGCGCGTCGCTGGCAGGAGCAGCTGATCAACTCCATTCGCCGCGACATCCCGCACCCCCCCAAGCACGCGCGCAACCTGCACCACGTGGCCGTGGCCATGTACGACGCGTGGGCTGCCTACGACGCCACGGCGCGGGGCGTGGTGCTCGACGAGACCCAGACGGCCAGCCTGCCGTCCGACGTGGACACCGCCATCTCGTACGCCGCGCTGCGCGTGCTGCAGCACCGCTACGCCACGGCCATCGGCGGCGCGATGTCGCTCGACTGCTACCAGGAGTTCATGGGCGTGCTGGGCCTCGACCCGGACGACGAGACCGCCGTGGGCAACACGCCCGTCGCCGTGGGCAACCGCATTGGCTACGGGGTCATCGCCAACTTCGCGAACGACGGCGCCAACGAGGCCAACGGCTACATGGACACCACCGGCTGGACCCCGACGAACCCGCCCATGGTGGTGGACCGGCTGGGCACCAACGCCACCAACGTGGACATCTGGCAGCAGCTCAACCTGTCCACGGCCGAGACCCAGAACGGCATCGTGCTCGAGACCAGCGTGCAGCCCTACATCGGCGCGCACTGGCGCGAGGTCGAGCCCTTCGCCGCCACGCGCGACATGACCTCCGGGCTCTACGGCGACCCGATGGGCACGTACCCCAGCATCGACGACACGGAGATGGTGGACTGGGTGGTGCAGGTCATTCAGCGTACGGCGCACCTCGACGTGGACGACGGCGTGATGATGGACATCTCGCCCACCGTCTTCGGCAACAACCCGCTCGGTTCGGACGCGGGCACCGGCTACGGCAACAACCCCGTCACCGGCCAGCCCTATGCGGCCAACATGGTGCCGCGCGGCGACTTCGCGCGTGTGGTGGCCGAGTTCTGGGCGGATGGCCCGGCCTCGGAGACGCCGCCCGGTCACTGGGCCGTGCTCGCCACCGACATCAGCGATGAGCTCGCCCCCGCCGACCTGCGCCCCTTCGGAGGCGCAGCGGTGGACCGCCTCGCGTGGGATGTGGGCCTCTACCTGACGGTCACCGGGGCCACGCACGACGCGGCCATCGTGGCCTGGGAGCTGAAGCGCGACAGCCTGGCGCCCCGTCCCATCACGCTGATCCGCCACATGGCCCAGCTCGGCCAGCGCACGGACAACACACTGCCCAACTTCAACGCCGGTGGGCTCCCGCTCATCGACGACCTGATCGAGGTCATCACGGAAGAGAGCTCGGCCCCCGGCGAGCGCCACGAGCACCTGCGCTGGTACGTGGGCGAGCTGGCCGTGCGCGCCTGGCGTGGCGAGCCGGGTGACCGCGCCAACACCTACACACCGGTGGGCTGGATGCGCGCCCTCGAGTGGATCCCGTATCAGCGCCGCACGTTCGTGACGCCCGCGTTCCCGGGCTTCATCTCGGGCCACAGCACGTTCAGTCACGCCGCCGCGGCAGCGCTCACCGACTACACCAACAGCCCCTACTTCCCGGGTGGCTTCCACGAGTACGTGGCTCCGGCCAACCAGTACCTCATCTTCGAGAACGGCCCCAGCGTGGACGTGCGCCTCCAGTGGGCACGCTACGCGGACGCCGCCGACCAGGCTGGTCAGTCGCGCCTCTACGGCGGCATCCACATCTGGCCGGATGACCGCATCGGCCGCATCAACGGCGCCACCATCGGCGCCGAGGCAGCGGCCCTGGCGGAGCAGTACATCACCGGCACCATTCCCTGAGCGCGCACCACGCGTGAGCCCCTGTCAGAACGGCAGCCAACGCGAGGGCGGGGCTGCCGTTCTGGCGTTCGGGGGCCGAGGGTGGTCGCGAATACCCGCACTTCAACCTGCCCGCACGCGTGGCACCGCCGTTGCACTGCGCCCTCCGGCATGGACCACCACGACCCAATCGCTGACTTCGAGCCCCCCGCAGCCCACCCACCGCGCTCGCCCACCGAGGCGCTGCTGCACCGCTGGCTGGTGGAGTACAACCCCTTCTACCTGCTGAGCGCCGCGCTGGTGCTCGCCGGCATCTGGCTCATCTCCCGCGAGGCCGCGCGCGTCGCCAACCTGAGCGGCGCGCTCGCAGTGGGTGCGCTCGCCGAGGTGTACGCGCTGTCACTCATCGCGGGCGCCGCGTTCCTCACGCGCATCGGGCAGCGCCGCTCCGCGGTCATGCTGGGGCTCATCGCGGTGTTCTATCAGGGCGACCTGACGCTCCACGTGGAGACCTGCACGTTCCTCGGGACTGCGGGCTTGGTCGCATCTGCCATCTCGCGCTGTTCGTGGCCAAGCTCGCGGGGCTCGCGCTGGCGCTGCAGCTACGGCCCTCGGTGTCGGCGAGCGCCGTTCCGTTGCTGGGCGCCGTGGGCCTGGCGTTCATCCCGCACGTGCTGCGCGAGCTCGCCCCTGGCGCGCGCGCCGTGCTGGTCTGCGGGTGGACCTTCGCCGTGCTGGCGGGCGCGCTGTGGACCGACCGCAAGGTGATCAGCCGCGCCGGCTGGGACGACCGCGGCCGTCGCGCCATGCACGCCACGTGGGCCATCTGGGGCGCGCTCTTGCTGTGCCACGTGCTCTATTGGGCCCCCACCTACCGCGTGTCGCTGGTGCTGCTGCCGGCGGGCTTGCTCCTCGCGGTCCCCTTCATGCGCCACGAGGCTCACGTGCACGGGCTCGCGGCGTGCGCGCTGGCGCTGGGCTGCCTGATGGCTCCGCAGCACTTCTGGGTCACCGCGCTCATGACGGCCGTCACGCTGGCCGTGGGTGCCGGGCGCTCGCTGCTGGTGAAGGCGGCGCCCCCCGCCGTGCAGGAGGCACCGCACCCGTACCGCAACGTGCCCATCGTCGACCACGTGCCCGCACCCACACGCTTCGTGGCCGACGAGCGGGCTCGCCCGCGGCTCCTGCTGGGTGCGCTCGCGTCGCTCTACCTGGCGGTGTGGACGCCAGATGCCGGCCAGGCGCTCACCGCCGTCCACGCGGTGGGCCCCCTGCTCGCGGTCTCCGCCCTCGTGATCACACTGGCGTTGCGCACGCGGCAGCCCGCGCTGACCGCCTCGCTGCTGCCCTTGGTGTTCCACGCGCCGCGGGGCCGCCCCCCCCGAGACGGCGCTCGCGGCTAGGGGACAGGGTTCGCAGTGCTCTTTGGGGCTCTCGGCGCGAGCTGGTACGTGGGACGCCGTCAGCTCGCAAGGGTTGCCCCCAACACCTCGGACCAGACGCCTTAGACGCTGACGCCGAAGTCGCGCAGCGCCTCGTTGAGCGACACCTTGGTGTCCGTGCTGGCCTGACGGCGCCCGATGATGAGCGCGCAGGGCACGCCGTACTCGCCGGCCGGGAACGTCTTCGGGCGCGTGCCCGGGATGACCACGGAGCGCGGCGGCACGAACTTGTGGTGCTCCACGGGCTCGGGCCCCGTCACGTCGATGATCTTGGTGCTGGACGTGATGACCACGTTGGCGCCCAACACGGCCTCGCGGCCGATGCGGCAGCCCTCCACCACGATGGCGCGCGAGCCGATGAAGGCGCCGTCCTCGATGATGACCGGCGTGGCGCCCGGCGGCTCGAGCACGCCGCCGATGCCCACGCCGCCCGAGAGGTGCACGTGCTTGCCGATCTGCGCGCAGCTGCCCACGGTGGCCCAGGTGTCCACCATGGTGCCCGCGCCCACGTAGGCGCCGATGTTCACGTAGCCCGGCATCAGGATGGCCGTGGGCTCCATGTGGGCGCCGTAACGAACGGTGCCCGGCGGGACCACGCGCACGCCCTGAGCGGCCAGGTTCTTCTTGAGCGGGATCTTGTCGTAGAACTCGAACGGGCCGACCTCCATGGTCTCCATCCCGCGCACGGCGAAGTACAGCAGGATGGCCTGCTTGATCCACGCGTTCACGGTCCACTCGCCGTCCTCGGTGGTGGGCGGCGTGGCCACGCGCAGCTTGCCCTTGTCCACCAGCTCCACCGTCTCGAGCACGGCGTCGCGGTGGGCAGCGTTCTTCAGCTGCTCGCGGTCCTGAAAGGCAGCCTCGACGAGAGACTGAAGCACGGTGTTCGGTTCGCTCATGGCAGCCCGTATAGCAGCGACCCGCCGGAGACGCGAACGAGCGTGCCCACGTGTTCTATGCTGTGGCATGCCTCGACCGCGCTCCCTCCCGACGCTCGCCGTGCTCCTGTCCCTCGCTGCTGCCGCGTGTGCCAGCTCGCCCGCGCCCGCGCCGGCCACCGCGCCCGCCGAGCAGCCGCAGGACTTTCCCACCGCCACGGCGTTCGTGCAGCACCTCGGGAGCCTCGCCGCTGCGGGCGATGACGGGGGCCTCGCGGCGGCCGTCGACGCAGAGTTCGCGGAGCGGCTGCCCTCGGGGCCGGAGCTCCAGACGCTGTTCGGTGCCGTGCCGTCAGGCTGCACGCCCGAGCTGAGCGAGGGGCCAGGCTACTCCGCGATCGCCATCCCACCGCCCATGGTGGACGACTCCGACGAGGAAGCGGCGCGCATCGAGGCGCTGATCGAAGAGCTGAGCGCCACCACCGAGGTCGACGCGTCGTGCACCGTCACGGGTGAGGAGGGCGAGGAGACGTTCATGCTCTACACCGTGGCCGTGCGCCGCACCGCTTCAGGGTGGCGCGCGCTCGCCTGGCGCGACCATCGCCGCGAGTGACGCGTGCGCCTCCTGGGCGCCGAGTGACTCAGGGGGCCGTGGTCGGATAAGTCTGCGTGGGTGTGCCCAGCGCGCGACGCTCGGTCTCGAGGCTCTCGCCCCCGGCGAAGCGGGTGCAGGCCTCCACGCGCGGAGCAGCATCGGAGCCGGCCGTGTAGAGGATGTAGCGCTGGCCCACCTCGAGGTGCGGCGGGCACATGGTGAGCCCGATGGTGGCCTGCACCGTGAACGTGCGGCTGACGCGACCCTTCCACACGCGGTCTACGCGGAAGACGGCCCGTCCGGGAGCGGCGTCGCTCGCGGGGATGGCGTTCACCAGCACGCCCTCGAAGACGTGTATGGCCTGGTCCCGCGCGGTGGGGGCATCGAACCACGCACACGAGCAGGCCGCCACCGAGGCAGGCGCCAGCACGAGGCTGGTGAGCACGAGCACCGCGCCGAGCGCGAGCGCGAGGGGGGCACCGAGAATGCGTCGGGACATGTGCACAGCGTCGCCGCCCGCAGCGCCCACGGCAAGGGTCTGGCGCTTCCGGGTGGGCGCCCCGCCGTCGTCGCCTGTCGCGGCCCCGGAATTGTGCATGCTGGCCCGACCATGAAGTCTCTCCTCAACAAGACCCCGAAGCCGATGCGCCTCAGCCTGCCGGGCGGCAAGACGCTCTTCCTGGGGGGCACCCGCCAAGCCAACGTCCGCGAGGACGCGCTCGAGCACCCGCCCATCAAGAAGCTCATCGAGGCCGGCACCCTCGAGGTGGTGGAGGGCGCTTCCACCAAGCGCGCGGCCAGCAGCAACCAGGCCCTCGCTGGCGGCGGCCAGGCCCACGCGCCGCGCGCCAAGGTACAGAGCGGCGACCGCTAGGCGCTGCGGCCAAGCATGCGCCCCGTCCTGATCGACACCGCCTCGCTGCCCGGCGAGAGCGGCAGCCTGGGCCTCTACCGCGACGGCGAGGACTTCGTCATCCGCATCGAGGGCGGCACCAACGTGCCGCTGATGAGCACGCGCATGCACGGCTCGGAGGATGCCCTCGGGAAGCTGGCCTGCGAGCGCGTGGCCAGCCGTGCACACACTCGGGTGCTGGTGGGCGGTCTCGGCATGGGCTTCACGCTCGCCTCGTCGCTCGCGGCGCTGGGCCCACGGTCCACGGTGGTGGTCGCGGAGCTGGTGCCCGGCGTGGTGGAGTGGAACCGCGGGCCGCTCGGCGAGAAGTCCGGCATGCCGCTCTCGGACCCACGCACCGAGGTGCGCATCGTGGACGTGGCCAAGCTCATCAAGAGCGAGCCGGCCGGCTTCGACGCCATCATGCTCGACGTGGACAACGGCCCCGACGGGCTCACGCAGCGCCGCAACGGCTGGCTGTACACGCCCGCTGGCTTGCAGGTGGCGCACGAGGCGCTGCGTCCTGCGGGGGTGTTGGCCATCTGGTCTGCCGAAGCCGACGAAGCGTTCGCCAAGCGCGTGGCCAAGGCGGGCTTCGACGTGGAGGAGGTGCAGGTCTACGCGCACGGCAAGCGCGGCACGCGGCACACGCTGTGGTTCGGCACCAAGCGCTCTCGCGCGCCCGGCGGTGCGAAGGCTGCCTCACCAGCTCGAGCTGGCGCCGCCTCCCCCAAAGCCACCGCCGCCGCCGCTGTACCCCGAGGAGCCTCCCGACGATCGCGATGAGCTTCGGGACGAGCTCGATGAGCTTCGGGACGATCGGGAGGATCCGGAGGACGAGCCTGACGATCCAGAGGACGAGCCCGACGACCCGAACGACGATCCCCAGAACGACCTCGATGGACTGCTCGATGAGTATTTGGCCCGCAGGAGGTCGTGGAATTCCTTCCCCTCGTCCTTCACGCCGCTCGCCGAAAAGCGGGTGTGGCTGCCGCGGTCCACGCCGCCGTACATTCTCGTGATGAAGACCTGCGCGGCGAACGCCACCAAGAGTCCGAGCACAGGCTCGCCGGAGAGCCCGGTGATCGAGTTCGTGGTGACCACCGTGAACATGGTGACCATGAATAGGTAGTGCCCCGTTATCGGGATGCTGTCCCAAGCGAAGCGCCAGCCCGCCAGTAAGCCCACGAACGCGCCCAGGTAGTGGAACCAGCCGAAGCCCAGCAACCCGGCCCCGGTCCCGCTCACCAGGAGGTAGAGCGCCATCCACAGCAGGCCGTGGTGTGCCGACGAGGTGAGGCCCAGCGCCAGCTCCTGGGTGCGTGCCGCCGCTCCCTTGCGTCGGAGGCGGCTCCCGATGAACGTGCCCAGCAGCGCAATGCCAGCATAGACGAACCTTCCGCCGAGCCCGCCCAGCGTGCCGGGTTCGGGGGGTAGAGGCTCGTCGATGGGCGCCATGTCGCCCGTGACCACGACCACGCTGCGCACCACCGCCTCGACGGCGCCTTGGTAGGACTCGCGGCGCAGGTACGGGATGGCCTCTTCGAGGATGCGCGCGGCCACGCGGTCGGGGATGCGGCCCTCGAGCCCGTAGCCCACCTCGAGGCGCTGACGTCGGTCCTGCACGGCCAGCACGTAGAGCGCGCCCTCATCACCGGTGGCAGTGCCGCCTCGCCAGTGGGTGGCTACGCGCAGCGCGTAGTCTTCGATGGGCTCGACGCCCGTGCTGTCGACGACCAGCACGGCCAGCTGCACCCCGGTGGCCTCGCGGTGGCGCACCAGCTCCGCCGACAACGTGCGGATGGCCTCGCTGCTCAGGACGCCGCTCAGGTCCGTCACGGGCGCGTCGATGAGGGGCACGTCCACGCCCGGGAACTGCGCTTGCGATGGAGCCGGCAGCAGACCCACGAGGCACAGCGCGAGCCATGCGATGACGGCGAATGGCCGCGCGAGGTGGTGTGGCATGCGGCTCACCAGTGTGCCTCGTTCGAGAGCGCCGCGCGCTCGGGCAGGCCGGACGCCGTCACGCACAGGCCCGCCCACGCGCTCCCGGCCGCCGCGTTGTAGGCGGCAGCCGCCTCGTCATAGCGCGCTCGCTCGATGCGCACGCGGTTCTCGGCGCCGCTCAGCTCGGCCTCGCGCCCGGCGCTGGCCTCGGCGCTGGCCAGGCGCGCCACCACCGCCACCTGGCGCTCTCGCACGTTCTCCACTTGGGCACGTGCGCGCTCCACCTGGGCGTGGAGGTCGCGCAGCTCCGCGTGGGTGTTGGCGCCGGCCATACCCAGCAGCACCAGCAGCGCGAGCGCGGCCACGGCCGCGAACAGGCGCACCTGCTTGCGCCGCTCCTCGCGCAACCGCGCCTCGTGACGCTCCCGCGCCTGCTGCTTGCGCAGGAGCGCAAGCGCGCGGTCGTTGACCACCTCGCAGTAAGGGCACGTGGCGCGATCGAGGAGCGTGCCGCTGCCCGAGCCATCCCCCACGTCCTCGAAGGACACCTGCGCGCCGCAGCCCACACACAGAAACACGTCGGGCGTCAGCTCGTCGAGCGCGGTCTCGCTGGCTGCGCCGGTCATGCGGTCTCCTCGGTGTGCAGCGTGTCGGGCCGCTCGTTGCCCGCGGCATCGCGTCCGGGCAGCAGCGTGCGCAGCAGGTCGCCGATGTGGCCGAGCGCGTCGCAGATGCCATCCACCGGCTGCCCCGTGCGGTACCCGGCGGCCACGCGGTCACTCACGCCCTGCCAGAAGCTCGCCTCGGAGCGTGTGTGCACTCCGGCCCCGCAGTACACCGCCGACACGCGGCTCTCGCTCGCGATGTACAACAGCACGCCCGTGTCGTCTTCGGTGCCCTCGAGCCCGGCCAGCTTGTACAGCGCCTTCGCCCGGGTGAGCGCGTCCCCCGCGCAGCGCCGCTCCACGCGCACCTGCACCTCACCGCGGTTACCGCGCTCGGCGTTCGCGATGGCCCTCACGACGCGCTGCTCTTCGAGCTCGCTGAACATGCCCGCGAGTGTCCCACGCCCGTGCCGCAGCGTTCAGCTTTTTCGCCGCCGCGCCGGGCTCGCCTTCGGTGGCGGGTCCGTGCGGTAGCGCTGCGAGAACTCGGCGATCAGGAAGTCACGCAGCAGGGTGACCCGCAGCGGCGCGTGTTCGAGCGGCGGCGTCACCACGAACAGCGAGCCGCCCACGTTGGCGTACTCCGGGAGCACGCGCACCAGCTCCTCGGAGCGCGCGTGCGCGTTGCAGCGCGTCTCTACCAAGATGGGCAGGAGCCCAATGCCCATGCCGCTCTCCACGGCGCGGCGAATGAAACCCAGGTCGTCGGCCATGAGCACGGCGCGCAGCTCCACGCGCTCCTCCACGCCGTTCGGGCCGGTGAGCCGCCACGCCGCGCGCGCCTCGCGACCCTTGTAGTAGATGCAGTCGTGCTCGCTCAGCTGGTCCAGCGTCTGCGGCGCACCGCGCCGCGCCAGGTAGCCCGGCGCCGCGTACAGAGCAAAGTCGGTGGTGCCGATCTTGCGCGCCACCAGCGTGGAGTCGTCCAGGCGCCCGCCGCGAATGGCGAGGTCGAAGCCCTCTTCCACCAGGTCCACGAAGCGCCCCGAGAGCGCCACCTCCACGGTGATCTCGGGGTGGTCGCTGCGAAAGCGCGCCAGCATGCCCACCAGCTCCATGGCCCCCATGTCGGGCGGCGCCGTCATGCGCACCAGGCCACGCGGCTCGAGGGTGTCGCCCGCGGCATCACTGGCGGCCTCGCTCAGCGCCCCGAGCGCCCGCTGCACGCGCTCGTAGTACACGCGCCCCGCGTCGGTGAGGCCCAGCGCCCGCGTGGTGCGATGCAGCAGCCGCACGCCCAGGTCGTCCTCGAGGCGCGCCACCGTGCGGCTCACCGACGACTTGGGCAGGCCCAGGCTGGCGGCCGCAGCGGTGAAGCTCCCGGCGCGCACCACCTCGGCAAACACGGCAACGTGGTTCAGGTCCATCGTTGTCCTGATAGCAACAAAGAGTTGGCAAGGCACGCTCTACCGCATCTCAGAGCAACAACTAGATTCCAGTCACCTCTTCCAACCACACAAGGTGACCACCATGAACAAGCTCCCCACCATCGCTCGCCTCGGCCTCGGCCTCGCGTTCCTCGTCTTCGGCCTGAACGGCTTCCTGCAGTTCCTCCCGCAGCCCCCCATGAGCGGCGCGCCGGCCGACTTCCTCGGCGCGCTCTTCGTCACCGGCTACATGTTCCCGCTCATCAAGGGCACGGAGGTGCTGGCCGGCGCGCTGCTGCTCAGCAACCGCTTCGTCCCGCTCGCGCTCACCCTATTGGCCCCCATCCTCGTGAACATCGTCGCGTTCCACGCGCTGCTCGCCGGTGGCGGGTTGGGCCTCCCCTTGGTGCTGCTCGCCCTCGAGGTGGCGCTGGCCTACTTCTACCGTGACGCGTTCGCCCCCATGCTGCGCGCTCGCGTGGAGCCGGCCGCGCTCAGCACCCCGAGCGCTGCCGCAGTGCCCGCGCACTGAGCGCCCGCTGAAGCACGCCGCATCTCACGCGGCGTTGTCGGCGCCCGACAACAAGTCGCGAATGCGGAGCAGCTCCACCTTGAGGTCGCCCCAAGCGTGGATCAGCTCCCCTTCCGCGTTCTGCAGCTCCACCTTCGCGTCGGCGCCGAAGGCCAGGGCTTGTTGCTCGAACGTGAACAGCCGCTCCTCGGCGCGCGCCCAGGCGTCTTTCGCGTCCATGCCGCCCAAGTGGGCGCGCACGCGGATCTCGTCGGCCAGCGTGCGGAGCTCGTCGCGCACCGCGTGCAGTGACTCGCGCAAGCTGGTGGGTTCGAAGGGGGTCTCGGGGGTGGTCTCGGTGTTGGGCATGATCCGGCAAGCCAGCAACATCCGGGCCACGCCTGCTGGAGGGGTGCAGCGCGCGAAGTTCGCTCAGAACGGTGCAGTCGCCGTCGTCACGACGTCATCGTGATGGAGCGCACCTGCCAGAAGCGGGCGGCTGGCGCCGGGCGGCCAGTGTCGGTATTCTCGTGATGCAGCGCACAGCGCTGTCACCCGCTCGGGATGGACTGGATGAACTGAGGTGGACGACGGTCTGCCTCTCGGCATGGCTGGGAGGCAGGGCACGGGGTCGATCGGGTTCGGGTGGTCCATCGCCTCCCCCACTCGGTCCCGCCCCAGGAAGTCAGCCATGACTCACAGCCTCGCTTGCCCCCTCGTCCCGCGCGTGGCGCGCGCCGTCCTCGTCATCGGCCTCCTGGTGGCCGGGTGCGAACACGACGAGACCGCGTCTCCCACGGGGTCCGCGAGCACGCGCCCCGTCGCCACCACTCCTGCGCCGGCGCTCGTCGTCACCCCCGACGCATCCCAGCCCGCCGCCTTCCGAGACGGAACCACCACCCTGCGCGATGGCACGCGCGTCGCGCTGCTCGCGGAGGGCATCGAGGTGCGTCGCCCAGCAGGCGCGGCGGCTCTCACGCTCGCCACCACCCGTGTGGGGCGCGGCCGTTCGATGGCCAACGCGCGCGACGCGGCGTGGACCGAGGGCGGTGACGCCACCCGCATGCAGACCGAGCGCGGCGAGGTGACCGAGGTCATCACGGCCTCCGCAGGGTCCGTGGAGCAGTCGTGGCTCATCCCGTCAGAGCCCGAGGGGCGCGGCGACTTCGTCATCGAGGTGGCGGCCAGTGGCCTCGGGGCAGCGCGGCGGGCGGAGCAGGGCGTGCTCTTCGGTCACGGCGACGACGCCATCGCGTACTCCGACGGCGTGCTGATCGGCGCCGACGGGGAACGCTTCGCGGTGCTCTCGATGCCGACCGAGCGGGGCATCGAGCTGCGCATCGACCCGTCGGTGCTGGCGCGCGTGCAGTACCCGGCCGTGCTGGACCCCACCATCGGGCCTCCGCTGCGCCCCGTGGTGCGCACCCCCACCACCATCTCGTCCGTGTACAGCAACGTGGAGGCCGTCTGGACGGGCAGCACGTACTTGGTGCTGGCCCGCATGGCGAGCACGTCCTTCAACTACCGCCTCTTCACCGTGCCCGGCCCCGGCCTCCTGGACACGCTCCCCGTGGAGGTCACCGGGTTGGCGTCCACGTGTGCCCCGCTCGACACGTTCTGGAACGGCACCGAGATCGTGCTCTTCTGCCTGAGCGGGACCACGGTCAACGTCCATCGCGTGGGCACCAATGGTGCGCTCGTCTCGTCGGTGGCGTTGGCGCTCACCGCGGGCAGCGACGTGAAGGTGGCGCGCGGCGCCTCGGGATACCTGCTCACCTGGACGCAGGGCAGCGGCACCACGCGCAACGTGCTCGGCGCACGCGTCGCCACCAACCTGACGCTCACGGACATGACGCCGCTGAACATCGCCACCGCGGTGGGTGCCCAGTACTCGCCCGCCGCCGTGGCCACCCCCTCGGGGTATCTGGTCGCCTACACGGACGACCGGTTCATCGACGCGCCCACGCTGGACATCCGCACCACCACCATCGCCGCCGATGGCACCGTGGGGAACGCCGACGGCGACCCCTTGTTCACCGTTGCCAACGAGACCGAGTCCACCCCGCTCTTGTTCGCCAGCGCAGGTCGGTTCTTGATGACGTCTCGCATCGGGGCGTCCGCGCGCACCCAGCTGGCCGAGGTGAACGCCCAGGGCGCCCTGGTGGGGACGCCGCTCACGCTCACCAGCCTCTTGCCCCTGCACTCGGCCATCTTCCAGGACGGGGCGTTTCAAATCTACGTGCTCGGGACCACCCACAGCCTGAACGTCTGGGTGCCGTCCGCGCCGGCCGTCAGCCCCTATCCGCGTCTCACTCCTTCGTTCTCGTTCGGCGACATCGCGTGGGGCGACGACGAGGCGTTCGGCGTGGTGGAGTCCACCACCGTCTCGGCGTACTTCAACGACCTGAGCCAGCCCGCCACCGCCCCTCCCACGGCCACCTTCGAGTACCAGCGGCCCGTCATGACGGCCCAGGGTCTGGCCAGCGACGGGAACGCCTATGCCCTGCTGCACCACGAGTCGGGCTCGCTGTACGCCGAGTGGCTCGCGCTGGACGGCACTGTGATCAACGGCCCGGTCGTTCTCTCCGCGACGACGCTGGCAGACGAAGTACGCATGCGCGGGCACGTCGAGGCCACCGCCAACGGCTTCGCCATCGCCATGCCGTCTACACGCATCTACCTGTTCTCGCCCACGGGCACCCAGACGGCGAACGTGTTGACCAGTGCCACCTCCGACTCGCCGCGGCTCTCGTTCGACGGCAGCGGGCTGATGGCGTTCTACAACGGCTCGATCGCGCGTGTGGTCAGCCCGACCGGGGCGCTCGGGGCCTCGTACACGGTCTCTGCCGCGGCGGGCACCAAGGAAGACATCACCGCCGATGCCTACCAGGGCGTGCACCTGGCGGTGTGGACCGACGGCCGTAACTCGGCGACGACGGGCCGCGACATCTATGCGCTGCGCATCCTCTCCAACGGCACCCGTCTGGACCAGAACGCCATCACCATCACCACCGCGGCGGGCGACGACACCATCCCCGAGGTCACGGCCACCGACCAGGGCTGGCTCGTCTCGTGGCGCACCTCCGCAGGGACGCTCGGTGTTCGCAGCGTGCTCGAAGACGGCACCACGGGCGCGGAGCTGGCCTTCACCTTCGGCGTGCAGCCCGTCACGCAGCAGTCGCTCGCGTGGGGCGGCACGCAGGCGCTCCTGGTGGGGCACTCCACCAACGGAAACGGGCTCGCGGGCTACCTGCTCAACCATGACGGCGGGCTCGTGGAGGGGCCCTTCGACCTCGGCACGGTGCGCGCCGCCACGGGTCTCGGACAGGTGGCGTCCGTGGGCAACAACGAGTTCCTCGTCGCTTACGAGTCGTTCGACGCGCTCTCTCGGTCGGACCAGCTGTTCGTGCGGCGCGTCTCGCCCATGACCCCGCGCGGTGAGGCGTGCAGCACTGGCGCACAGTGCAGCTCGGGCATGTGCGTGGACGGCGTCTGCTGCAACTCGGCGTGCGGCGGCGGCGTGGCGGGCGACTGCGCGGCGTGCAGCATCGCGGCGGGCGGCTACGTGGACGGCAGCTGCGTCTTCGCTTCGACCGCCACGGTCTGCCGTGCCGCGACGGGGCCCTGTGACAACGTGGAGATGTGCCTCGGGACGTCGGCGGCCTGCCCCACCGACACGGTCACGTCCGCTGGGGTGGTGTGCCGCCCCGGTACGGTGCCCTGTGACGCCGCAGAGGCATGCGACGGCGTCCAGGTGTCGTGCCCGACGGACGCGGTGGCCACCGCCGGGACGGTCTGCCGTGCGGCGGTGACTGGCGGCTGCGATGTGGCCGAGACGTGCGACGGGAGCACGCTGACCTGCCCCATGGACGTGGTAGCCCAGGCTGGGACGGTGTGTCGCTCCGCCGCCAACCTGTGCGATGTGGTCGAGACCTGCACCGGGATGTCCAACGCCTGTCCGGGCAACACCTCGCTGGCTCCCGGCACGGTGTGCCGCCCGGCCACCGGGCCGTGTGACGCGCAAGAGGTCTGCCAGGACCAGCTCTTGGTGTGGCCGGTCTTCCCCACGATCTGCCCTTCGGACGCGCGGCGCCCCAACGGGTCGGCCTGCCCCGACGGAATCGTGTGCAACGGCAACGAGACCTGCTCGTCCGGCGTCTGCCAAGTGGCGGCAGCACCCTTCAACTGCAGCGACGCCAACGTCTGCACCACGGACACCTGCGCCGAGCCGGGCATGTGCAGCAACACGGCCATCGCGGGCTGCTGCACCGCGGCCGCTCAGTGCAACGACGGCAACGCGTGCACCACGGACGTCTGCACCGGCAACGCGTGCGCTCACAACCCCATCCCGGGTTGCTGCGCCGCCTCGGCCGACTGCAACGACGGGAACCCGTGCACGGCCGACCTGTGCAGCGCGAACACCTGCGTCTTCACCGTCATCGGGGGCTGCTGCACCTCGGCCGCGCAATGTGACGACAGCAACGCGTGCACCACGAACGTGTGCGCAGGCAACGCGTGCTCCTTCAACGCCATCGGGGGCTGCTGCACCTCGGCCGCGCAGTGCGACGACGGCAACGCGTGCACCACCAACCTCTGCACCGGCAACGCGTGTGCGTTCGACCCCATCGGGGGCTGCTGCACGTCGGCCGCGCAGTGCGGTGACGCCGACCCCTGCACCATCGATGCCTGCACGGGCAACGCCTGCAGCTACACCACCAACCCCGCGTGCGTGGACGGGGGAGTCGTGCTGCCGGACGCGGGCACCGCCACGGACGCAGGCACCAACACCGATGCAGGCACCAGCATGGACGCAGGCACCACCACGGACGCAGGCACCGCCACGGATGCAGGCACCGTCACGGACGCAGGCACCGCCACGGACGCAGGCACCATCACCGATGTGGGCGTGCCCACCGACGCGGACACGCTCCCCGATGGGGGCGAAGTTAGCGACCAGGGCGCTGACGCCGAGGTGTCCGATGCCGGCGACGACGCGGCCATGATGGACGCGTCTTCGGGCGACCAAGGCGGGGGCGTGGACGCAGGCGAGACGCCACCCACGAGCGCGGGGGGCTGTGGCTGCCGTGTCACCACCAGTGCGAGCCAAAGCAACGCGCTGCCGCTCATGGGAGCCATGAGCGTGCTCGGCCTGATGGTGGTGCGCCGCCGCCGCCGGGTCGCGAAACCCAACGCGGGCGCCTGAACGGGAGCGGGCCGGGCGTGATGCCTGGCCCGCCTCGCTTCACATCTCTTCGTAGCGCAGCACGCGCAGCAGCGTCTGGGCTTGCTGTGCCGCGTCGAGGCCCAGCGGCGTGAGGTAGCCGCCGTCCACTTGGGTGGTGAGCCCCTTCTTGTAGAGGCGCGCCGCCGCCGAGACGGACTCGGGCGCCGCCGTGGAGTGCACCTTGATGCCAATGGACGGGTCGCCCGCTTCGAACTGCGCCAACAGGTTCAGCTCGCTCAGATGTTCCGGTTTGAAGAGCATCCCTCACCGATAGATGGGATGGACCGCCGTGTAAAGAGGGTATCCTTGGCCCCATGGCGAATGCAGACGACCTTTATGCCCGCCTGGGGCTGACTTCGGCGGCCACGCCCGAGGAGATCAAGAAGGCGTACCGAAAGCTCGCCCGCAAGTGGCACCCCGACCTGAACCCGGGCAACCCCGAGGCCGAGGAGAACTTCAAGCAGATCGCCGGCGCCCACGAGGTGCTGTCCGACCCCGAGAAGCGCAAGCTCTACGACGAATTCGGCGCGGACGGCCTGCGCGGCGGCTTCGACCCCGAGCAGGCGCGCGCCTACAAGAAGTGGAGCGAGCAGCAGCGCTCCCGGCCCGACGGCGGCGGCGCTCGGCGTGGCGGTGGCGGTGGCGGGCACGACTTCGACTTCGACATCGACGAGATCTTCGGGCGCCGCGCCAGCCCGCGGGCCGCCGCACCCCGAGCGGGCCACGACATCGGCGCGCGCGTGGAGCTGCCCTTCGTGGACGCGCTGCGCGGCGCCGAGTTCAAGGTGGACGTGCCCAGCGAGACGCCCTGCACCGTGTGCGCCGGGAGCGGCGACGAGCCGGGCACCAGCCCCACGCCCTGCAGCGACTGCGGCGGTCGTGGGCGGCGCAAGGTGGTGCAGGGGCCCATGTCGTTCGTCACCACCTGCCCCACCTGCGACGGCGAGGGCACCGTGCGGACCGCGTGCCACGCGTGCGAGGGCGAGGGCGTGCTGCACGACCAGCGCACCATCACGGTGCGCATCCCTCCCGGCGCCGAAGACGGCAGCGTGCTCACGGTGCGCGGGAAGGGCGGCCCCGGCCGCAACGGGGGCCCGCCCGGAAACCTGGTCATCGAGACGCGCGTGCAGCCGCACCCGCACTTCCGCCGCGAGGGGCTCGACCTGTTCCTCACGCTGCCGGTCACGGTGGCCGAGGCGTACAGCGGCGCCAGCGTCTCCATCCCCACGCTGGACGGCACGGTGCAGCTCAAGATCCCGCCGCGCTCGCAGACCGGCAGCAAGCTGCGCCTGCGCGGCAAGGGCGTGGCCCGCAAGGACGAGCGCGGTGACCTCATGGTGGAGCTGAGCGTGCGCCTCCCCGACCAAGCCGACGAAGCCTTCGCCACTGCCGCGGCTGCTGCGTCCGCGCTCTACAGCGAGCCCGTGCGCGAGGAGATTCGACTGTGACCCGAGCCATCCCACTCCTCGAGCTGCTCGAGCTCCTGCACCACGACATGCAGCTGTTCGAGCAGCTGTGCGACGACGGCCACCTCGAGCGCGACGCCGAGCACTACACCGACGAGCAGGCCGAGGTGGCGCGCGTGGTGGGCACGCTCGTCCACGAGCTGGACGTCAACTGGGCCGGCGCCGAGGTCATCTTGCGCATGCGCTCCGAGATCGTGGCCACGCGCCGCCAGGTGGTGGAGCTGCTGGCGCTCTTGCAGGCGCGCCAGGTGGGCGACTGAGCGCGGCGCGGCTATCGTAGGGCCAACATGGCCTGGTTCGCGCTCGTTCTCGCAGGAATTCTGGAAGTGGTCTGGGCCGTGGGGCTGGTCTACACCAAGGGCTTCACGCGCCTGGTGCCCTCGGTGGTGACCGTCGTCGCGCTGGCCGGCAGCATGTGGCTCTTGGCGTTTGCCACGCGCACGCTGCCCATCGGCACGGCCTACCCCATCTGGGTGGGCATCGGCGCGCTGGGCGCCGCGTGCGCGGGCGTGGTGCTGTTCGGTGAGGCCGTGAGCCCCGCGCGCGTGGTGTTCGTGGTGCTGCTGGTGGTCAGCATCGTGGGGCTGAAGGTCACGGCCGCCTAGGGTGCGCCGGTGACGCCGCAGCGGGGCACGCATGTTGCAACCAGGCCCGCCATGGCCAACCAACTCAATCAAAAAGGTGCTCGCGACGGCGAGGACCACACCACGAAGACCCCCGAGGACATCGTCGCGCTCGCCCGAAGCTTCGACACGGCCATGCTCGTGACCCACGGCGCCGACGGCTCCTCGCGCGCCCGCCCCATGAGCGTGGGGAAGGTGGAGGACGACGCGCGCCTGTGGTTCATCACCAGCACCACCAACGACCTGGTCACCGAGCTCGCGCGCGACCCACGTGCCCTGGTGGTGATGCAAGGGCGCTTGGTGTACCTGTGCATCGAGGGCGAAGCCAGCACGCACCACGACCGTGCCAAGGTGGCCGAGCTGTGGAGCGAGCCCATGCGCGTGTGGTTCCAGGACGCCAACGACCCGAACATCCTCCTGCTGGAATTCCGCCCCACCGCCGCGGAGTACTGGGACATGGCGGGCGCCAAGGGCATCAAATTGGCGTTCCGCGCGGCCAAGGCCGCGATGAGCGGGAAGCCGATGCAGGACGACGACTCGGCGGAGAACCACGGTAAGGTCGCGCTGTAGCGCGGTCCTTCGCTCGGCACGGTGGCCTTTCGGTGCAGAACCGGCTAACCCTGGACTCGAGGGGCCCCTTCGGCCCGTGAGCCCACGCGATGCTGTTCACTGATTCGTCGGCGCGATGGACCCCGTTCGCGGTGCTCCTGCTCGCGCTGCTGGCCTGCAGCACGCCCGAGCCCCATGCCGCACGCGACGCAGCACCGGATGTCCCAGAGCCGGCAGCCGTGGTGGTGCCCGCACCCGTGGCCGACAGCGAGGTGCCCAGCCTCCCCGTGGGCGAGGCGCCTCCGCCGCCAGGCACGCACTTCGTCGACGTGGCGCGGGCCACGACCGTGCGGCGCGCTCACTACCCGCCGTTCGTGTACCACCTGCCAACGAGCGAGTGGCCACCCGTCGCCTACCGGCACGGCCTCGGCATGCGGGTGCGCTGGTCGGTGATCCACAGCTGCTTGGATGGCGTCCCGGGTCGTGTTCAGCTGCGCGACGGCGTCGTGTTTTTCCCGTGGGCCGGTGGCATCCCCGCGCACTGCGGAGAATCCCTCTCCGAGTTCGAGACCACGCTGCCGCCGGGCAATGACGCGGTGCACGCGCTGCGCGGCCCGAGTGGACGCGTTCAGCCTCTGCCGGATGTCCTCTCGGCGGACCCCCCGCAGCGCGCCCCACGCCGGACGAACCATGTGTTGGACCCGTGGGACGACTAGGCGCTGCCACCTGCGCCCACCCACCGTGCGTTGCCACCACTCCCTCCGGTACGCTGTGGGAATGACACCCGCCACGCCACTCGGTCTCGTCTGCGTCAGCCTCTTGCTCGCCTCAGTGGCATTCATGGGCTGCGCCCAGTCGCACGACGCGCTCGGTGATGGTGGGCGTCGCGACAGCGCGGGCGGCGGCGCCTGCAGCGTGTCATCGGACTGCACGCTGCTGCCCGAGACCTGCTGCGGCAGCTGTGGGGCCGCGACGGCCACGGACATGGTCGCGGTGGCCGACGACGAGGTGGAGGCCAACCGCACGCGCGCCTGCCGCGACACGGTGGGCTGCCCAACGTGCTTCATCGAGCAGGACCCCTTCCTGTTGGCGGTGTGCAGCGCCGGAGAGTGCGAGGCCCGCAACCTCCGTGCGGACCCGCTCACCTCGTGCACCAACCGCGACGAGTGTCAGCTGGCGCCCCGGGAGTGCTGCGCCTGTGGCGTGCTGGGCCGTGCCGAGGTGGTGGCGTTCAACCCTGCGCGCGGAAGCTATGCCGCCCTGGTGTGTGACCCGGCCGCCGAGTGCCCGCCCTGCGTGCCCATCCTCGATGGGCTGCGCGCGGAGTGCGTCTCGGGGCACTGCAGCGTGATCGAGCTCGCCGTGCCCTGAGCGCAGCCCCGCTACGAGCGGAGCCCTGCCCCCGCGCGGGCCGCGCGCTCGGCCGCGTCACGGCCCGCGTTCCTCCCGCTGAAGACGCAGTCCGCGAGCGACAGTCCGCTCACGTAGGAGCGTGAGGCCACGCCCACGGCGCTGCGCCCTGCGGCGTAGAGGCCGGGGATCTCGCTGCCGTCGGCGCGGAGCGCGCGCCCGCATAGACCGTCCACGCGCAGCCCTCCGAGCGTGAGGCAGGGGCCTGGAAAGAGCGCGCTGTCGAGCGAGCAGTCGATCGCGTCGAAGGGCGGCTGAAGCAGCGGCGCACACGACTCACGGGCCTTCCCGAACGCGTCGGGCTGGCCGCTGGCGAGAGCGGCGTTGTACTCGCGGACGGCTGCCACCAGCGCCCCGGGCGGCATCGCGAGGGCTTGCTCGAGCGCCTCGAGCGTGGGCGCGCGGCGACGGTTCACGTGGCGGTTGGTCAGGTAGCAGTAGTTCCGGAAGAGCAGGTGGTTGGCGTGCCCCGCGGCGAGCTGCCCCAGCGTGAAGTCACGCACGCGCTCCTCCTGCTTCATCTGCTGCTCGGCGCGGCTGCGGATGGCGGCGTCCGTGAGCATGTACGCCACCCCGCCCGGGCGCTCGCTGATGGCCTTGCTCAGCGTGGCGCCGTACAGCGTCTCGTCGCAGAAGCGGCGGCCCGTCTCGTCCACCAGCGCGCCGGTCACCAACGCCTCGGGCGGAGCGATGAAGCGGGACGCCGCGCAGCGCTCGGTCTCGCCGCTCACCGCTCCCACCGCCTCGCCTAGGCGGATGGCCGTGCCATCGTCCCCCGCCGTCCCGAGGGGCATGCACTCGGCATATCGTGGTGCACGCTCGTGGAGCAAGGCCTGGTTGAACACGAACCCGCCACTCGCGAGGATCACCCCACCTCGCACGTCGATCCGGGACACCCGCCCCCAGCGGCGCTCGAAGGCCGCGAGGGCCTCACGCGCGCGCTCGGCTCGCTTGGACCTCGCCGAGCGGAGGGCTTCGAACACCCCCCTCAGTCCCAGGTGCGCCGCACGCAGGGGCTGCGAGGCTGGCAGCGAGAGGAGCTCCACGCCCACCACCGTGCCGTCGCCGGCCACCACCAGCGACTGCGCGCTGGTGTGCCTTTGCACCTCGATCCCGCGCCGCGCGACGGCCTCCGCGAGCGCTGCGAAGAGCACATGCCCGGTCATGCCGTCGCCATCCACCACGTGCCCGCGCGGCGCGGGCTTCGCCGCGTGCGCCCGCTGCTTCTCGTTGCCCGACCAATAGAGCCCATAGCCGTCAGGCGGCTGCGTGGTCTTCGCCGCGAAGAAGGGCAGCGTGAAGCGCGCGCCCTGCGCCTCGAGCCAGGCCGCGTTGTCGAGGCTGCGCGCGCAGAACGCACGCAGCGTCTCTTCGCTCACGGCGTCCTCGGTCTCCTCGCGCAGGTAGCCGTACATGGCCTCCACAGAGTCGTCCCAGCCTGCGCGCCCCTGCGAGGGCGAGCCCCCTCCGATGTAGACCACCCCGCCGCTGCGCGCCGTCGCCCCGCCACCGTCGAAGCGCTCCACGATCACGACCCGGGCGCCCGCATCATGGGCCTCGATGGCGGCGCAGGCCCCGGCTCCCCCGAAGCCCACGACGAGGACGTCGCAGTCGTCTCGCTGGTCTCGCGTGTCGCTCATCGCGGGACGCTACGCGGTCGGCTGCGTGACGTCCATCGGCGCTCGCCGCCCACTGGGATGGCGCCTCGCCTCAGAAGCGCCCGTAGCTGAGCTGGGTCATGCAGATGAGCGTGCTCGCGGTGCACGCATCGCTCGTTGCGGGGATGGCCGGGGCGGGAAGCGAGTAGGGGTCCACCACGTCTTCTTCGTTCATCAGCGGCCCGTAGCGGAAGCGCATCGTCGAGGTGGCCGGGTCGAAGCGGTAGGCGATGGCCTGGTACTGCACCGTGTAGGTGTGCCGCCACTTCACGCGCAGGACGCCGCTGGTGGGGTCGGGCACGGTGGGCGAGAGGATCTCCGCGAAGCCCAGGAAGTGCGACGTGTCGCCCGTCAGTCGGCCGCGGTGCAGCAGGTAGCGCACGTCGGCCTCGTGATAGTTGGCAGGGTCGTAGTAGGCCCCCTCGGTGTGGACGGGGAAGATGGACAGCACCTCGGAGCACTCGGCCGTGTCGTACGGGTTCGCGTCGCAGACACCGCTCTCCGGGCGCTGGAACCACCCGCCCACGCCGGACAGCAGGCCCGTGGACTCCGTGCGCGCGAAGGGCGACGTGGCTTCGAGCACGTGCTCGGCCGTCCACAGCCAGCGCGCCGGCGCCTCGTAGCGAAAGTCGTCCACGGGGCCGGCCTGGGCCTCGAGGATGTCGCCCAGCGCCTCGCGCAGCGCAGGCTCCATGTACGAATACTCGGAGCGCGCGATGCCCGCCGTGCTGTCGCCGCGGTGGTTGGCCGTCCACTCGATCTGCGCCCACGGCACCTCGGGCACGGAGTCGAGCCCCGTGCGGTACGCCGCGTTCTCGGCGATGACGCCAGCCTTGATCTGCGGGCGAGCCAGCGCCATCCCGGCGGGCGCGTCGAAGGTGTGGCCCTCGATGAGGTTGACCCCCACGGGCGGAGCCACGCGCGGGTCGATGCCCCCGGCGGCCACCATGGCGTCGGCCAGCTCCGGCGCGATGGCCCCCACGTGCCCGAGCACGTAGCGGTAGGGACACAGGTCGAGCTCCACCTCCCACGACTGACCGTCGTACGGGTCCGAGCTCTGGACGCCCAGCAGCTCCACGCGCACCAGGCGCACGCTGTCGGCCGGGAAGCGGTACCAGGGGATGCGCGCCTCGAGGTGGCTCGTGGACACACCGCAGCGCGCCCCGGGGTCGCAGCCACCGGGGGTCACGGCGCCATCGTCCCACGACACCTCCACCAGCCCCGGCGACGTCCGCGTGGGCGTCCAGAGCCCATACCAGTCGGCCTTCACGTTCCCCTCCGGGTGCCCGGTGTGCGGCTGCACGTGCGCGCCCCACGGCCCGATCATCACGGCGATGGGCCCGCCATCGGTCGCGACGGAGAGGTGGTCGCTGGCCAGCTCGTAGTCGAACGGGATGGGCAGCGGGCGCACGGCGGCCTCGCATGCGTTGGCGGGGTCCATGGGGCCCGCGTCCGGCTGCGGCGTGTTGGGCGACGCGTCCTGGCAGGCGGTGAGCGCGAGCAGCGAGGCGAGGGTGGCGAGGGTCCGCGGGGCCGTGTGCCGGCGCGCGAGGGTGGAGGCAGTCATCGAGTGGGTCCTTCGCGCGGCGATGGAGGGCGCGCCTCGATGAAGTGACGACCGACGGCGATCGGTTCACGAGATTCGTCAGCGTCGTTCGCGAGTGGGCGGCGGGTAGCGCGCGTAGTCGGGCGTCGCGTCGCACGGCTCGGTCGCGATGTGGTTCTGCAGCCGGTCCAGCAGCCCCTGCGCTCGAAGGGCGCGCTGCCCGGCCAGGTCGAGCTCCTCGATGACGTAGCGGCGGAACGCGAGCGCCTCCGGAGTGAACGGGTTCGCCTCGGCGTATCGGTCGAAGGCGTCTTCGTCCTCGGGCTCGCCCTGCGTGATGCGCGCGTAGACCACCCTCATGCGATGGTACTCGAGCACGTCTCGCGCCCCGTCCATCGCCACCTCCCACTCCCGACGCAGCCCCGCGAAGCCGCACGCCTCGAAGACCACGTTGGCCCATGCGTCGACGGCCTCGAGGTCGGCGCCGTCCGCGTTCGCCTCGCGCTCGGCGCGGAGCAGGGCTTCGAAGGCATCTCCGCCCGCCCCCATGATCTGCAGCGAGGCGTTGGCCACGATGCGCTCCTCCTGTGCCGCTCGGAAGCGCGCTTCGGGTGTGTCGTCGGCTCCGGGCAGCACCAGCGGCCGGCGCCCCAGCCGATACGTCGGGGTGCGCGGGCCCACGCTCGCGTCCACGCGCCCGAGCAGGTGGAGCTCGCTCAGCCACAGCTCCCGGGGGATGGCGCCTTCGGGGCTGTCCACCGCGTCGACCCCGATCATCACGTTCGCGGGTCCGTCGATGCGCAGGTCTGCTCGCTGGAGCGCGGCCGACGCAGCATCGAACTCCGGGCTCGCGAGGATGGGAGCGTTCATGTCGCCCAGGCTGACGAACAGAGACCGCACGCGCGGGTGACGCTGGAAGAGGGCACCCTCCGAGTCGCGGCCGCCGTGCCCAACGATCAGCTCGAGGCCCTCCACGTGAACGCCGGCCGGGATGCTGACCACGAACCACGCGCTGTCGACGTCTCCGGTGCCGAAGCGGTAGGCGGTGTTCGCGTCACCGTCCACGAGGTTGGCGAACTGGCTCGGGTCGGCCCTGTAGGCGCTTGACGCGTGCAGCGTCACCGGCCCGGCGGCGAGCAGGTTGACGACAGCGTCGCTCGCTGGGGCAGCGGGAGGCGCGGCCA
Organism: Sandaracinaceae bacterium; assembly: GCA_016706685.1. NCBI lineage: Bacteria > Pseudomonadati > Myxococcota > Polyangiales > Sandaracinaceae > Sandaracinaceae bacterium. The sequence goes on along the minus strand of JADJJE010000003.1, from coordinate 13,200 downwards.
CCTCCGAGGGCGCCGCCGCCGGGGCAGCAGCTGTGGGTGCCGCTGAGGCGCGCTCGGCGTCCGTGGCGTTGCCTCCGCACGCCACCAGGCAGCTGAGCCACAGGGGCGCGAGCATCACCCGCGGGACGTTCGACGCTGCTGCGCTGGTCATGACCCGAGAGACTACACGGCAGGAATGGACCAGCGCCGCGATCTCATCGCCGCGGCGCCTTGAACCCACCCCGCCCTCAGCAAAAGCTGCCCGCCATGCCGGCCCCCCATGCGCTGAACGACGAGCTCGAGCGGTTGATCCTCGAGGAGCTCCGTGACCGCTGGAAGAGCACCAACTGGTCGCTCTTCGAGGACCGGATGCGCCCGCCCGTGTTCTCGCTCTCGGACCTCACGTCGGTGCTCGCGCGCTTCGTGCCCGAGACGCGGGCCATCGAGGTGTCCCGGCGGCTGGTGGTGGAGCACCCGTGGGCGGAGGTGCTCGAGGTGCTCAAGCACGAGATGGCGCACCAGTTCGTGGCGGAGGTGCTGTGCGTGTCGGAGACCTCGCATGGGCCAGCGTTCCGCGCGGTGTGTGAGGCGCGCGGGATAGACGCCCGAGCGGCGGGCGTGTCCTCGGCGCCCGGAGATGGCGCGACGCCCACGGAGGCAGCCCGGGTGATCGACAAGGTGCGCCGCCTGCTTGCGCTCGCCGGGAGCGACAACCCCCACGAGGCGGATGCCGCCATGCAGCAGGCGCGGCGGCTCATGCTGGAGCACAACATCCGCGAGCGCGACACGCGCGTGGACGACCGGGACTTCACCTTTGCGCACGTGGGTCCGGTCAAGGCGCGGCACGACGAGCACGAGCGGGTGCTCGCTTCCATCCTAACGAAGCACTTCTTCGTGGAGGCCATCTGGACCCACTCCTTTCGCCCGCTCGAGGGGCGGCGCGGAGCGGTGCTCGAGATCTGCGGCACGCGCGCCAACGTTCGCATGGCCGAGTACGTGCACGGCTTCCTCCTGCAGGCGGGCGAGGCCGCGTGGAGGCGCCACCGCGCGGCGCATGCCGTGAAAGGCGATCGCGACCGCCGCACCTTCCTGGTGGGCGTGATGCGCGGCTTCCGAGACAAGCTCGAGCGAGAGCAGCGAGTATCGGCCGAGCAGGGCCTCGTGTGGGTCGGCGACGCGGGCGTCTCGGCGTACTACCACCGACGGCACCCGCGGGTGCGCACCCACCGGCGCTCAGGCCGGGCGCGTAACGCCGCGTTCGCGCACGGGCAGGCAGCCGGGGAGGAGCTGGTGCTGCACCGGCCGGTGGAGGGCGGCCGCGGTGGGGGTGGTGGCGGTGGGTTGCTGCCGCGCTGACCTATGGCGTCTCTCGCAGACGACTTGGTACGTAGACTTCTCGGACACTCAGGAGACACGATGCAGATCAACAAGTACGACAAGCGGTTCCTGATCATGTGGGCCGTGATGCTCACACTGGCTGGGCTCGGCGCGCTCCTGAAGTGGCTCGGCGTCGGCGTCGAGTGAACGGCGGGTAGACTCTGATCGCTCTCCATGGCGAGGCGCACTGGCTCGGGATCCGTCTTGGCCATCGCTCGACCCTCTACCGCAGGCCCGAGGCGGTGGTAGGGTGGTTGGATGTCCACCGATCGAAAGACCCTCATCGCGAGACGGGTTCCGAGAGACGAGGTCATCCTGGGGCGCGCCTATGTGATTCATGCGCGGAACGGCGGTGTTGGGGTCGCCCGGCAGGGCGAAGATGGCGTGCTCAGCTACACGCTTCACCGCGAGAAGTTCGGACACCACTACCTCTTCGACGAGTACGACTGGGAGGACGACGACCGCTACGGCACGGCCATCCCGCTGCGGCTGCTTCCGGATATGCCGCCGGAGGACGAGCAGCTGCTCGACTGGCTGGCGGAGCGAGAGGTCGAGAACGAGGCAGAGATCGCCAACGCGTGGCACGAGGTCTTGGGGCCCCTCGCTGTTGGGCCCCTGCGGTTGCGGTGACGCCCGCGATAAGACCCAGGGATAGCCAGCCTCGACGAGGACGTGCTCGTGGCCCTCAGTGCTCGTGAAGCAGGATTCCCCTTGTTTCATGCGGTTCGCGCACTGGCGCGGTTGGGGCGGGGATTGACGCGTCCGTCGCCGAACGTATACGTTCACATATACGCCCTTCTCGTGGAGAGCCGCGCATGTCCCGAATCACGCTCTATCTGGACCCTGAGACGCACGCGTTGGTGGAGCGAGCCGCGCGGGCCAGTGGCCTGTCCAAGAGCCGCTGGGTGGCGGAGGCCGTCCACAAGTACGCCGCAGACGAGTGGCCTGCCAGTTGTCTGGAACTTGCCGGGCGCTTTGGCGATTTCCCCTTACGTGAGGGCTCCGTGCCGGCTGCGTTGGATCGCGAGTGGGACGACGAGATCGCCCGGCGTGTGAGGAGCATCCAGGATGGCACCGCCGTCCTACACTCTGATCAGCACGTGGAGCAGCGCATTCGCCAGCTTCTTGCACGCTGATGCTCACCGTTCGTTGGCCGGATGAGCGTGGCCGGCAGACGGAGGTTGTGACGCAACGACCCGCTGCCCCGCTACGCCTCAGGCAGCGTGGAGGCAGGATCGACGTACTCGACGGAAATCATGCCTGGGGTGAGGTGATCGAAGTCCTTGTCGGTCGTCAGGAGCGTGGCGCCCGAAGCCTTCGCACACGCGGCGATCCAGAGATCGTTCTTGCCCATGTTCCGCGCACCGTCAGGGTGCTGCTGGGAGTAGACGTCGATCTCGACGTACGCGTCGATGACCTCCGCGACATTGATATCTACCGTCACCAGGGCATTGAGCGCGTTCTGAAGCGCCGCGAGCTTGGCCCCGCCCCACCCATTGCGGCTGGCGAGAACGCGCAGCTCACCGTGCGTGACGACGCTGATCGCTGGACGACGCTTTCCCGCGCTCAGACGGAAGGAGGTGTCGATGTATGTCCCCAACGCGCTGCCGCGCACGAGCGCGAGAACGACGTTGGTGTCGAGCAGGTACAACCCGCTCATCCGATGGCCCGGAGCGCCTCGAGCAGCTCGGAGTCGGAGTCCTCACCGGGCCAGGTCCCGAAGAACGCGGAGACCCCTGATGCGTCGCTTGGCCCAGTCGGTTCCCACACGACCTTCTGCTTCCGCGCGACGGGCGCCTTCTGGAAGACCCGGTCTTCGGGGCGCGCGACGTCGAGAGCTTCGACGTCCAGCAGGAGGAGGCGACCGGAGGGCCGGTAGTGGGCCATACCGGAGACGACGACCTCTTTGCCGAGCACCGACCGAAGCGCTTCCAGGTTGTGCTCCTCCATCCGCCCCGGCACGCGCGTCCCGTCTTTCAGCGTGAGCACCACGTCGGGTCGCGATGCAGACACCGTGTCGAGTGTGCCCGCGACTCGCGCAGCCTGTGGCCTTGGGATCTCGTCGCGCAGGAGCTCGATGTGGGGAGCGTCCCTGGGAGTGATCACGAGAGGCGAGGAACGCCCGCGCAGCCCCTCGAGCCGGAGCCCGTCGAGCCCGCGGCCAGAGACTCGAGCGAACCTGGCGCAGCTCTCGAGCAACGGGCGATCCGCAACGACATCGTCTGCCTCGCCCTCGAGGATGGTGGCCAAGACCCGACCGAAGATGTCGATCGCTGTCTGTTCACCGAAGTGCTCGTCGGCCTCACCAAAGAGCGACTGCTGAGCGCCAACGCCGAAGCGGGCTGGGTCGACCTGTTTGAGAGTGTCTGCCTCCATGGTGATGACGGCTGACCCAGGCGTGAGCGCCGTGACATCGAAGTCGCACGCGGCGTCGAGCCAGGCCGGTCGCGGCCCCTTGCGCACGCTCTCCCCCTCAACCGCGAAGCGCGTTGCGAGCCGCGCGCCTTCGATCAGGGCCCCCACCGCTTCATGCAGGACCGTCGCGGAGATCCGTAGTTCGCCGGGGAGGCCACCCAAGAGTACTAGCTTGTGCTTGTTCATGTCAGCCTCCTTCCGTTGGGTGTCTGGTCGCTTCGGACGTCGTTTGAGAAGGGCGCGGAGCCCCGCTTCGTGGTTGGTCAATATGCCAGGGCAGCGTGTCGGGGTCACGCTGCGCGTTCGCGGTCGCTACACTGAGCTGCATTCTGATGTGTACCGCCCTCTACCTCGCCGCCGCTACGGCTCCGCCGCTCGTCCCATGGGTCGAAGCCAAGCCCGGGCTGCATGTGTACGCCCCCGATGGCGGGCACGAGAGCACACGGACCCAGTTCACCCTTCCGTACGTGGTCCAGCTTGGGGCGTACTCGGGGTGTGCCTGCGGCTTCGGGTACTCGAGTACGCCCGCGCTCTCCAAGCAACATCGCGACGAGGAAGAAGCCTCACATGCGTGCCTCGCAGCCCTAGCGGACTACCTCGATGCGTTGATCGCCGTGGCTGGGCCCGTGCAACTACGCATGAGCTACTACGCGGGCGACAACCGTCCCGCCGAACGCGTTCTGCACCGGACGACCGGCTGGTTCCGCGACCGCGCGGCGTTCGACATGGAAGAGGGCGACCTCGTGCATGTTGGTAAGTGCGTTGGCTGAGGGCACATCTCCAAGCGAATGAGTGGGTGTGCCCGCCAGTCACAGAGGTGTGCCGCGTGGACCTCATCACGCCCACGAAGCGCCCCACGCTGCGCGCCCTCGCGCTTCCCTGGAGGGGCGCCTCGCTCGGCACGCTCTGTGCTCCCCTGAGACACATGCGCCAGACTGAGCCCAACATCATCGTCCTCGCCGGGTTGTTGCTCATCTGGCCAACACTCGTGGGGTGTGCTCCGCAGACGCAGTACCGGCGCACCGCGCTCGTGGCCGCGCCCGTGAGCGAGACCCTCATCCGCCAGCCGCGTGGGACCGTGCAGGTGTTGGGCAGCGTGGAGGGAGGCGTGCAAGACACCGACAACTTCCCGGAGGTCGGTGACCCGTCGGTCCTGAGGCCCACCCTCTGGACGAGCGGTGAGCTGCGCATCCGCGTGGGCGACTACGTCACGCTCGGGATGCAGGCCACCTACGCGAGCTCGCGCGTGAGCGACGGCTCAGCCTACGGAACGCCACCCCTCGACAAGCCGCGGTCCTACGGTGGGTTCGGCCCCAACCTCGCGGTGCACATCCCGCTCTCCGACACCACGCTCCTGGGCTTCGCCGCGGCCGTGACCCTGGGCGTCATGCCGTGGACCGTCTACGAGCGGACGCGCCCGCCCGGCGCCACGGAGCACGGCTTCGACCCGAGCTCGCATCGCATCGTGGAGTCCGGCCACGACGTGGCGCCGCTCATGCGTCTCTCGGTCGGCGCCAACCACCGCTTGGCCCCGTGGGTGGACATCGACTACGGCCTCTCGCTCCAGAACGCCGCCATCAACGTGGGCTTCGACGAGGTCGCCGCGGAGGGCAGCACCCTCACGTTCGCCACCTTCGGCGTGGTGCCCTGGTTCGGGCTCAGCCTGCGCACGCCGCAAGGGCTGCTCTTCCGCGCGAGCTACGCCTACCCCCTCGGCTTCACGGACTACGCCGGCGATCAGGGCGGCACCGGGACGTTCCTGGTGGCCATCGGCGCCGACCTGGACGTCGACTGACCTGGGCCAACCTCGCAGGAGCCACGGCTGGCGGAAGTGCTTCGCTAGCGTCGCACCGCTACTGGGAACGTAGATTTTTGGGTACTCAGCAGCGGCGCTTCTTGTCTACCATGACCTCCCCCCCGAGAGAGCAGACGACCCGAGCCCGCGGAGACACGATGCAGATCAACAATTCCGACAAGAGGATCCTGATCCTGTGGGCCGTGATCCTCACACTGGCAGGGGTCGGCACGCTCATGAAATGGCTCGGCATCGGCGTCGAATGAACGGCGAACTCGTCGCCGCCGAGGAGCGTCTCTAGAGCGCTCGCACCGATCAGCTCGATCCCACCCTCCACTAGCGCGTGGAACGAGGTCCTGGGGCCGCTAGGCCTCAGTGGAGTGAGCGCGGATTCGGAGCACGATCGACCTTCCAGGCTCGACTGTGACGCCGGGCAGTCTCGCGAGCACCGCGCACACGAAGCTCGATCGATGGATGCGCAGCTCCTCGAGCATCTCGCGGTTGCTCAGGCGGCCGCGCGCGCGGAGCGTGTCCCACGCCAGGTTCAGCATCCGAGGCGGGACCAGCTGCGCGCCCGCGCTCCGCTCGCGGCTCCGCGCCGTCTCGACCCAGAGGCCCGAGGCCGTGACGTCGGCGACGACGTTCTCCGCGGCAGACGGACCGAGCGTGTAGACGCGAGGGTTCTCTCTGGCGACGGCGGCGAGCATGGCCAGCAGCTCCGGCTCGATCGGCTCGTCGAGGCCAGGCTCGATGACACCACTCCACGCCGCTGCGCGATCATGGCCCCAGGTGGTCTCGGCCCAGTTCCAGAGGTCGGCGAGTGGCCGGTCGTCGATCGACCCGCGCATGACCGTCGCCACCTCGATGTTCGCGACGAGGCCCGACGTGAGATTCACCGAACCGACCACCGCCTGGATGCTGTTGGCGGTGCGGCCGAGATACACCTTCGGGTGGTACGTGCCACCGACCGGATTGAGGACACGCAGGTCTGCACCGGTCTGTTGGATCGCCGCGAGCGCGGCGGGCGCGGTGGACCCGAACGTGGTGACCATCACGCGTGCGCTGCCGCGGGCGGAGGCCCGCTCGAGCTCCTTCGCGACGAGGTGCACACCGCGGGTCTGAGCGAAGGCCACGCAGAGGAGCGCTTGGTCGCCGTGGTCGAGCACGGACCGGACGGCGGCGAGCATGCCTCCTGCGGGTGCGGTGACGGTCTCGATCTGCACGCAGGGATCCTACGCGAGGACGGCTTCGCCTACGCCTCTCTCCCCCTTGGTTTTCCCGCCTTCCCTCGTGCGGCCCCTGTGCGTCCCGCGCCTCTCTTCGGCGCAGGCTTCTGCAGCTGCTTGGCCACCTTCTCGAACTCGCCATCAATCGCGCGCGGCTGCGCGTCTTGCAACGCGTGGTAGCGCGCATGCTCGCGCTCGGCCTTGGCTTTGGCCGCCGCGGCAGTGACCGTGCCCGCATGTTCCAAGAGCTGCCGCCCGGACACCTTCAGGAACTCATCCAGCTTGGTGATCCAGTCGCGCATAGTCATGGGCTTGCGCTCGAGGGCCTGCAGCTCGGCGTACTCGATGTACAAGCTCACGATGCGGTTCAGCACCTGCAGCTCGGTCTCGCTCAGGTAGTTCTTCGCCACCGACGCATCGGCCTTGTGGATGATGCCGCCGGGCCGCGTGGTCTGCATACCCATTAGCGGCTTGCTGGCGTCCGCACGCTCGACAATCACCTCGGCGGCCGTGTGCCCATGCGTCGCGAAGTGCATCTTGTTCTGCACCGTGGCGAAGAACTGCTGCGACTGCTCCGTGTCGGCTCGGTAGTCCACGCTGGTGGCGTAGATGTCGAGCACCTTCTGGTAGAAGCGCCGCTCCGACGAGCGGATGTCGCGCACCCGCTCGAGCAGCTCGTCGAAGTAGTCCACCTGCCCAGGACCCGGCGGGTTCTTCAGCCGCTCGTCGTCCATGGTGAACCCCTTCACCAGGTACTCACTCAGGCGGGCAGTGGCCCACTGACGAAACTGTGTGCCCCGGTGGCTGCGCACGCGGAACCCCACCGCTAGGACGGCCTCCAGGCTGTAGTGCTCGATCTCTCGCGCCACCTCTCGTGACCCTTCGATTCGAACTATTCGATGGCGTCGAATAGTTGCCTCGGGCGAGAGTTCCCGCTCCTCATAGATGGCCTTCAAGTGGTGGTTGACCGTCCCAACCCCGATCTCGAAGAGGTCGGCCATCAGCTTCTGGGTCAGCCACACGGTCGCGTCTTCGAAGCGGCACTGGATGCGCGTACGCCCGTCCTCGGTCTGGTAGAGGATGAGCTCCGAGGTAGTCGTCGGGTCGTCCGTCATCCCACTCGCTCCTTCACTGGCACGGCACCATGCGGCCAAGCTACCTCAGCGGACCCTCTCCAACCTCAGGTTTCGCCTGTGAACGCAGCCCCAAACCAAAACGGCCGGCTAGCGCAAACTAACCGACCGGAATCACGGGCAAATCTGGGAGCGGGAAATGGGATTCGAACCCACGACTTCAACCTTGGCAAAGGCCGTGCGTTCCCGTCGCAAGCGAACAAACCTCGACCTTTTTCAGGGAGAGCGGGTCCGCGTGGGTACAGACGGGAACGGGCGGGAACCAAGGCTGGAGTCAGCGGGGCAGGGCAGCGATCTCGCGCAGCAAGCTCAGCGTGCGGCTGGCGTCGGTGGCTCCGGCCGGGGTGCCCGGGAAGTGCGCGCGCGCGCTTCGCGTCAGCGGTCCAGTCGGGTGCGTCCAGCGAGCGAGGGTGTCGACGAGGAACGACCTGACAGCGAGGTCGGAGGCGTCCACCTTGGCCACCAGGTCGTTGGCTCCAGCGGCCACGGTGAGGATGTCCTCGATGTCGTGACTGAAGTCGAACTCGCCGTTGCCGCGGCCTAGGAACGCTTGGATCTTGGTCGCCAGAAAGTAGGGCACGCTGACCACTCTCACCGTCAGGTCTGGGGTGAAGCGTGACGGGCTCCGCGTTCGCGAGCGCGCCGGGGTACCACGGGTTGCTGAACCCGAAGCCCGCGTCGACTCGGGACATCACGTCGGCAATGCCCGCGTCCTTGTGGCGCCAGCGACAGCGGGGTGCGTCTTCCGAGTCGTCCTCGCTCCAGCCATGCGCGCGCAGGACGGACGCGACGTCGTTCTCGTAGGCAACCGCGGAGTCGACCGGAGCCACGAGGTCGACGTCCTTCGTGAGCCGCGGCGCTGGCGCATGGATGAGCAGACCGGTGACGGTCCCGCCGACGAAGACCACGTCGTCGATGAGCGGTCCCAACCGCTGCGCCACCGCGATGAGGCGGTCCCTGTTCGGATCGCCCGTCACGCGAAGGCGCCCACCTGGGCGAGGGCGTTGGCGAGGTAGTTGGATGCTGCTTCGCGCTCCCGGGCGCGTTCCACACGCAGCGCGTCGATCGCCGCGAGCACCGAACGGAGGGTTGGATCTACGCGGGCCAGAGCTGGGGCGTTCTCCGCCAGCGGCTCGATGGGGAAGCCTCTGTCGGGGCCGCGCGCTTGCGCCCATACGAACGGCGTCGTGCCGCCGACGAACTCCGCATCGAACGGGGGCGCGTAGGATCCGGTGGCCAGCCCGCGTGCCTGCTTGTCCCCAGCGCCGGCCGGCACGATGTACTTCACGGCGTGCCGCAGGAACTCGAGCGCGCGCGACCCATCGATGCCATCGCCCACAATCAGCCCAGCCGCCCGGAGGCGGTCGAGGCTGCGGGCGACGTTGCTGCGAGGGAGGTCGAGCGCTTCGGCCAGCGGGCGCACCGAGATCTCTGCACCCGAGATGAGCTTTGCGAGAACGAGGATGTCGCTTCCCTTGAGCATAGGATCAGGTGTCCCAACATTCGGGACGGTGCAAGGAGTGCGGATGAACGTGTCGGGCCGGTGCCCCACCCACTGGAGCTGGCGCCTGGTCGCGTGCGTTCTGCACCAGCTGGAAGCCGCGATGGGCGGCCAGCTCGCGCGGCTGTGTTCGGAGCGCGCGCGTGCTTCGGTAGTGCTCGCTCGACGCCTCGTGCTCGCCAGACTCGAAGACGAGCTCATCGTCATCGCTTTGCACCATCCCTCCGTCCACTCCGCGGTTGGCTGAACGCACGAGCGTCGGCCAAGGGGCTCGATGGCGACGCCCACCGGTCGACACAACGATTGACGCATCTCAGACGCCTGGTCCATGCTGGGACGGAGAAGGAGCGCCGAGGGATGGTCTCATATCAACGGCAGGTGGCTGGGTTCTTGTTCGCGGTCGGTCTGTATGGCTGCGATGCTGGTGGGGGCCGCGAACCTTGCCCGGAAGGGATGTGGCTCGGCGAGGCCGAACTGGGAACCGTCTGCGAACCATGGACGACCTGTGAGCCGGGGGAGTACACGAGCGAGGTCGGGACGTCGCTGGAGGATCGACGGTGCGCGGCGTGCTCACCGGGCGAGTACAGTGCGTCGACGAACGCGGTCGCCTGTCTGGTATGGCAGGTGTGTCCAACCGGTCTCATCGAGGGAACGCCCGGCACGACCACGGCGGACCGGAGCTGCGTGTCGTCCGACTGGACGCGGCAGTTCGGGAGCACCGGAAGCGATGGCGCATGGGCGGTTGGCGTCCACGTGGACGGCAGCGTTGTCGTCGCTGGATACACGACAGGCTCAATCGAGGGCGCCGGCGCAGGAGGTTTCGATGGTTTCGTCCGCAAGTACGGCGCCACTGGAGCACTGCTCTGGACAAGACAACTCGGCACCGCCGGGGACGAAGCGGCGACTGCGATTTCCGTCGATAGCGTCGGTGCCGTCGTCGTGGCGGGGTACACGACCGGCGCGGTGGAGGGGGCGAGTGCAGGCGGGCTGGACGCCTACGTTCGCAAGTACGACGCCGACGGCGCGCTCCTGTGGACGCGGCAGTTCGGAACGGTCGCCGCGGAGCTCGCCTACTCCGTCGCCATCGACGGCCAGGACAACATCATCGTGACCGGCTACACCGAGGGAGGGCTCGAAGGCGCCAGCCTCGGCGGCCGTGATGCGTATGTTCGGAAGTACGACTCCGCTGGCGCAGTGCTCTGGACGCGGCAATTTGGCACAGCGCTGATGGACACGGCTCACTCCGTGGCCGTCGACGACGAGGGAGCCGTCATCGTCGTCGGGGACACCTTTGGGCAGCTGGACGGCACGGCCTCAGGCAACCAGGACGCGTACGTCCGGAAGTATGACGCGACAGGTGTCGTTTTGTGGACGCGCCAGTTCGGGACGATGGGCGTCGACGCCGCGAACGGCGTAGGCGTCGACGGGGCCGGCGACGTCATCGTCGCGGGGGAGACCTCGGGTGCGCTGGAAGGGGCGGGCGTCGGACGAAGCGACGCCTACGTGCGTAAGTACGGAACGGCAGGCGATGTGCTCTGGACCCGACAGTTCGGCACCACCGACGACGACTACGGCAGCGCGTGTGCGGTGGATGCAGCGGGCAACGTCGTAGTCGTCGGGGACACGTTTGGAGCGCTCGAGCGGCCGAACATTGGCATCGATGCCACCGACGTCTACGTGCGCATGTACGACAGCAGCGGCGACCTACTCTGGACTCGACAGGGTGGCGGCCAGGCCGACGAAGACGCCACCTCGGTGCGGGCCGTGGGACGAAATGTCTATGTGGTTGGAAGCACAGCCGGCGTCTTCGGAGGCGCCAGCGCCGGTAGCCATGATGCCTACGTCTGGATGATTGAATGGTAGTATCGAGCACGGACCCACACGGACAGGTCGACGGTTGACACCGTCCGCGCCTTCGCTGACCCTGAGCGAATGCAGGGGATTCGCGGGACAAGTTGGGTGGGGCTGTTCGTTCTCTCTGTCTGGGCCACCGGTTGCGGTGGTGACACGCCACCCGCTGGCGACGCGGGGCCCCGCGACGCCACCATCGACGACGTTGGGCCGCAGGATGGCGGTGCCGGGGACGCGAGCGTCGTCGACGGCGGGCCCCTCTGCGGGGCCAACTGTTCGGGTCCGCCCATCCCGCTTGACGAGATCCGCGATGTCGTCGAGCGCGACGTCTGCACGGCGCTGGTCACCTGCGGCATCTCGCGCCACGTTGATGTCGACCACTGCGTGCGCGACCAGGAGCTGCGCTACTCCGCCGACTTCACAGCCGCCGTGGCGAACCAGTGGCTCAGCTACGACGCCGACGCGGCAGGTGCGTGCCACGCCTTCGCGACCGCAAACCCGTGCGCGCTGGTGGACTACTTTCTCTGGCTCCCTGATATCTACGACCTCTTCGAGGTGTGTGCGGCCATCACCGGACAGCCAATCATCGTCGGGGAACAGGCTGTCACTGCGCCATGCTCGAGCGACGTCCACTGCACGTCCGGCGGCTATTGCGAGGATGGCGCAGCGTGCCCTGGGGTGTGCGCGGCGCTCGGCGCGGTTGGCGCTGGGTGCGGCTGGGAGGGGGAATGCCAAGCCGGCCTCGTGTGCATGGATGACCTCTGCGCGACCCCCGTCGCTGCCGGCCAACCGTGCTCGTCGGTCTTCGACTGCGCGGGAGAACTCACGTGCACGGGCTCCCCTCGGGTTTGCACGCCGCGCGCCATCGAGGGAGCGTCGTGCTTGGCCGCGGACTGCGACTACGACCTGATCTGTGACGACGGCATTGGCGGGCCGGGTGTGTGCATCCAAGAGCGCACGGCGGGCGAGTCCTGCACGGGCGCTGACTGCGCGTGGCCGCTCCACTGCTACCGGACCGTCGGAACGACAGTGGGCACTTGTATCCCGGAGCGGGAGCTGGGCATGTCCTGCGCATCCGACGGTCGCTTGTGTGCCGGCGACCTCCGCTGCGTGAACGAGGTGTGCACCGCACCCGGCACACAGGGGGACTCTTGCTTCGCAGGCTTCGGCGGCGACGACTGCGCGGACGGCTTTCGCTGCATCTCGAACGTCTGCTACGTGGGACGAGCCTACGGCGAGGCCTGCAACGACGGTGTCGGCGCGTGCCTCGAGGGTCTCTGTCGCAACGACGTGTGCGTGCCACGCTTCGAAGTCGGCGAGACCTGTTCCAGTAACGACGACTGCACCACGCGCGAGTGCGCGATGAGCGTGTGTGTCGACCCCCTCGCCTGTCAATGACCAGCCGGAGCGCGCACCTGCTGCTGCAGCGCGGAGGTGCCCATCGACACGCCCTCGTCGCGTGCACTGAACGAAGCGACGAATTCCCCATCAATCAGCGCAGAGGGTCCAGTGGCGGGCCCAGGGTCAGCGACGCCGCCGACGGATTTGCCACAAGGCTTGTGGCGAATGTCCCTGGTCGTTCCCTCCGACGTCCGGCATCCGAGTCAACGCAGCGCCAGCCGACGCGCTGGAACGAGTGGCTCTCTCTCCCGCCGCCGGGTGCCGCTAAAGCCCGAGGCAACGCAGGAGGCCTTCGGTGCAACCCACTGGGAGTCAACGACAAGGTTGAAGGTCGAAGCACCAGGTACATGAAATTCATTGAGAAACGCGCGCAGAGAATCGGCGCAGGAGTCAACGGAGGAGTCATCCAGGAGTCATCCGCCCCCAAAACGAAAACGGCCGGCTAGCGCAAACTAACCGACCGGAATCACAAGCAAATCTGGGAGCGGGAAATGGGATTCGAACCCACGACTTCAACCTTGG